>JANXRZ010000203.1 GCA_025352885.1 Pseudomonadota bacterium | reverse complement strand
CGGTTCCGCACTTGGGTCGGCCGCACACTGAACGCGAACGCCAGATGTACAAACATCACGCGCCCTATGAGCCCCCGCCCTCCACCACTCGGAGCGCGGCTTGCGGCCCGGCGAGCGTAGATCGGGCGGCGCGGCACGCCGAACGGGCGAGCGCCGAGCGCTCCTCCCGAACGCCGGACCCACCCCAAGGAATTGCCAACGTGTCACGTAGGGTGTCACGTAAACAAAAAAGCCGACTTGCGTCGGCTTCGTCATCTGATATAACTTATTGAATATATTGGTCGGGGCGAGAGGATTTGAACCTCCGACCACCTGCACCCCATGCAGGTACGCTACCAGGCTGCGCTACGCCCCGAGGGCGCGGATTATATCAGAGGGGGTCCCGCAGACTTTTAGTGCAGGGCGGCGCCATTAGCCGGCTCTTCCGGCTCGCCAGGCGCCTTCTCGCCGAGCGTATCGACGATCTCCTGCAATTCCCTTCGCAGAAACACGAGATCGACCTTGCCGCGGCCATTGCCGTTGGTCTTGGCCTCGGAGCGCTCCGCGGCCTCCGCGCGCGCAGCCTCGCGGCCCTGCGAGTACACGTCGTCAAGCCGATTGCGGGCGCCGCTGATGGTGAAGCCTTCCTCGTATAGGAGCTCGCGGATCCGACGAATGAGGAGCACTTCGTGATGCTGGTAGTAACGCCGATTGCCGCGCCGCTTGACGGGCTTCAGCTGCGTGAACTCCTGCTCCCAATAACGCAGCACATGCGGCTTCACCCCGCAAAGTTCGCTCACTTCACCGATCGTGAAGTAGCGCTTTGCCGGGATCGGCGGGAGGTCAGCCTTCTTGCGGTTCGGATCCATTGCCATCGCGTGACTTTTCGACCATGGCCTTCAGCTTCTGGCTGGCGTGAAAAGTGACGACTCGGCGGGCACTGATGGGGATCTCTTCTCCGGTCTTCGGATTGCGTCCGGGCCGCTGCGGCTTGTCCCGCAGCTGGAAGTTGCCAAAGCCCGACAGTTTGACGCTTTCGCCCCGCTCAAGGGCGCCTCGAATTTCCTCGAAAAAGGCTTCGACCATGTCTTTGGCTTCGCGTTTGTTGAGCCCCACTTTCTCGAAAAGCAGGTCGGCGAGTTCGGCCTTGGTCAAAGTCATCACTGCTCCCTGAATCTTCTTTATGAACGCAGGGTTGCGCCAAAACGCGCCCCCAGCAATTCGACCATCCGAGCGACGGCCGAATCGACCTCGGCATCTGTGAGTGTTTTTTGAGTATCTTGCATAACTATCCGGAACGCAAGGCTTTTTCGGTTTGCGGGCAGGCTTTTGCCAAGGTATAAGTCGAACAGGCGGACGGAGCGGACGATGGCCGGCCTACCCTCTTCCAGCGCGTCCAGCACCGCCTGGGCCTGCAACCCGGCATCCACCAGAACCGCCAGGTCGCGCACCACCGGCGGGAAGCGCGAGGGCTCCGTCGGACGTGGGATCGGCACCTCCCGGAGGGCTCCGGCGTCAAGCTCGAATACGACCGCGGGACACGAGAGTTCGTATTTCGATTGCCAGCGGGGATGGAGTTCGCCAAGCCAGCCGACCGCCTTACCGTCCAGCAGCACGCGCGCGGACCGCCCCGGATGGAGGGCCGGATGAGGGGAGGCCTCGAACCGTGCGAACCGCGGCCAGGTCAGCGCTTCGACGTCGGCCTTGAGGTCGAAAAAATCGACCGGCCGGGCGGGCAGGCCCCACTGCTCATCTTCTGCCGGCCCGCAAGCAGCGGCGGCAAGCCGCATGGGCTGGGCGAATCCGGCCACGGCGAAGTCACCGTCGGTTACCAAACCGTCACGCAAAAAAGCGCGGCCGATTTCGAACACACGCACGCGAGTCTGCTTCCTCGCCATGTTGTAACGGATGTTTTCTACGAGACCACCGATCAGCGTGCTGCGCATGGCCGACTGGTGGCTTGCGATCGGATTGAGCAACCGGATCGGCGCGGCGTTGCCGACGAAGTCCGCTTCCCAGGCCGGATCGACGAACGTGAAGTTGACTACTTCCTGGTAGTCGCGAGCGGCAACCTGCGCGCGGATCGCATGCAACGAGCGGTGGGACTCGGAGTCCGCACGCATGGCCGCCGGGGCCGCCGGAGGACGCGCGGGAATCTTCTCGAACCCGTACACGCGAGCCACTTCCTCAATGAGATCTTCCTCGATCTGGAGGTCGAACCGATACGAAGGCGGCGTCACGACGAACGCCTCCCCGTCGCCCGTAAAAGGCAACCCGAGGCGCGTAAAGATATCCGCCATCTCGCCGGCCGGGACCGGCACGCCGATGATTTTCTGTGCGCGCGCAACACGCAGCTTCACCGGCTTGCGCTCGGGAAGCTTCTCGACGAGGTCGATCGTCGGTCCCGGCTCCCCGCCGCAGATCTCAAGCACGAGCCGGGTCGCCCGCTCGATGCCCGGCACGTTGTTGTTGAAGTCCACGCCCCGCTCGAAGCGATGCGAGGCGTCCGAAGAAAAGTTGTAGCGCCTTGCGCGTCCTGCGATTGCATCCGGGAAAAAGAAGGCCGACTCGAGGAAGATGTTCTTCGTCTCAAGGTCCGCTTTCGTGGAATCACCGCCCATGATGCCGCCCAGGCCGATCACCCCCGAGCCGTCGGTGATGCAGAGGACCGTTTCATCCACGTCCACCGTCTGCTCGTTCAGCAGCTTGATCTTCTCGCCCTTGCGGCCCCAGCGAACATCGATGCCGCCGGTAAGCTTGTCCTGGTCGTAGACATGCAACGGCCGGCCCATTTCGAGCATGACGAAATTCGTGACGTCGACGAGCGCGGAGATGGATCGCTGGCCCGCCCTCTCAAGCCGCTGCTTCATCCAGTCGGGCGTGGGCGCCTTGGCATTCACGTTGCGGATCACGCGTCCCGCAAACCTTCCGCACCCTTCCGCATCGGTGATCCGGAAGGGCAGTTTCGAGTCGTTGCGGGCCGCAACCGGTTCGATAGACGGCGGCGTGAGCTTCGATTGCGTCAGCGCGGCCACTTCACGCGCGACCCCGAGCACCGAAAGGCAGTCTGCCTTGTTCGGCGTGAGCTTGATGTCGAACACTACATCGTCGAGGTCGAGTACCTTGCGCACATCCGTTCCGGGCTGAGCGGACGCCGGCAATTCAAGCAGCCCACTGTGGTCCTCGGACATGCCCAATTCGCGCGCCGAGCACAACATGCCCTGGCTCTCCAGGCCGCGCATTTTCGCAGCCTTGATTTCCAGGCCCGGGAGCTTTGCGCCCACAAGCGCGAGCGGCGCCTTCATGCCCGCACGCACGTTCGGCGCGCCGCAGACTATCTGCAAGGGCGGGCCCTCGCCAGCCTTGACGCTGCATACGGAGAGTTTGTCCGCGTTGGGGTGCTTCTCGACCGTGAGGATTTCTGCGGCAACGATGCCGGTAAAAGCTGGCGCGACCGGCGAACAGGATTCCACTTCGAGGCCCGACATGGTCAACAGGTGCGCGAGCGCCTCGGTCTCGAGACCGGAATCGACAAATGAGCGCAGCCAGCTTTGTGGGATCAGCATGCTAAAACTGCTTCAGGAAGCGCAGGTCGCCGTCGAAGAACAGGCGCAGGTCGTCAATCCCGTAGCGCAGCATCGTCAGCCGCTCGAGCCCGGAGCCGAAAGCAAAGCCGATATAGCGCTCCGGGTCGAGGCCGAAGTTGCGCACCACCGAAGGGTGGACTTGTCCGGACCCCGAAATCTCCAACCAGCGTCCCTTGAAGGGGCCGTCGGCGAACTGCATGTCGATTTCGGCCGAGGGTTCGGTAAAGGGAAAATACGACGGCCGGAAGCGCACGAGAAGGTCTTCGGTTTCGAAGAAGCGATGCAGGAAATCCGTGTACACGCCCTTGAGGTCGGCGAAGCTGATGTGCTCGTCGATCCACAATCCTTCGACCTGGTGAAACATCGGCGAGTGGGTCGCGTCCGAGTCGACGCGATAAGTGCGCCCGGGCGCGATCACCTTGATCGGCGGCTTGTGCGTGCGGGCGTAGCGCACCTGCATCGGGCTTGTGTGCGTTCGCAAAAGGAGTGGCAGGCCCGATGAGTCTTTTGCGTCGACGTAGAACGTGTCCTGCATCGAGCGCGCGGGATGATTCTCCGGGTTGTTCAGGGCGGTGAAGTTATACCAATCCGTTTCGATTTCCGGGCCGTCGGCCACGTCGAAGCCGATCGAACGGAAGATCTCTTCGATCCTCTGCCACGTCCGGGTCACCGGATGGATGCCACCCGGCGTGCGGCCACGGCCCGGAAGCGTGACATCGAGCGCTTCCTCTGCCAGGCGCAGGTTCATTTTGGCATCGGCCAAGCCCGATCGGCATGCTTCAAGCGCGTTCTCGAGACCCGCCTTTGCAACGTTGATGCTTGCGCCGGCCAGCTTGCGCTCTTCGGGCGCGAGGGCGCCCAACCCCTTTAAGAGCGCCGTCAGCTCGCCGGCTTTGCCCAGGTAACGCGCCTTCGCGTTCTCGAGCGACGCGGGATCAGGCGCGGCTTCGAACTCGCGGAGGGCCCTGCCGACGATGTCTTCGAGGTTTTGCATGTGTACAAACAAAAAGCGAGGGGGTCGCCCTCGCTTTTTGTTGCGTCACGTCCGCTGGGTCAGGCCCCGAGGTTGGCCTTGACCTGTCCGGCGATCTTAGCAAACGCCGGCTTGTCGAGCACCGCGATGTCCGCAAGCATCTTGCGGTCGATCTCGATGTTGGCTTTCTTGAGGCCGTTCATGAATACGCTGTACGTCATCCCGTGCTGGCGAACCGCCGCGTTGATGCGCGCTATCCACAGAGCGCGGAACGTGCGCTTCTTGTTGCGGCGATCCCGGTAGGCGTACTGCCCCGCCTTCATCACCGCTTCCTTGGCTATGCGGAATACGTTTTTCCGGCGGCCGCGGAACCCCTTGGCGAGGTCGAGGACTTTCTTGTGGCGCGCGTGCGCCGTTACACCACGTTTGACTCTTGGCATTTTTCCTCTCCTTAACCTGAGTAGGGCAGCATGGCTTTGACTGAAGCCAGGTTGCTCTCATGGATGGACGTCCCGCCGCGCAAATGACGCTTACGCTTGGTGGACTTCTTGGTGAGGATGTGGCGCAGGTTGGCGCTGCCGCGCTTGATGCTGCCTGAGCCGCGCACCTTGAACCGCTTCGAGGCGCTCTTCTTCGTTTTCATCTTGGGCATGAATGCTCCCGCTTTTTTAACATGACGCCAGGTGGCTCACTACGCGAGCGCTTGATACCCGGTGGTCACTTTTGTCCCGCGGTGTCCCGCGGGGGTGCTGCTCTTGCGCCTTCCTCGCAGCTCTTTTGCGAGGTAAGCCTGCCTTCCTCGCAGCTTTTTTGCGAGGTAAGCCTGACTAAGCTGACGCGGGCTTCTGTTCTTCTGCCTTGTCCGCTTGTGCCGGAGCCCCTTCGGGCCTCGGCGGTTTCGGCGCCCTTGGTTTCTGCGGCGCCGCTACCTTGATGTCCTTTTTCTTCGGCCCCAGCACCATGACCATCTGGCGGCCTTCCATCCTTGGGAAGTTTTCCACTACCCCGTACGGCTCGAGATCGGCCTTGATCCGCTCGAGCAGCCTTACGCCGAATTCCTGGTGCGCCATCTCCCGGCCGCGATAACGCAACGTGATCTTCGTCTTGTCGCCTTCTTCCAGGAAGCGGATCAGGTTCCTCAGCTTGATCTTGTAGTCGCCCTCATCGGTGCCGGGACGAAACTTGACCTCTTTGACCTGGATCTGCTTCTGCTTGAGCTTTGCTTCGTGCGCTTTCTTCTGCTCGCGGTACTTGAACTTCCCGAAGTCCATGAGCTTGCACACCGGAGGAACGGCCATCGGGGCGATTTCCACGAGGTCGATTTCCTTTTCCTCCGCCATCCGCATCGCGTCCACTATGGTCACGATGCCGAGTTGCTCGCCTTCTTCCCCCACGAGGCGGACCTCGGGAGCGGTGATCTGGGCATTCAGACGTTGCGCCTTGCTGTCGAGTGCGATGTGTGCAAACTCCTCTAGTGGCGGCACCTTTTCCGGTCGCCGCACTGACCGGTGCAGCCAACCGGCTGCGTGAAAAAAATCGCGGCCGTGTCTACGCGCTCGACTCCTTTTGGAGACGTGCGGTGAAGTCTTCGAGTTTCATGGCCCCGAGGTCCTCACCGCCGCGCGTGCGCACGGCCACCGTACCCGCCTGCTTTTCCTTGTCCCCGACAACCAGCTGGTAAGGGACCTTCTGCAGGCTATGTTCTCGTATTTTATAGGAAATTTTTTCGTTTCGCAAATCCGAAACCGCCCGCCAGCCAGCGCTGCGCAAGGCTGTAGTGACCGCTCCGGCATAGTCCGCCTGGTGTTCGGAAATATTCATGACGATGACCTGCTCCGGCGCCAGCCAAAGGGGAAAAGCGCCCGCGAAGTTTTCGATCAGGATGCCCATGAAGCGCTCCATGGACCCGACGATTGCCCGGTGCAGCATGACGGGGACGTGACGAGCGTTGTCCTCGCCGACGTATTCCGCGCCTAATCGCTCGGGCATGAAGAAATCGACCTGGATCGTCCCGCATTGCCAAACGCGGCCGATGGCGTCCTTGAGCGAATACTCGATCTTGGGACCGTAGAAGGCGCCCTCGCCCGGCGACACCGTGTAATCGATTCCCGACCGGCGCAGCGACTCCATGAGCGCGGCCTCGGCCTTGTCCCACAACTCGTCGGCGCCAATGCGCTTGACCGGACGGGTTGCGACCTTGTAGATCACCTCGGTAAAGCCGAAATCCTTGTAGACCTTCTGCAGGAGCGCGGTAAACGCCTCACATTCGGCCAGGATGTGATCCTCCGTGCAGAAAATGTGTCCGTCGTCCTGGACGAATCCCCGCACGCGCATGAGGCCGTGGAGCGCGCCCGAAGGCTCGTTGCGATGGCACGAACCGAATTCGCCCAGCCGGTACGGCAGGTCCCGATAGCTTTTCACGCCCTGGTTGAAGACCTGGATGTGCCCCGGGCAGTTCATCGGCTTGACCGCGTAGTCGCGGTTTTCCGAGGACGTGGTGAACATGTTCTCGCGGTAGTTTTCCCAGTGGCCGGTCCGCTCCCAGAGGCTGCGGTCGAGGATCTGCGGGCAGCGCACTTCCTGGTAGCCGTTCTCGAGATAGACGCGGCGCATGTACTGCTCGACCTGCTGCCAGACGGTCCATCCCTTGGGATGCCAGAACACGAGTCCCGGCGCCTCCTCCTGCATGTGGAAGAGGTCGAGCTGCTTGCCGAGGCGCCGGTGGTCGCGCTTCTCCGCCTCCTCGAGCATCTTGAGGTACGCGTCCTGGTCTTCCTTCTTTGCCCACGCAGTGCCGTAGATGCGCTGAAGCATCTCGTTCTTCGAGTCGCCGCGCCAGTAAGCGCCGGCCAGGCGCATGAGCTTGAAGACCTTGAGCTTGCCGGTCGAAGGCACGTGCGGCCCGCGGCAAAGGTCGATGAAGTCGCCCTGACCGTAGAGCGAAATCGGCTCGTTCGACGGAATCGACGCGATGATTTCGGCCTTGTACGCCTCGCCGTGATCGCGAAAGAACTTTACCGCGTCGTCCCGCGGCATCTCTGTGCGCGCAACCGGCAAGTCGCGCTTGGCGATCTCGCCCATGCGCTTTTCGATCGCGACAAGATCCTCGGGCGTGAAGGGCCGCTTGTAGGAGAAATCGTAGTAGAAGCCATTCTCGATGACCGGCCCGATGGTCACCTGCGCATCGGGGAAAAGTTCCTTCACCGCATGCGCCAGCAAGTGGGCCGTCGAATGGCGAATGACTGCGACACCCTCGGCATCGCGATCGGTGATGATCGCGGGGTCGGCGTCGGTGTCGATCCGGAAGCTCGTGTCCACCACCTTGTCGCCGACGCGTCCCGCGAGCGCGGCCTTGGCCAGGCCAGGCCCGATCGCCTGCGCGACCTCGGCGACGGTCACCGGTGCCGGGAAGTTCTTGATCGACCCGTCGGGCAGGCGGATTGCAGGCATCTCGGACTCAAATAAAAAACGCGGCTGCGCCGCGCTTTTTTTCAGTAGTGTTGGTAGGCGCGATTGGACTCGAACCAACGACCCCCACCATGTCAAGGTGGTGCTCTAACCAGCTGAGCTACGCGCCTGGGGTTTCAAACTCCGGTAATAAAGACCGGGGGCGGATTTTAACCCAGTCGGCCGCGAACCCTCAACGCCGACGCCCAAGCGCTCGACAAGGATTGCGCCGTGGGCGACTCGTGCCAGAATTTGCCGTCGTTAACCCCGTCGTTAACCCTTGGACACTCCAATGGATCTCATCCTGTGGCGCCATGCCGAAGCCGAGGACGGCCGGCCGGATCTCGCCCGCAAGCTCACCCCTCGCGGACTCAAGGACGCGGCCCGTGTGGCCGACTGGCTGAAGGCGCGGCTGCCCTCCGGCTTCACGGTGCTTGCAAGCCCGGCCGAGCGCACCCGGCAGACGGCCTCTGCGCTGGGCCTACCCTTCAAGACGGTGCCGTCGCTCGCGCCCGGAGCCTCGGTCGCGGACATCCTGGGCGCCGCAGGCTGGCCCGCGGGTATAAGTGCGGGCAGCGACACGGTCGTGATCGTCGGGCACCAGCCCGGACTCGGTCAGGTGGCGGCGCACCTCGTTGCGCGTACACAAGACGACTGGAGCGTGCGCAAGGGCGGCGTGTGGTGGATCACCGGCCGTGAGCGAAACGGCGACGAGCAGGTCGTGGTCCGCGCAGTGATTGCGCCCGACCTTGCCTAGGCGCCGCGAGTTACAACCCTAGTCACTCTTGGCGATCTGCGCGGCCCGCCGCTCGGACACCGCACTGACGGCCAGACGCATGCCCACCGCCTTCCAGGTTTCGGCTTCGGAATCGAATGCGGCGCCCGTGAGTGGATTTTCGTCCAGCCACGCCTGGGGGACTTCGATCGTGAAACCCGAAGCATCGCCCGCCACGAGCAACGGCGGCAATGGCGTGTCGCTCCGGCTGCGCATCAGCAGCGCGGCCAGGCGCAGCGCGAATACCAGCAGCCAGTCGGTGCCCTCGAGGCCCGCATCGTGCATCTTGCCGAGCTTGCCGCGGTGTGCGAGCACGATCAACGCAAGCCGCTGCTGTTCCATGCGGGAGAATCCCGGCATGTCGGCGTTCGAGAGCACGTACGCGGAGTGCTTGTGGTACTGCGCATGTGCGATCGAAAGCCCCACTTCGCACAGGCGCGCGGCCCACTCAAGCATCTGGCGATCGGCGTTGTCCTCCGTCTTGGGCACGAAGGAATCGTAAAGACGGACGGCAAAGGTCCTCACGCGCGCGGCCTGCGCGGTGTCCACGTGATAGCGGCGGACGAATTCGCTCACCGTCGCCTCGCGCATGTCCCGGTGCTCGACGCGGCCAAGGAGGTCGTAGAGCAAGCCTTGGCGCAATGCGCCGTCCGACACGCTCATCTTTTCCAGGTCGAACGCATCGAACACGGCGAGCAGGATTGCCAGTCCGCCGGGCAGCACGGGGACGCGGTCCGCTCGCAATCCGGGCAGGCGGTCTGGGTCCGCGCGCTCGAGCTTGATGAGGAGGCTGCGCAAGCGATCCAGCCCGTCCCGCGTGATCCCCTCGGCGGAAAACCCGTTTTGCACCAGCAACTCGGCCATCGCCTTGGCTGTGCCGGAAGATCCCACGGCTTCCTGCCAGCCGGCCGAGCGATAGGCCTTCGCAATGCCCGCGAGTTCCTGCCGGGCCGCAAGCTCCGCGGCTTTCATGCGCGCCTTGTCGATGCGACCCTCGGGGAAATACTTGAGGCTGTAACTCACGCACCCCATGTAAAGGCTTTCGGTGAGCTTGGGGTCGAGGCCTATACCCACTATGAGTTCGGTCGACCCGCCGCCGATATCCACTACGAGCCGCTGCTGGCTGCCCACCGGCAGCGAATGCGCCACCCCGACGTAGATCAGGCGAGCCTCCTCGCGCCCTGCAATTACGTCGATCGGAAAGCCGAGGGCTTCCCGGGCCTCGCGCATGAATTGCGGCGCGTTCTTTGCAACGCGCAGCGTATTGGTTCCTACAGCGCGCACGGCCTGACGGGGGAATCCGCGCAAGCGCTCGCCGAACTTGGCCAGCGCCTCGAGCGCCCTCGCCTGGGTCGCGCGGTCGATGCGCTTTTCCGACGTGAGCCCGCCCCCGAGACGCACCACTTCGCGCAGCGAATCCAGCGGATAGATCTGGCTGTCGACGACCCGTCCGATTTCGAGGTGGAAGCTGTTTGAACCCAGGTCGACCGCAGCCAGGAGGTCATGACGGGCCATCGCGCGAACTTAGCACCGCCCCACGCTCGAGGCAATTGGAATACACCACTCTCTCCGCGGTACCCCGCTGTAACGAATCCTTAACCGACCGCAGAGTAAAATGATGCTTTCCGGCTGACCCAAAAAAGCGGCATGAAGCGCTCTCCGCCTCACGCGCATTTCCTCAACCGCGAACTCGGCATCCTCGAATTCAACCGGCGTGTGCTCGCGCAGGCGGAAGACGAAACGGTGCCGCTGCTCGAGCGGCTCACGTTCCTGTGCATCGTGTCGTCCAATCTCGACGAGTTCGTCGAGATCCGCGTCGCCGGCTTAAAGGAACAGATCAAGCTCGACCTGCACGAACCGGGCCCCGACGGCAAAGGCGCAGCCGAGGTGTATGCGCTCGTCATCGGTGAGGTGCGTGAGCTGGTCGCGGCCCAGTACAAGCTGCTGAACAAGGTGCTGCTGCCGCAGCTTGCGGCCCAGGGCATCCACTTTCGCCGCCGCTCGGATTGGAACCCGGCGCAGCGCCAGTGGGTGCGCGACTATTTCTTCCGCGAGCTGCTGCCCGTGCTCACGCCGATCGGCCTGGATCCCGCTCATCCTTTCCCCAAGGTCCTCAACAAGAGCCTCAACTTCGTGGTCGAGCTCGAGGGACGGGACGCGTTCGGCCGCAACTCCGGCGCGGCCATCGTGCAGGCGCCACGCGCCCTGCCGCGCCTCATTCGCTTGCCGCCCGAAGTCTCGGGCCCGGGCTACGAGTTCGTGTTCCTCTCTTCGATCCTCCACGGGCACGTGGGCGAGCTCTTCTCGGGCATGAGCGTGCTCGGCTGCTACCAATTCCGCGTCACCCGCAATTCCGACCTCTTCGTCGACGAAGAAGAGGTCACCAACATGCGCATAGCGCTCCAGGGCGAGCTGCTGCACCGCCATTTCGGCGATGCCGTGCGCCTGGAGATAGCGGAGAACTGCTCGGAAAAAATGACAGAGTTCCTGCTCGGGCAGTTCAGCCTCGAAGCCGACGACCTGCACCGCGTCGAAGGTCCGGTGAACCTTTACCGGCTTCGCGAAGTCCCCGAACAGGTCGAGCGCCCGGACCTCAAGTACCCGCCGTTCCAGCCCGGGTTGCCTCCGGAACTCGGCACGGTGACAACCGACCTCTTCGAGGTGCTGGCCAGGCAGGACATCCTGCTGCATCACCCTTACCAGTCGTTCACGCCGGTCATCAACTTCATCCGCACCGCGGCAACCGACCCGCTCGTAATCGCAATCAAGCAGACGGTCTACCGGACCGGCACCGACAGCGAGCTCATGGAGATCCTGATCGACGCCGCGCGCCGGGGCAAGGAAGTTACAGTAGTCGTGGAGCTCATGGCGCGCTTCGACGAGGAGGCCAACCTCAACTGGGCGGCGCGCCTGGAGGAAGTCGGCGCCCACGTGATCTACGGCGTGGTCGGCCACAAGACCCACGCCAAGATGGCCCTCATCGTGCGTCGCGAGCAGCGCGAGGACGGCGTCACCGTCCTCAAGCGCTACGTCCACCTGGCAACCGGCAACTACCATCCCCGCACGGCGCGCCTTTACACGGATTTCGGCCTCATTACCGCGAACGAGGAGTTCTGCGCCGACGCAAGCGACGTCTTCCAGCAGCTCACGGGCCTGGGGCGCGCGGGCAAGCTGCGGCACGTGTGGCAATCGCCTTTCAGCCTGCATCGCAGGGTCGTGGCGGCGATCCGCAACGAGGCCAGGCTCGCCGCGGAAGGCAAGCCAGCCCACATCATCGCGAAGATGAATGCGCTCCTCGAACCGATCATCATCGAGGAGCTGTATGCAGCGTCGCAGGCCGGGGTGAAGATCGATCTCATCGTGCGCGGCGTCTGTGGCTTGCGGCCGGGCATCGAAGGCCTTTCACAGAACATCCGCGTGCGCTCGATCGTGGGACGCTTCCTCGAGCACACGCGCATCTTCCACTTCCAGAACGAAGGCGCCGAAGACACTTATCTCGCGAGCGCCGACTGGATGGACCGCAATTTCTTCCGACGCATCGAGCTGTGCTTCCCGGTGCTCGACCCTGTGCTCAAGCGCCGCGTGATCCGCGAAGGGCTGCAGCCTTATCTCGCCGACTCGTGCCAGGCCTGGGAAATGGATGGCGAGGGCGCGTACGCTCGCGCGAAGCGGCGCGGCAAGGGGCATTCGGCCCAGGACGAGTTGCTCCACTTGCTGGCCGCGCCCACCTGACGAATTCAGCCTGGGGACCCGTGCTACATTCGGCGCGCGATGGAAAGCCCCCACAAAGGAAAAACCGGCGTCGAGCGCCTGGTAGCCGCGACCGGATACTCGCTCTCAGGCCTGAACGAAGCCGTCCGCAACGAAGCCTCGTTTCGCTACGAACTGCTCGCAGCCGCCGTCATGATCCCGGCCGGCCTCTGGCTCGGGACCACGGGCATCGGCAAAGCACTGCTGGTCGGCAGCGTGCTGCTGACGCTGGTCGTGGAGTTGCTCAACTCGGCAATCGAAGCGACGGTCGACCGCGTCTCGCTCGAGGATCATCCGCTCGCCAAGCGCGCGAAGGACGTCGGGAGCGCCGCAGTACTGCTCACCCTCATCAACGTGGCGGCCGTATGGGGCCTAGTGCTATTCGCGTGATTTCGGGACATTCATTTCGCTAGACCCAACCGCCGAGCCGCTCGCAGGGCAGTCCATATACCAGATTGGCTATATGACCCGCCCTGCCTTCCCGATCCGTCAGTCCTTGTAGCCTTCGACCTCGATCTGCAGCTTGATCTCGTCGCCTACGTTCGGAACGGCGAATTTCATGCCGAAGTCCGAGCGCTTGAACGAGCCCGACGCATTGCCCCCGCACATCGGCTTCTTGGTGCTGGGGTTGTCCTTGCAGATCCAGCGGTCGACTTTCAGGTGCAGCGGCTTCGTGACGCCAAGCAGCGTGAGCTGGCCTTCGATCTCCGAAGGATTGTCTCCCGCGAATTTTACGACGGTCGACTTGTAGGTCATGTGCGGGAATTCCTGCGCGTTGAAAAAGTCGGCCGTGCGCAGGTGCTCGTCACGCGCGCGGGGACGCGAGCCGCGCACGTTGTCGCCCGTGTCGATCGAGGCGGTTTCGACCTGCAGCTCGATGCTCGCCTTCTTCGCGGCTTGGTCGATCATGAATTTGCCGGTGGTCTTGCCGAAGCGCCCCCACATCGTCGACACGCCGAGGTGGTCGACAGCGAAGTGCGGGTAGGTGTGCAGCGGATCGAGCGTGTAGTTCTCCGGTGCGGCAAGCGCGGTTAGCGGCAGGGTAAGCGTAAGCAATACTGCGCAGAGGGCGGTCTTCTTCATCTTGAGGTCCTTTGAGGGTCGGTAGATAAAACAAAACGGGTAAAACGAAACAGGATCAACCCGGTGTGCCCCGGCTCGAGTGCCAAACGAGGTAACAGGCCGCCGCCGCGGGCAGCGCGGCGAGTACCGAGGCGAGGATCGCTTCGCCCCACACGGGCAGGCGCTGCGGCAGCGGGATCCACGCGGCCAAGGGCACCAGCGCGAGGACCGGCAGCGCCATCCACGGCATTTCGGCGAGGACCATGGCGCCGCTTGCGATCAGCGCAAGCGTGACACCGGAGGTCACAGTCAGCGTTGCACCGGCGGAAATCGTCTTGCCCCGAATCATCTGCACAAGGAGGAACCCGCCGCAGGCCGCTCCGATCGCCATGCCGTATTGCCCGAAGGACGCGGAGGCCGCGAGGATCGCCGCGATGCCTGCGCCAAGACCCAGGCACAGGCCGGCCGCGCCGGCGCGCACCGGCCTCTCGGAGAGCGAATGAAAGGCGGCGGTCATCCAGGCGACCAGCGCCGCGACGCCGCCGCCCATGATCACCAATGCGGCCCTTTCCTTTTGCGCGAGCACGCTCCAGAACACCCAGACGGCGACGGCGCCAAAGAGCATGCCGAGCACCGGCCCGGAGGCACGCGTCGGCTTGAAAGCGAGATCGACGCAGACGCCGACGGCCGCTGCCACGATTCCGACGAGGATGATCTTGCGGCTGGCGGTCAGCGGCACGAAGTGGAATGCGCCGACGAGATACACGGTGACCGCAAACCCGGCGACGGCCGCGAGCCCTGCAAGACGCACGGGCGCGAACAGCGCGGCGACGATCAACCCGACCACGAACGGGGCGACCCCGCCCTGCACGGCGGGATGATTCAGCAGGTCCTGCATCGATACCCCCTATTACTGCAAGCGGCCTTAGCCGCGCGAAGCCCGCAACACCCCCGGCACGTCCTTGACCACGCCAAGCGCCCGGCGCAATTGGTCCAGGTCGGCTACGTCGCACGTGAAGCGCATGTGCGCGAGGTCTTGCTTGGACTGCGTATTGACGGCCGTCACGTTGATCTTCTCACGCGCGAGGGCCTCGCCCACGTCGCGCAGCAACCCCTGCCGGTCCGATGCGACGACGACCATGTCGACCGAGAACGCGCCGACGTTCTTCTGGCCCCAGTCCGCATCGATGACCCGCTCGGGGTGGCGCTCGGACAGGTTGTGAAAGCTTGGGCAATCCTCGCGGTGAATGGACACGCCGCGACCCCGCGTCACGAATCCCCGGATCGGATCGGGCGGCACCGGCTTGCAGCAGCGCGCAAGCTGGGTCAGCAGGCGGTCGATGCCGACCACCAGGATGCCGCTGTCCCCGCCGCCCGACTTCGGCTTGTGCGTGGCCGGTCCCGCCGGCTCGACCGGCGCAGGCGCAGCCTCGCCACGCAGCGAGCGCAGCGCGACCTGGAGCTGGCGCAGGTTGATCTCGTCCCGCGCTACCGCCGCAAAAAGATCGTCCGCTTTCGCAAACCCAAGCGTGCTGGCAAGCGTGTCGAGCTTGGCGCGCCCCTCGCCTTCGCGATGCATCTCGCGCTCGACGATCGCGCGACCCGTGGCCACCGTGTCCGTCAGCGCCTGGCTGTTGAACCACTGGCGCACTTTCTGGCGAGCGCGGTGGCTTTTGAGGTAGCCGAGCTCGGTATTCAGCCAGTCGCGCGACGGCCCGCCCACCTTGGTCGAAACGATCTCGACCCGCTGGCCGTTCGCGAGGGGCTTGTCGAGCGGCACCATGTGGCCGTCGACTTTCGCGCCGCGACAGCGATGGCCGAGGTCGGTGTGAAGTGCATACGCGAAGTCGACCGGCGTCGAGCCCGCCGGCAGGTCGACGACCTTGCCCTGCGGCGTCATGACATACACCGTGTCGTCGAGCGCCGCATGCTTGAAGCGCTCCACCCACTCCGCGGAATCGGTTATCTCGTCTCGCCACGCAAGCAATTGGCGCAGCCATGCGATCTTTTCGTCGAACCCGCCTTCGGCCTTGGCGCTGGCCTTTGCCGAGGACCCCGCTTCCTTGTAGCGCCAGTGCGCGGCCACGCCGAACTCGGCGTGCTGGTGCATTTCATGCGTGCGGATCTGCACTTCGAGCGCTCGCCCGTCGGGGCCGACGACCGCCGTGTGCAGGCTGCGATACAGGTTCGCCTTGGGACGCGAGATGTAATCGTCGAACTCCTGCGGGATCGGCGTCCACAGGTTGTGCACCATGCCGAGCACGGCGTAGCAATCCTTGACCGAGTCGACGATCACGCGCACCGCGCGCACGTCGTAGACCTCGGAGAAATCGAGATCCTTGGCACGCATCTTCGTGTAGATCGAAAAGATGTGCTTGGGGCGGCCCTGCATCTCGGCCACGATGCCGGCGGAGTCGAGCTCGCCCTTCAGTTGCGAAATGACCGTCCGGATGAAGCCTTCGCGCTCCGCGCGCTTTTCGTCCAGCATCTGCGCGATGCGCTTGTAGGCCTCGGGATCGAGGAAGCGCAAGGAGAGGTCTTCGATCTCCCACTTGAGCTGCCACATGCCCAGGCGGTTCGCGAGGGGCGCATAGATGTCGAGCGACTCCTGCGCGTAGCTCTCGCGCTCGGGTGTCGGGTGCTTGGCGAAGTAGCGCAGGGTTTGCGCGCGGCTCGCCAATCGCACAAGCACCACGCGCACGTCCTGCACCATCGCGAGGACCATCTTGCGCAGGACCTCGGACTGCTTTTCCTGCTCCTCGTCCGAGGGCTTGCCACCGGCTCGCGCCGGGCGCGTGGAGACGCGCAGCTGGTAGAGCTTCTCCACACCGGCCGCGAGGCTTGCCACTTCGGCGCCAAAGCGCTCGTGCAAGGCGTCGGTACTGCCGAGGAATTTCGGCGCGGCGAAAAGGAGGCCGGCTGCGCGCGAAGCTGCGTCCAGGCCGAGCGCCGCCAGGCTCGAAGCCAGGCCGAGCGCATGCGGCCACACCGATTCGCCGGTCGAAAGCATCTGCCCGGCATACAGCGGATCGGCGAACTCGAGCGCGCGCGAAAGCAGCTCGCGATCCGCCGCGGCAAGATCGGCGCCGAACGAATCGATGAGCGCATCGCGCTCGCTTCGGGGATGAAGTTGAACCACGGAAACCATGCCGCGATTTTATCGCGAAGGGCATAATGCACCGCCCCGATTCGCGTCTTAATTCTCAAGCTGATTTCCACTCGCGTGACCTCGACTTCGCGCTTTACGTTTCCGCCGCAACTCCTTTTGGTGCTGACCGCCCTTTTTTGGGGCGGCCACTGGGTGGTTGCGCGCGCGGTCTACACCGAGTCCACGCCTTTTGCGCTGTCCTTCTGGCGGTGGCTGACGGCTGCCGCCGTGCTCGCGCCGTTTGCCTGGAAGCCAGTGATCGAAGACGCCGCGAAGCTGCGAGCGCAATGGAAATGGATCGCGATCCTCAGCCTGTGCGGCACGGGCCTCTATAACGGCATCGGGTATGTCGGCATCCAGTACACGACGGCTACGAATGCGCTGCTGATCCAGTCAGTCACGCCCGCGCTGATTCCGGTCCTCGCTTTTTTCCTGCTGCATGAGCGCATCGGCCCGGCCGCGATTGCCGGCGTGGCGCTGTCGTTCGCCGGCGTGGTCTCGATCGCCTGCCGGCTCGACCTCGACGCGCTGCTCGGGCTCGAGTTGAACCGCGGCGACCTCTGGCTGCTCGTCAATGTGACGTTGTGGGCGATCTACACCGTGTGCCTGCGCTGGAAGCCGCAGGGCCTGCACCCTTTCAGCTTCCTGTTTGTCATCATGGTCTCGGGCGTCCTGCAGTTGCTGCCGTTCTATTTGTACGAGCTCGCAACCGGCGGCGGGGTAAGAGTCAATACGCAATCCGTGCTCGGCATCCTATATCTCGGGATCTTCCCGGCGACGATCAACTACCTGCTGTGGAACCGCGCAGTGGCCGAGATTGGCGCCGCACGCGCAGGCCCGTACCTGTACCTCGTGCCGGTCTTCGGCACGGCGATGGCCTACGTTTTTCTCGGCGAGCGCCTGCAGCTGTATCACGTGGTTGGGGTGGTGTTGATCTTCGCCGGCATCTGGCTGGCGTCCCGGGACAAGCGCTGACACCGCGCCATGGGCTGGCTCCGCGACTGGAAGAGAAAGCGCGTACTGGCCCGGCACGCGATAGACGATGCCCTCTGGCACGTCGTGACCGCCTCGCTGCCCTTCCTGCGCGGTCTGGGCGTTGAAGAGGAAGAGAAGCTCAAGGACATGGCCGTCCTCTTCCTCGCCGAAAAGCAACTCACCCCCTTGCGCGGCGTGGTGCTCGGCGACCCCGACCGGCTCTCGATTGCGATCCAGGCCTGCCTGCCGGTCCTGAACCTGGGTCTGGACTGGTACGACGGCTGGGTGGGCATCCTCGTTTATCCCGGCGACTTTCGCGTGAAGCACGAGGAGGTAGATGAAGACGGCGTGCTGCACGAGTGGGAGGACGAGCTGGCCGGCGAGTCCTGGGAAGGCGGACCGGTCGTTCTCTCGTGGGATGCGGTGAGCGAATCGGGCCGGGTTGCGGAAGGCGGCGCCAACGTCGTGATCCATGAGTTCGCGCACAAGCTCGACATGAGGAACGGCGACGCCGACGGCATTCCTCCCCTGCATGCCGGCATGGACGCCGCATTGTGGCAAGCGGCGCTCGAGGAGGCGTACACCGGATTTTGCGATGCGGTGGACCGCGAGAAGGAGACGTGGCTCGATCCCTATGCGGCCGAGAGCCTGGCAGAATTCTTCGCGGTCGCAAGCGAAGCGTTCTTCGAGGCCCCGTGGGAACTGAAGCGCCGCTATGCCGACCTGTACGATCAGTTCACGCGCTTCTATCGGCAGGATCCAGCAGCCAGGTTGCCCGGCCCATGAAGAAGACCCTCCTCATCGTTTATCACACCCGCGGCGTCAAGACGACGCAATTAGCCGAGGCCGTAGCCCGAGGCGCCGCAACCGAAAGTGGGGTCAGAGTCGACTTACGCCGCTGCGCCGACACAGGTCCCGAAGATGTACTCAATGCAGATGCCTTGGTGCTCGGCACGCCGGAAAACTTCGGCTACATGTCCGGGATGATGAAAGACTTCCTCGAGCGCATCTTCTACGAGTGCGAAGGCAGGATCGCCGGCCGGCCCTGGGCGCTGCTCGTGTCCGCCGGGCAGGACGGCGCCGGCGCGGTCGCTTCGGTCGAGCGCATCGTCATGGGGTTGCGGCTGAAGAAAGTGTCCGAGCCGATTCTTGCGCTGAAGGAAGTGACGCCCGAAGTGCTGGAGAAATGCGAGGAACTGGGTGCGGCGCTGGCCGCCGGGTTGGCGCTCGGGGTGTATTGATTATCCGGCGTCCCTAGGACAGCAGGGGCAGCACCGCGTGCTCGCGCAGGATCTCGATCAGCTCGGCGAGCGCAAAAGCCCAGAGGTACCACATCGCATCGACAATGCCCTGTCGCACTTTTTCCGTCGCGACCAAAACATGCTTGGGCTCTTGGTACGCGGACCAGCGCGGCACCCACCTGGGGACTGTCTCGCAATAGCTCGTGTATGCGGCTCCAAAGAGTTCTGTGAGCCGCACTTCCTCCTGTGCGACAACGGCCGGATAAAGCACCCCGAACGACACGGCGAGGACTATCGCCAGCAGAGGCAGTTCGACCGCCAGCCCGAAACCCACGACGCCCACAAAGCTGGCGAGATATAGGGGATTGCGGACTACCGAGTAGGGGCCGGCAACTGCCAACTGCCCATCCTTGGTGCCTCCGATAAACGTCAGGCACCAGACCCTGAGGAGCGTTGCAACCGCCAGCATTGCGTAGCCACCCAGTTCGAGGACGTCCAGGATCCACGCGTTCACATACTTCGGCGGCGCCATAAACATGGTGGAAACAAGCGTGGCGAGCAGGATGCCCCGCGACCATCGAATCCGGTTTTGAGCGAAGTGTAGGCGGACCCTGGAAATTCCGACGGAGGGGTAACTCATGGCGCCATGCTTCCCAAAGCTTGAATAGAGAAACCCGATGCTACTCGCCCAGCCTGACAAGGGGCTTTCGTAACGTAAAAATCCTACAATCCTGAACTTTAACTTACGCAGATCAGCCAGCCAAGCGGCTTACAGGCAAATTCAAATATCACTTTTGTAATAGCTACATCTCGCTGGCATGCGTCGCGTCACCCCCGAAAGGCCGTGCGCGGCGCGCGACCCACACCATCGACGCCAGCACGATGAAGAGCACGCCCGAAAGCCAGAAGATGTCGTTGGTGCCCATCATCCGCGCCTGAGCGTCCACCATGCGTTCCAGCTGGGCGAGCGCCTGGTCGGGGGTAAGCCCCGCAGCCTGAAGCGCATCGAGCGCGGCCACCGCCTGGGGATCGTAAGGCGTCACATGCTCGACGAGGTGCGCGCGGTGCTGGCTCGTGCGGTCGTCCCACAGCGTGATGCCGGCCGAAGCGCCGAACGCACCGAAGGTAAAGCGCATGAAGTTGTTGAGGCCGGTCGCAGCGGGAATGCGCTCCTTCGGCAGCCCGGAGAGCGCAAGCGCCGTCAGCGGCAGGAAGAACATGACATTGGCCGCGCCCTGCAGGAAGGTCGGGAACGCGATGGTCCATGCATCGGCGTCGAGCGCAAACTGCGAGCGCAGGAACGACACGACGCCAAACAGGATGAAGCCGCCGCTTGCGATCAGGCGCACGTCATGCCGCTGGATGCTGCGGCCGATCAAGGGGGCGAGAAACATCGCAAGCACCCCGAAGGGCATCATCATCAGCCCGGCCCACGTCTGCGTGTATCCCATCAGCGTCTGCAGCCAGAGCGGCAGGATCACCGAGGTGCCGAAGAACACCGCGTAGCCGACGGACAAGGTAAGCGTCGCGCTCCAGTAGTTGCGCACGCCAAATAGCCGCACATCCACAATGGGATGGTCGTTGTCCACAAGCTCCCAGACGAGGAAGGTCACGAATCCGGCCACGGCGACGCAGCCGAGAACGACGATCACGGTTGAGTTGAACCAGTCGAGCTCCTTGCCTTTGTCGAGCATGATCTGGAGCGAAGCCACCCACACGACGAGCAGCACCAAACCCGTGAAGTCGACCGGCACGATGCGCGTCGCAGTTTCCCTCGCTCTGTAGATCTGCCAGGTCAGCGCCGCGGCAAGCAAGCCGACCGGGATGTTGATGTAGAAGATCCACGGCCACGAGGATTCCTCCGAGATCCAGCCGCCGATGAGCGGGCCGGTGATCGGCGCGATGAGCGCGGTCATGGACCAGAGCGCGAGTGCGAAGCCCGCTCGCTCGCGGGGAAAAGTCGTGAGCAGCAGCGCCTGCGAGAGCGGCACCATCGGCCCCGCGACCAGCCCTTGCAGCACCCGGCAGGCGATCAGCGTTTCGATGTTCGGCGCGAGCCCGCAGAGCCACGAGGCGATCGTGAACAGCAGGATCGAGGTCACGATCAGGCGCACCTGCCCGAACCGCGTCGTCAGCCAGCCGGTGAGCGGCATGGCGATCGCGTTGGCCACCGCATACGAAGTGATGATCCACGTGCCCTGGGTCGGGCTCACCCCCAGGTCGCCTGCGATCGTGGGAATCGAGACGTTGGCCACCGTCACGTCCAGAACGGTCATGAAAGTGGCGCCCGAGAGCACGATCGCGCCGATCATGCGCTCGACGCCCTGCAGCGGTGGCAGCGCGTCGGCCTCTACCGCGTTCGGGGCGCCCTCCGCGCCGCCCGCCGTCGTGGCTTCACTCATCGCGCGCCGCCTGTTCCCAGGTTGGCCTTGATGATTGCCTGCACGCGCGCATCCGCATCTTCCGCCTGCCTGGCGAACACGGCCGGCGCCCAAACGGGGTTCGCACGGGGTGCGGCAGCCAGTTGCGCGCCGCTGGTGTCCCTGATCTCGACGTCGGCATGCATGGAGAGACCCACGAGCAGCGGGTGCTCGGCGAGTTGCTTCGGATCGAGCGCGATGCGCACGGGCAGCCTCTGAACGACCTTGATCCAGTTGCCGGTGGCGTTCTGCGGCGGCAGCAACGCAAAGGCGCCGCCCGTCCCGGCGGCGAGCCCGGCCACCGTGCCGTGATACTCGGTCCGGCTTCCGTACAGGTCGGCGCTGAGTTTCACGGGCTGGCCGATGCGCATGTCGCGCAACTGCACTTCCTTGAAGTTGGCATCCACCCAGACGCTGTCGAGCGGCACGACCGCCATCAACAAGGCGCCGGGAGCCACGCGCTGACCGACCTGGATGGTACGCCGCGCAATGTAGCCGGACACCGGCGCGGCGATCGTCGTTCTCTGCAACGAGAGGAATGCCTCCCGCACGCGCGCCGCGGCGGCGGCCACCCCGGGATGGGTCGAAACTGCGGTGCCTTCGGTGCGCGCGCGGTTCGTCACGACTTCTTCGCGGGAAGCCGATAGCGCTGCGCGTGCGGCTTCAACTGCATTGCGCGCATGCTCGACTTCCTCCTTCGAAACTGCGCCCGTGCCCGCAAGCGGCCGCCTGCGTGCCAAGTCTTCTTCCGCCTTGGCCAGCTCGCTCGCCCTCTGCGCCTGCAACGCCTCGAGCGACGAATTGCGCGTATAGAGCGTACGTACCTCCCGCACTGCCTGCGCGAGCTGCGCCTCGGCCTGGCCGAGCGCGACTTGCGCATCCGCGGCATCCAGCCGCACGAGCACCTGTCCGGCCTGCACGCGATCGGTGTCGTCCGCGCCGATTGCCGCGACGGTCCCCGCGATCTGCGGCGTCACCTGCACCACATGGCCGGCCACATAGGCGTTGTCCGTGCTCTCGTGCCAGCGGCCGACCAAATGCCACCACACCGCCCACGTCACCGCGGCCGCAGCGAAGACGAGGAAGAGCAGCAGCAGGACGCCGCGACGGCGGCCTTTAGCGGGAAGCCGGGCGGCCATCTTCGTATCCCCCGCCGAGCGCCCGGTACAGGCTCACTTCGGCTTGTAATGCGCGCGTGCGCAGGTCGGTCTCCGCGCGCTGCAGTCCAAACAGCGGCGCTTCGGCATCGAGCACGTCGAGATAATTGGCGAGGCCCGCGCGGTACCGGTCGAGGACCAGGCGATGCGTCCGGTCGAGCGCGACATAGGCGTTGCTGCGCTCGGCCTGCTCGACCTCCTGGGCCCGGCGTGTGTGCACTTGGTCCGCGACATCGCGTACCGCGTCGAGCAGGAGCTCGTTGTAGCGCTCCACTGCCAAGTCGTAATCGGCCTGCCGCCCGCGAAAACTCGCCTGCAGCCCGCCCGCTGAAAAGATCGGCAGCCGGATCGCGGGACCGACCCCGCCGATCGCGCTGCCTGCGGCGAACAACCGGTCGAGGCCAAGCGCCGCCACGCCGACGAAGGCTACGAGGTTGATGTTGGGGAGAAAGCGCAGGCGCGCCACTTCGATCTCGCGTGAAGCGGATTCTGCGCGCCGGCGCGCCGCGACGAGATCGGGCCGCCGGCCGAGCAGGTCGAGCGGCAGCATGGCGGGCAACGCAGCCACCCCCTGCCCCGCAAGATGCGAGACCACCGGCTCGATCTTAAGACCTCGATCCGGGCCGTTTCCAGAAAGCGCGGCCAGCTGGTTTCGCGCAAGCGCAATCGCAGCATCGACCTGCGCGCGCGAAGCCCGCAGCTCAGGTGGAACCGACTCCGCGCGGCTCAGACCCGTCTCGCTCTCCAGCCCGGCCACTACGCGCTGGCGCGTGAGGTCGATGCGACGCGTGGCTTGCTCGAGTTCGCGTGCGGTAATGGACTGCAGCGCGAACAGGCTCTGGAGTTGGAAATAAGCGCGGGCCACGGCCGATGCAAGCGTGAGGCGGGCGGCCTGGGCGTCGGCCGCGGCGGCGAATTCGCTCGCGCGAGCCGCTGCGATGGCCGCGTCGTTGCGTCCCGCATAGTCCAGCTCGTACGCGAAATCGAGCGCAAGGCGCGCCGTTGTGCGCGTCGTCCCGGCCACAGGCGGCGGGACGGTACCGCTCACGCTGAAGCGCTGGCGCGTGACATCGAGGCCGCCCGTCACGCCGGGCGTCGAGCTTGCAATTGCGGCCTCTACAAGCGCGCTGGCTTGCGCCAAGCGCGCCCGGGCACTCCCGAGCGTCGGATGCCCTGCGAGCGCTTCCTCGACGAGACGGTCGAGTTGCGTGTCGCCAAAGGCAGTCCACCATCGCTGGCTCGGCCACTCGCCGCCCGGCGATCCAGCCAGTGCCCGGGCGCTCTCGAGACCGGCAGGCGAAATTGCTTGCGCGGCAGGCGTGGCGCGCTCGACCGGCGAGACGCATCCCGTCACCACAGCCGCGCAGCCCAACGCGAGCAGCAGGCGCTCAGTCCGCATTGGCAAGCATGCGGTCGAGCAGGCCCTTAAGGTGATCGAGCTCTGCCCGGGAAAACCCACGCAAGAGGTGGTTGAGCGCGCGCGCGGCCACCGCGGGCAGCTTCTCGGTGAGCTTCTGCGCCTTCGCGGTCAGCTCCAGGCGCACCGAGCGGCGATCCGCCTCATCGCGGACGCGCTTGAGCAATCCTTTTTTCACCAGCCGGTCGATCATGCGCGTCATCGAGCCGGTGTCGTAGTTGTAATCGCGCGCGATGTCGGCGGCTCGGTTGCCGCGGCCGTGGGCAATGTAGATAAGGATCGCAGCCTGCGCGGAGGAGACGCCCCAGGGCCCGACTTCGCGATCGACGGTGGCAAACAGCGCCGAGCGCAGCCGGGTGATCATGAAGCCCACGCTGTCCTCGACGCGGTAGGTTTCCGCGCGGTATAGCCCCATCTGACGATCCAATTTAGCTGCCGGGGCAGTAAATTGCCTGCCTAAGCAGCTAAAGTCAAATAAGCGCTACCTTTGATCGAAGTCGAGTACCACTTTGGGCGTAACGGGGTGGGACTGGCAGGTGAGGCGGAAGCCGGCTTTTATCTCGGCGTCCTCCAGCGTGTAGTTGGAGTCCATGCGCACTTCGCCTTCGACCAGTTTCGCCCGGCACGTGCAGCACACGCCGGCCTTGCAGGCGTACGGCAGGTCGGCGCCGGCCTTGAGCGCCGCATCGAGGATGCTCATCCCCGATTCCCGCAGATCGAGGTCGTACCGGACGCCGTCGACAATTACGCAGACGTTCGCCTTGACGGCCGTCGGGGCCGCGGCCGCACGCGGCTTGCGCTCGGCGCGCCCAACGGGAGCCGCAAACCGCTCCAGATGGATTCTTTCAGCAGGCACGCTCCGCGCCTCCAACACCGCTTTCACTTCATCGCCCATCCCGCCGGGCCCGCAGACGAACGCCTCGTCGATCGAGGCGGGCGGGATCAACGTGTCGAGAAAGCGCGCGACTTTCGAGCCATCGACGCGTCCGTTGAAAAGCTCCACCGACTGGATGTCGCGCGAGAAGACGTGATACAGCGCAAAACGCGCGAGATGGAGGTCCTTGAGGTCTTCGAGGGCCTCGTTGAAGATGACTGAGGCCGCGCTGCGGTTGCCGTATACGAGCGTGAATCGCGAATGAGGTTCGCTTGCGAGCGTTGCGCGGATCAGTGAAATCACCGGCGTGATGCCGCTCCCGGCCGCGAAGGCCACGTAATGTTTTCCGTGTGCTGCATCGAGCGGGACGAAGAAGCGGCCCTCGGGGGGCATTACTTCAAGCGTGGCCCCGACCGCCAGCTCGCGGTTTGCCCACCCGGAGAAAGCGCCTTCCGGCACTTCCTTGACGGCAATGCGCAGCTCGCCCTCATGCGGTGACGAGCAAATGGAATAGGAGCGCCGAACATCCCCACCTGCTATCTCCCGCCGCACGTTGAGGTACTGGCCCTGGACGAAGCGAAATGGCCCGCTCAGCGCCTCCGGCACTTCCAAAGCCACGGAAACACAGTCCGCGGTCTCGCGCCTTACGTCCGTCACTTTTAGCGGGTGAAAATGCGGCGTGCTCACAGCGGCTTGAAGTAGTCGAAGGGCTCGCGGCATTCGATGCAGCGGTACATCGCCTTGCAGGCTGTCGACCCGAATTCGGAGATGCGCTCGGAATTTTCCGAGCCACATTGGGGGCAGGCGATCGTGCGGGAAAACAAATTGATGCGATGGGTATCCGTGCCTCGCACTGCATTCGGCGGGGCGATGCCGTACTGGCGCAGGCGCTCGCGCGCAGGCTCGGCGATCCAGTCGGTCGTCCACGCTGGCGACAATTGCTGCCTGACCGTGACCTCGCGAAAACCCGATTCGCGCAGGCGCGCGCCGATGTCTTCCTCGATCGCATGCAGCGCCGGGCAGCCTGAGTACGTGGGGGTGATCGCCACCTCAACGGTGTCGCCGCTCACGTTCACTTCGCGCACGATGCCAAGCTCGACGATGCTGATGACCGGGATTTCGGGATCGGGAATGCCGCGCAGGACCTCCCACGCATCCGTCATGCGGCGCTCACCACTTCGCGCCGGGATTCGCGCGCTGCAGCACCTGCATCTCCGCGAGCAAGTGACCCAGGTGCTCGCCGTGGCGGCCGAGCTTGCCTTCGGAAACGTATTGGCCCGGCTTGGGCATCGTGAGCGTCGCTTCGCGCAGCATGACGCCCACTTCCTCGGTCCACACCTCCTCCAGGCTCGCGGCGGGAAAGCCCTCGCCCGACTCGCTCATCGCCCGGTCGATTGCGTCGGCGGAAAAGAATTCGGGCGTATAGCGCCAGAGCGCTTCGAGCGCCGCCTGGGTGCGCACATGCGACTCGCCTGTCCCATCGCCCAGCCGCACGAGCCAGTCCCCGCTGTGACGGCGGTGATACTCCGCTTCCTTCTTCGACTTGGCGGCGATCGCCGCGATGTCGGTGTCCTTCGAACGGGTGAGCGCGCCGAGCGCGAGGCAATGCCAAACGTCGAAGAGGAACCGGCGCACGATCGTGAACGCATAGTCGTCGTCCGGCAGCTCGACGAGCGTGAAGTTGCGGAACTCATGCTGGTCGCGGTGATAGGCGAGCTTATCTTCGTCGCGCCCGGCGCCTTCCAGCGCGCCCGCATATGTGAGCCACAACCGCGCCTGCCCGACGAGATCGAGCGAGATATTTGCAGACGCAATGTCCTCCTCGAGCACCGGCGCATGTCCCAGCCATTCCGCCAGGCGCTGGCCCAGGACCAGCGTGGTGTCCCCCAGGCGAAGAACGTATTCGACCTTGGCATCCACTACATGTGTTTTACTTCATCGGGCAGTTCGTAGAACGTCGGATGCCGAAAGATCTTGTCGGCCATCGGGTCCACGAACGAGTCCCGGTCGCCGGGATCCGAGGCGCTGATCGCAGCCGAGGGCACGACCCAGATCGAGACGCCTTCATTGCGGCGCGTGTACACATCGCGCGCCATCTGGATCGCCTGCTTCGCGTCGGTCGCATGCAGGCTGCCGCAATGCTTGTGGTCCAGCCCCTGTTTGCTGCGGATAAAGACTTCCCACAGCGGCCATTCTTGCACAGAGGGAGCTTTCGCTCCCCCCGTGCCCCCCTCGCTGCTGACTTTTCCCGACTTGTCGCTCATGCGGCCTCCTTGTGCTGCCGGGCTTTCTGTTTGTTGGCATAAGCAACGGCCGCATCGCGCACCCACTGCCCGTTTTCATAAGCCTTGACGCGCGTAGCGAGCCTTTCCTTGTTGCACGGGCCGTCGCCGTTGACCACGCGCCAGAAGTCGTCCCAGTCGATCGCGCCGTAGTCGTAATGATTCCGTTCGGCGTTCCATTCGAGGTGGTCATCGGGGATGCGCAGCCCCAGCAACTCGGCCTGCGGCACCGTGACATCGACGAATTTCTGCCTGAGCTCGTCGTTCGATACGCGCTTGATCTTCCACTTCGCGGACTGACCGGAGTGTACGGAGTCGGCATCCGGCGGCCCGAACATCGCCAGTACCGGCCACCACCAGCGGTCCAGCGCATCCTGCGCCATGGCCTTCTGCGAGGCAGTTCCCTTGCAAAGCGAAAGCATGATGTCGAAGCCTTGCCGCTGATGAAACGACTCTTCCTTGCAGACGCGGATCATCGCGCGGGCGTACGGACCGTACGAGCATCGGCATAGCGGAATCTGGTTCATGATCGCCGCGCCGTCGACCAGCCAGCCGATTGCGCCGACGTCAGCCCATGTAAGCGTCGGATAGTTGAAGATGGAGGAGTACTTCGCGCGACCCGTGTGCAGCGCGGCCATCATCTGGTCGCGCGACTGTCCGAGCGTCTCGGCCGCGCTGTAAAGGTAAAGCCCGTGGCCGGCCTCGTCCTGGACCTTGGCGATGAGGATGGCCTTGCGCTTGAGCGAGGGGGCTCGAGAGATCCAGTTGCCTTCGGGCAGCATCCCGATGATTTCGGAATGCGCATGCTGCGAGATCTGGCGAAGCAGCGTTTTGCGATAGGCCTCCGGCATCCAGTCTCGCGGCTCGATCTTCCCTTCGGCGTCCACGGTGGCCTGGAATCGCTGCTCCTCGGGCCCCATGACCGTCGCAGGCCCCTTTTCGGCGGGCGCGCTCCGGTCGGGCTGCGTGTCCATCGATTGCGTGTACATCCGTCCGGCCTCGCGTGCGCTGAGTGATGCCCGATTATACGAGCGCCCTTTGCCGCAAATAAAAAGCCCGCCAGTCTCGCCGGAAATCCGGCGGTCCTGTCGGGCCTGATTGCCCGGTCGCGATAGTCCTTATCCGCGATCGAGCCGCTTCGTCACCTCGGGGGCGGCGGCGGCGGGTAATACGCGCCCTGCGGGGGTTGGTTGTAGCCCGACGGCGGACCGTAACCCGGAGGCGGAGGCGCGTAAGCGGCCGGTGCGGGAGGGGGCGAGGCATAACGTGGCGCCTCCATCCGGCCGGACAACGGAATCTTGTTGCCGCGGGCATACATGCACTGCTGGTAACCGAAGTCGTAACGTTGCTGCGCCGTGCGGCCGGCATGCTGGCCGCTGCCTGCACCTGAGGCAGCGCCGAAAACGAGTCCCGTACCCGCGCCGACGCCCGCCCCACGGGAACCGCCAATGAGCGCGCCGGCAAGGGCACCCACCCCGGCGCCGACAGCCGCGCTGCCTATTGCGCTGTTCGCGGCCACATCGTTCGGATCAGCGCCCAGCTGCGAACTGGCGTACTGCCGGCACTCCGCATCGTTCGCCCGGAACTCATCGAAGCTCTTGCCCGTACCGGGCAGCGCCATCACGCCCGGGCCGTTGGGCATCGTCGCGCAGGCGCCCAGCAGGAGCACACCCAGCAATGGGGAATATCTAAGGGTCTTGTTCATGTTGTTCAGCTCTGGGGTTGCGGCGTGACTTGCTGCCATCCGGCGGGGCACGACTTCACGTACGGATAATAGGTCCGGGAATCGGCGCAGTAGTACCACATGTTGCCGCTGCCGGATTGCGGCGCATATTGCTGCTGCGGCTCAGGCTGATAAACCGGCCCTTGTTGCATCAGCGGCTGGGGCTGCTCGACATAAGTCGGCGGCGCAACAGGAGCAACGACCACGGGCGGGTAGTACGCCGGCGGGTAATAGTACGGCGCGTAGTAATACGGGCGGTAGAACGAATAAGCCAACACGGGCGCCCCGATGTAAACGCCCACGCGCGGTCCGCCGCGGAAATGCCGGTGCTGCGCGAACACGGACTGGCTCGCCAGCGCGCCTATCACCACGGCTGTGGCAAGAACCTTGAATTTCAGTGCGCTTCTGGATGGGGTTTGCATGGTCGTCCGCAAGGAACCGCGTTGCAAAAGGGGCCGCGATTAAGGGTAGCAAGAACCACGCACGGTTTCGGTAACAAAGTGTTTCAAGGTGTAAGTCCCTGCCTGGCGAGCAGGAACCGGGTCACCGGCTCAATCTGGTCGACGTGCATGAGCGTCGGGGCGTGCCCGACCCCTTTAACTTCTACGATCCTGGCTCTGGGCCCTCGTTTTTCCATCTCGGCGCAGGTTTCCCGCCTGAGCAGGTCCGAGCTTTCGCCGCGCAGCACCATGACCGGGCAACGGATAGCGTCATACAGGGGCCAAAGTTCGAGGTCGCCGGCGGGCATTTCGCGCTTGAAAGGCTCGGCCAGGCGAGGGTCGTAATGCATGCGAAAGCCGCCGTCGGCCTGCTTCCTGACGACCACTTCAGCCAGGAAGCGCCATTCGTCGTCGGAATGCGGGCCGAAGGTGGCGCTGACCGCTCGCACATATTTGACCGCGCTCGCCATGTCCGGAAAAACAGGCGCGCTGCCGACGTAGGTTGCAATACGCTCGAGCGACACTTTGGTGACGACCGGTCCGGCGTCGTTAAGGACGAGCTTTGCAATCGGGGAGTCGGGCAGCGAGGCCAGCGCCATCCCGATCAGGCCGCCCATCGAGGTGCCCACCCAATCGACTTTCGGCACATCGAGGCGGGCAATGAGCGTAACCATGTCGGAGACATATTGCGGAATGCCGTAGAGCATCGGGTCGGCAAGCCAGTCCGAATGTCCCCGCCCGGCAACGTCCGGGCAAATGACGCGATAGTTACTGGAAAGCGCCAGGCCGAGCGTGTCGAAATCCCTCGCGCACCGGGTCAGGCCGTGGACGCAGACGAGCACATTGGTATTTTCGGGGTCGCCCCACTCCAGGTACGCGATCTTGTGGAGGCCTTTCAGGGAGGCGCATTGGACGGTGCGTTGGGTGGGTTCCATGCGGCCATTATAGGATTACCGCCAGTAGCGGGGGACGGCCGCCCGCTCGCCTTGCGCGGTAACGTTACCGCCTGAAAAACGCAGCGTCACCGCGCCGTCCAGGTCGGTCCGCAGCACGCGGGCCCCGACATCCGCATAGCGCCCGAGTACATCTGCACGCGGATGGCCGAACCGGTTTCGGTACCCGACCGGCACGACGACGACCTCGGGACGCGCCGCGACCAGGAATTCTTCCGTCGATGAAGTTCGGCTGCCATGATGCGGCGCCAGCAGGACGTCGGACTTCAGCGCCGGCCCCTCCCGTTCGACGAGCAGCGCTTCCGCGGCTTTTTCGATGTCGCCGGTCAGCAGCATGGATCCATTGGGTCCGGACACACGCAGGACGCATGAAAGGTTGTTGATCTTCAAGCCGGCGTTCGAGTAATCCCCCGTCGAGGGATGCAGGAAGGCGAAGTCCACGCCATCCCATGTCCACCTATCCCCGCGCAGGCACCGTCGGGCGGAGGCCGCAGCCGCGACGATCGGGTTCGCCCGTTCCAATGACGAGGCGAAGTCGAGCACCGGCACGCTGGTGAGAACCGACAGCGCGCCCCCACTGTGATCGATGTCGTTGTGCGTGACGACCATCGCGTCCAGCGGAATGGACCCGACGGCACGCAGGTAGGGGGCGACGATGCGCTCGCCGCTGTCCGAATCGTTGCCGTAAGCCGGACCGGCGTCGTATAGCAACGAATGTTCAGCCGTGCGGACCAACACCGAGAGCCCCTGACCCACGTCGAGGGTCGTGATCCACGCTTCGCCTGGCAACGGGCGCGGGGGCTGGACTAGAAGCACAGGCAGGAACAAGAGCAGCCCCAGCCAGCGGGAGGCGAGCCCCCTCGGGGCCAGCAGCCAAACAACGCCGATCGTTGCGATGCAGACGGTCCAGATCGGCGGCACCGGCTGCTGCCAGAGCGCCAACGGCAACGAGTCGCACCATTCGAGGAAGTGCATGAGCCAGCCGGTCAGCAGGTCGGCGAATTTCAGCAATGGGTCGAAGCGCACGATGGCGCAGATAAGCGCAAGCGGCGTGATGATCGCGCTGACCGCTGGAATCGCAACAGCATTGGCGAGCGGGCCCACCAATGACACCTGGGAAAACAACAGCAACGCAGCTGGCGCAAGGCCGACGGTAATCGCCCACTGCACGCTCGCCCATTGGCGCAGCCAGGACTCCCTGCCAGTCCATCCTTGCGACACGTAAAAGATCAACGCCACGGCGCCGAAGGAAAGCCAGAATCCGGCGGCGAGCACCGCCCACGGGTCGACCAGCAACACGGCAAGCAATGCAAGCGCCAGCACGCGTGAGGGTGACGAAATGCGCCCGGACCACAGGGCTGCTGCCACAGCCGCGACCATGAAAAACGTGCGTTGCGCCGGCACACCGAAGCCCGCGAGCAGCGTGTAGGTGAGAGCCGCAAGGGTGCCGGCGACCGCGGCGGCTTTACGCGCGGGGAGCCGCAGTACGAGCGACGGGCTGCGTCGCCACCCGAAAGAAGCCAGCGCTGCCACCAGCCCTGAGATCAAGGTCACGTGCAGGCCGGAGATCGACATTAGATGAGTCACGCCGGTGCGGCTGAACAAGCGCCAGTCCTCGTTGTCGATCGCCCGTTGGTCGCCGACCGCGAGCGCGATCAGCACGCCCGCCGTGGTCGATTCGCCCAGTACGCCGACAAAGCGCGTGCGCACGCCCTCCCTTATTCGCTCGATGTAATCGCTCGGCAGGTTCCGCTCGCCGATTTTCTTTTGCTCGCCACGCTGGCGCACATAGCCCGTTGCGCCCAGCCCGCGCTCCATGAGCCACGCTTCGTAGTCGAAGCCCTGGGGGTTGACGCTTCCATGCGGGCGCTTGAGGCGCACGGTAAAGAGCCAGCGTTCGCCCGGATGGATGCCGAACGCGTCTTCGAGTGCCGCCGCCGATTCGTCGGCCGACGGGCCAAAGCCGCTCCCGTACCACGAGAGCAGCACCTTGCCGGGCAGCTTCACGTTCGCGCCTTGCACGCTCTCGATGTCGAACTCGAATCGCACGCCGCGCTCGCCGATGGCCGGAAGGCTTGCGACTACGCCGGCTACGACGAAATCGCGGCCTTCCAGATCGGGTGAAAGGCGATCGGCCATGTGCAAGTGGCCGATGACCGCCGCCCAGCAGAATCCGAGCGCAAACCCGGCAAGGCAAAAGAGCAGCCGCCGCAAGGGGCGCACGGCAAACAGCCCTGCGCAGGCCGCTCCGGCAATCAATAAGAGCGTCGAAGATGGTAACGAGGGCAGCACCGCCTGCTGCTGCAGACACCAGATTCCAACCGCGAAAGCGACGATGAACGCGGTCATAGAAGCGACGGGCGCAAGACGGGACGCCTCCACGAGCGGGGGCCCGCGTAGAATCGACAGGCTCCCATAACGATCCGGATCGCAACCGGCTGACCCCCCTACGGACTATGCCGCGCAAATACTTCCGCAGGCACCTGCCGACCGCCGCTTCGATCAGCGAACACCGCTGGCTAGGCCGCTTCGCACCTTTCCTGCAGCACCCGAACCTGTGGCACCTGAACCGTCATTCGGTGGCCGGCGGCGTTGCGCTGGGTTTATTCGCGGGCCTCGTGCCTGGACCGCTCCAAATGCTCACGGCTCTGCTGCTTTCCATCCCCCTGCACGTGAACCTGCCGGTCGCGTTGCTCACAACGCTCTACACGAATCCGCTCACGATCGTGCCGCTCTACTTGCTTGCCTATGAATACGGGCGCCTGCTGATCGGCGGGCAGTCGGGCGTGGTGGAGGTAACCACGTTCGAGATGGACTGGCTGCACCTGTGGGATTCGACTATCGCCCTCTTCCACTGGTGCCTGTCGCTCGGTAAGCCGCTCGGCGTCGGGCTCGTCGCGCTCGGGCTGTCGCTTGCGGCCATTGGCTACTTCGGTGTGCTCCTCGCGTGGCGCATCCAGGTTTCGCTCGCGTGGCGCTCGCGCTGCCGCGAGCGTTCGAAGCGGGGCGCGAAGCGATGATTCGGCTGGCGCCGACCAGCCTGCCGGTCCGCTTTGTCCGCGCATTCCATAAGCCCCTGTTCATGTTCCTCGCGGTCATGGTGGTCGGCTCGACGGGCTTCTGGATCGTCTCGGACTACAAGGCCTCGCTGCTTGACGCCGTCTACATGACCTTCATCACGGTGGCAACCATCGGCTTCGGCGAGACGATCGACCTCACGCACAGCCCGGGCGGGCGCATCTTCCTCATGGTGATCGCCACCGTGGGCATTGCAACGGTGACTTACGCAACATCCAAGCTGACTGCCTTCATCCTCGAAGGCGACCTAAACGAAGCGCTCAGGAGGCGACGCATGCAGGACCGCATCGACAAGTTGAAGAACCACTACATCATCTGCGGCATCGGGCGCGTGGGCACGAACGTGGCGCATGAGCTCCATGTGACCGATCGCGCGTTTGTCGCCGTCGAGGATGCGCAGCCCGCCATCGACACCTTCCGCGAAAAATACGCGCGCACGTTGACGCTGCATGGCGACAGTTCGGACGACGACGTCCTGCGCCGGGCCGGCATCGAGCGGGCCGCGGGCCTGTTTGCGGTCACAGGAGACGACGGCAAGAACCTCCTCATCACGCTCTCGGCCAAGCAGCTGAATCCGGCCTTGCGCGTCGTCGCCCGGTGCCACGAGGTGCGCAACATCGACAAATTGAAGCGCGTGGGGGCGGATGCGATCGTTTCCCCCGACTTCACCGGGGGCATGCGCATCGCCTCGAGCATGGTGCGTCCTGCGGTGGTCAATTTCCTGGACGAAATGCTGCGTACGGACAACCGGCTGCGCGTGGAGGAGGTTCCGATCCCTTTGGGCTTTGCGAAAAGGACGCTCGGAGAAGTCGTCACGGAGTCGCGCGACTATGTCCTCCTGGCGGTGCGCTCGTCGGATCACTGGCAATTTAATCCGCCCAAGGAGCATGCCATCGGCCCGGGGAGCACCCTTGTCGTGATGGTGAACCCGGAAGGACGCGCCGCGCTGGAAAAGCTCGTCGCCGCCTGAGGTTTAATCCGGAATCGGGCGGGCGGTCGTCGTAAAGGCGATGGACCGGCCCGCGGGAAGGTTCGCGTGGAACCCCTCCACGATCGGCGGGCTCGCCGGCGCATCGGCGCGCCAGACGATGACGAAATTCGCGCCGGACCCGCCCGTGTCGTCGCTTCGCGGGATGAAGAGCTCGTAAGTCGCCATGGGCGCGATGGTCCGCGGCGAAGTCACGTATTCGCGCAAGCGCTTGCCGTCCGTGTCGAAATACTGCGCCGAGCTGATGCGGATCGGTTTTGCCGGGTCGGTGTTGCGGATGCTGACCGATATGGACACGAGCGCCTTGGCGGGCTCCCCGCGGCCGTCGAGGTCGCCATGCCACACGTGCGAATAGATGGGCAGGTAAAGCATCTGGCCGCTCGAGCGGCCGACCGGCGCCTGCGCGAAAGACTGTCCGCCCGGCGGCAGGCCGAGTGCCAGAAGAAAGAGAAGCGGTGCGAAGCGGGTCACTGGAATCCTCGTGCCGCCCAGTGTACTAGCGTTGCTAGCGCTTGAAGGCCGCCACCCCTGTCACGCCGGTGCCGCCCGTACCAAAGCCGGCGGTGAAAACCAAACCTGCGCCTTCCGCATTCGGGCCCGCGAAGAATCCGCCGAAAGCGCCCGTCGGGGTTTGCCCTGAATTGCAGGGACCCGCACAGGTGACCGTATTGAAGCCGGCAGAGAACCGGCCGTTAAGCGTCGAAAACCCCGTCGTCGCATTCATCTGGAACGTATTGCCGGCGGTGGGGTTCGTGGCATTCATTGCGAGGCTGAGCGAGCGGGCAACGAAATCTGCCGTAAGACTCGCGCTGTTGAGTACGCCAGTCCCTTGCATGAAATTGCCGACCGGCGTGTAGGTCAGCGTGCCGAGCGAAGGCGGAAGGGTGTTCGGCGCAGTGCCGGTGATCCACGGCTCGAATGCGTTCGTGTTGGTGGTGAAGCTGGTGTAGTTGAAATCCGTGATCTGCGAGCCCGCGCCCGACCAATTGCCCCAGACCAGGTTGCCCGCTGTCGGTGCCGAGCCGCGGATCGTGTTCGTCGCGGTGCCCACGGCCGAGAGCGGCCCCCCCACGCTGGGACCCGCGCCGAGCAGCTTGCCCTGCGGGTCCACCTGCACGTTCCAGAAAGCAAACGAGCGCGCATCGACTCCACCGGCTTGCCGAGGAGTAGCGACCGCGCCAACGAAATTATTTGGGGGAGTGGCAAGCGAAAGTGTAAGCGGAATCGAGAACGTGCCCGAGTTGTCGATCCCGGTAATCTTCACGGTCGCCACGCCATTGCTGATCGTGCCGTCCAGGCTGATCGATTGCACAAACCCGGGCGTATTGCCCGGCCCGCAATCCGAGCATCGGAACGCGCCGGTGTTCTGCGGGAAATCGGAGAGCTTGAACGTGCCGCTGAAGGTGACCTGCCCGTTGCTGATGCTGATCGGGAATCCCGAAGCCGCGGAAGGCGATCCGAGGTTGGCTCTTCCACCATCCGCGGCCTGCAGGTTTGCCGCGAGCGCAGCG
>JANXRZ010000025.1 GCA_025352885.1 Pseudomonadota bacterium | reverse complement strand
CGAGGACGGCTACATAGATCGGCGGCACCCGCCCGTTGTGCGGCAGCACGTTGAGCACGACTTTCTCGCTCTCGGAAAAACGACCTTTGTAGCTGAGCGTCTCTCCGGCCATGAGGCGCTTCACGATGTCGAGGTTCTCGTTGAAGCGATCGCGCTTTTCCTTCGGGTCCTTGCCGTATCCGACAAACTCGTGCGCCAGGTACCCCGAGCCCACGCCGAACACGAAGCGTCCGCCGCTCATCATGTCGAGCATGGAATACGTCTCCGCGATGCGGCGCGGGTCGTGGAAAGTCAGGATCGAGATCGCGGTGCCGAGCCGGATCTTGGTCGTCCGCTGGGAGAGCGCCGCCAGGAACACCGACGGGTCGGGCATCACCCCGTATTCGTGAAAGTGGTGCTCGGCGCCGAAGAAGGTGTCGTACCCGAGCTTTTCGGCGAGCTCGCACTGGGCCATCACCTGCTCGTACAGCTGCGGGACGGTGCGCGGCAGGTGGGGATGGTGGTCGTTGACCGAAAAAACCGAGTACCGCATGAGGGGCGCAGTCATGGGCAGGTGCCTTCCAAAGGTGCCGAGGTTGAGTTACGCTATACGAAATGAATTCTACATTTCGGAATCGACGCGGGCAAGCCAATGGCTGAACAGGCGGGGGTCAACTCGCTCGAAACGGGCCTGCGGGTCGCGCGGGCACTTGCCGAAAGCGCCCAGCCACTGGCCCTCAAGGACCTCGCAGCCCTCGCCGGGATGCCGGCGGCCAAGGCGCACCGCTACCTGGTCAGCCTGATAAGGTCCGGTCTGGCTGAGCAGGATGCCGAAAGTGGGCGCTATCGTTTGGGGCCCCTTGCGCTCGAATTCGGGCTGGGTGCCCTGCGAAGCCTCGACGTCCTCAGGCTCGGCGGCGAGGCGGTGGCCCGGCTGCGCTCGGAAATCGACGAAACCGTAATGCTGTCGGTCTGGGGTAACAAGGGGCCGGTCGTGGTGCGCTGGGAAGAATCGAGCCGACCCGTTGCCACCAACGTCCGCGCCGGGTGGGTCATGCCGCTGGCCAACTCAGCGACCGGCCGGCTGTTTGCCGCCTTCCTGCCGGAGTCCGCCACGGCACCCTTGGTCGAGGCCGGACTCGCACGCCTGCCAAAGCTTCGGGAGCGCTTCCCCGCCCTGCTCGACGAGATCCGCAGGCAGGGCGTCTCGCGCATCGAGAGCGAGTTGCAGCAGGGCGTCGGAGGCATCGCGGCGCCGGTATTCGGCTTTGGCGGGGGCATCGCAGCCGCGCTTACCGCGGTCGGCATCGAAGGCGTCATCGATACCGGACGCGAGAGCGCTACGACGAAAGCAGTGGAAAGGGCCGCTCAGGCGCTGTCGGTGCGGTTAGGATTCGCGGGTTCGACACTAAAAAAATGAGGAGACCATGAAACTACGCCACGCTCTTTCGATTGCGCTCGCCTTTGCCGCCGGCCTCGCGCTTGCGCCCGCGGTCGCGCAACCCTTCCCCTCCAAGCCGATCACCTGGATCGTGGGCTTTCCCCCCGGGGGCGGCGCCGACGGCGTGGCAAGGATCGTCACCGCAAAAATGTCGCAGAACATCGGCCAGCCCATCGTGGTCGAAAACCGCCCGGGCGCGAGTTCCATGATCGCCGCCCAGTACGTCGCCTCGGCGCCCGCCGACGGCTACACGGTATTCGGCGCGGAGAATGGCGCGCTCGTCTACAACGCGGCTCTCTACAGCAAGCTCAACTACGACCCGGCGAAGGATTTCGTGCCGATCACCAACATCATCACCGCCCCCCTGCTGTTGGTGGTGCATCCCTCGTTCCCCGCGAGCGACTTCAAGGGCTTCATCGACGCAGTCAAGAAGCAGCCCGGCAGGCTCAACTACGCGTCGCCGGGAAAAGGCATCGCGCACCAGCTCGCCATGGAGATGCTCAAGGCGCGCGCGGGCCTGGACATCGTCGACGTGAGCTTCAAGGGCATCGGACCGGTGGTCCAGGACATGCTCGCCGGGCAGATGCAGGTCGCGGTGATCGACACCGTCGTGGTGCTGCCGCATGTTCGCAGTGGGAAGTTGCGCGCGCTTGCGTCTTTCACCACCAGGCGCCTGTCGGTGACGCCGAACGTGCCCTCGATGGGAGAACTCGGCTACCCGGACCTCGACTTCGCGCCGATCGTCGGGCTGGTTGCCCCGGCGAAGACGCCGCCCGAAGTGGTCGCCAAGCTGAACGTGGAAGCCGTGCGCGCGATCCGCGACCCGGAGGTCTCCAAGAAGCTCACCGATCTTGGCCTGGAAATCGTCGCGAACACGCCGCAGCAGTTCGGCGCTTACCTCGATGCCGAGGCCAAGCGCATGCTGCCTTTCATCCGCACGCTGAACATCAAGCTCGACTAGCGGCCGCGCTCGCGCCTAGCGCGCGTTGACCTGCGCCTTCGCGAACCCCGCGGTCTGCTTGTAGCGGGCGGCGATCGCCTCGAGCTCGGCCTGGGGGATCACCTCGTGGATGTGCGCGAACCCGTTCGGCGCGCGCTCCTCGGCCAGCTGCATGACCTGGTCGGGGCCGTTGCCCCGGTTGGCGAGGATGATGCGGCCGGTGGCCTCGCGGCGTTCGTGCTCATAACGCAGCAGCGCGGTGTCGATGGCAGGCTCCTCCACCAGCGCGTTGGCAAGGCTCTCCGTGTCGAGGATCGCCTGTGCCGCGCCGTTCGAGCCGATCGGGTACATCGGATGCGCCGCGTCGCCCAGCAGCGTCACCCGCCCATGCGACCAGCGCTCGAGCGGGTCGCGGTCGCACATCGGGTATTCCCACGCCGGGCCGCCGTTTTCGATCAGCGCAGGCACATCGAGCCAGTCCCACTTCCACCTTGCGAACGGCGCGGCAAAGACGCTCTTGTCGACCTGGCGCGACCAGTCCTGGCGCGGGGGCGTGTCGCCCGGCACCGCGAGCTCCATGATCCAGTTGGTGAGGTTCTTGCCCGTCTCCTCGAAGACCTTTCTCGAGATTGGATAGACCACGGCCTTTTGGGTCGCGTGGCCGGCCTGCATCATGCTGCGGCCGGTGAGGAAGGGCGGTGCGGTGCAGGTCCCGCGCCAGAGCACGCGACCGGAATACTTCGGCGGCCCTTCGTATGGATAAAACGTGGCGCGCACGGTCGAGTGGATGCCATCGGCCCCGACGATGAGGTCGGCTTCGAGCGACGCCACTTCTTCACCGGTACGCCGGTTCTCGAACACCGCCGAGGCAAGCGTTCCAGGCGCGCCGACTGCAAAGCTTTTCAGCGAGTGACCTGTCAGCACACGATCTGCACCAAGGCGCTCGAGCGCGTGCCGGTAGAGCAGCAGGTGCAGTTCTCCGCGGTGGATAGACACCTGCGGATAGTCGTAGCCGGCAGCAAGACCGCGCGGCTCACGCCAGATCGCCTGGCCGTGCCGGTTAAAGAATGCGAGCTCCGCGGTCTCAATTCCCGTAGCGAGCAACTCGTCTTGCAGGCCGAGCGCCGAGAGAATCTTCACGCTATGCGGGAGCAGGTTGATGCCCACGCCAAGCGGCTCGATCTTCTCCGCCGCCTCGAACACGAGGCATTCGATGCCCCGGCGGTGGCACTGGAGCGCGAG
>JANXRZ010000149.1 GCA_025352885.1 Pseudomonadota bacterium | reverse complement strand
CGACACTGATCGAATCCGGCCTGCCCGGCTTCATCACCGGCTCCTACCAGGGCCTCCTCGCGCCCGCCAACACGCCCCGCGAAGTCATCTCCAAGCTGAACACCGAGCTGACCCGGATACTCAACACGCCGGACATGAAGGAAATGCTCGCCAAGCAAGGGACCGAAGTGCGCGCCGACTCACCCGAGCAACTGGGTACGTTCATCGCATCGGAGAAGGCGCGCTGGGCGAAGGTAGTCAAGGAAGCCGGCATCAAGGCCGATTGAGATTGTTCAACTTTTAGTTCCGGATATCCAATAAATAGGCGGCTCTCCGGGCACACATCGTGTCAAAAAGGACAATATTGCATGGATATCCCACCCAACCCCTTCAAGCGCGCGCTCAAGGCCGGCAAGGTGCAGATCGGCCTGTGGTCGAGCCTCTCGTCGAATTATTCGGTCGAGGTCATCGCCGGGGCCGGGTTCGACTGGCTGCTGCTCGACCAGGAGCACTCGCCCAACGACCTCGAGAGCGTGCTGTCGCAGCTCCAGGCCGCAGCCGCCTACCCGAGCCACCCCATCGTCCGGGTGCCCTGGAACGACATGGTCACCATCAAGCGCATGCTCGATGCGGGCGCCCAGTCGCTGCTGATCCCCTATGTCTGCAACGCCGAGGAAGCCAAGGCGGCGGTGTCCTACACCCGCTACCCGCCCGCCGGCGTGCGGGGGGTTGCCGGCACGACGCGCGCTACCCGCTTCGGGAGGGTCAAGGACTATGCAAAGCGCGCCCACGAGGAAATCTGCGTGCTGGTGCAGGTCGAGACCGAAGAGGCGATGAAGAACATCGAGTCGATCTGCGCAGTCGACGGGGTCGACGGTGTCTTCATCGGCCCGGCCGACCTGCACGCATCGATGGGCTATCCCGGCGAAACGTCGAACCCTAAGGTCCTCCCGCTGATCGAGGAGGCCATGCGCAGGATCGCCAAGGCCGGCAAGGCGCCGGGGTACCTCACGCCGATCGAAGCCGATGCAAGGCGCATGCTGGCCGCGGGCACACTGTTCTGCGCGGTCGGCGCCGATGTGGGGCTTCTGGCCCGCAGCGCCGAGGCGCTCTGCGCGAAATACAAGTCCTGAACCCCGTCACCGCAAAAAACCAAAGGAAGCCGGAATGAAACCCGACATCATCATCGTCGCCAAGCTGCACCAGCCCACCCAGGACATCCTCGAGAAGGAGTTCACGGCGCACCGGCTGTATGAAGCGACGGACCGCGACGCGTTCTTCAAGGGCCTGGCCGGCAAGGTGGAAGGCGTGGCCAGCGGGGGCGGCGGGGTGAATGCGGCCATGATGGATGCGCTGCCCAAGCTGAAGCTCATCGCGCATTTCGGCGTGGGCTACGACGTCGTGGACGTCGATGCGGCCAAGAAGCGCGGGATCCGCGTAACGAACACGCCGGACGTGCTGAACGACTGCGTCGCCGATACGGCAATGGCGCTCACGATGAACACGCTGCGCAAATTCCCGCAGGCCGAGGCCTACCTCCGGTCGGGCTTCTGGGCCGCCAAGGGGGGCTACCCGCTTTCGACTTCGCTCGGCGGCAAGACGATGGGCATCGTCGGCTTGGGCCGCATCGGCGAGGCGATCGCCAGGCGCGCGCAGGCTTCCGGCATGAAGATCGCGTATCACAACCGCAACAAGAAGGACGTCGCCTACCCCTATTACCCGGACCCCGTGTCGCTGGCCAAGGCCTCGGACGTGCTGATGCTGGTGACGCCTGGCGGGGCCGAGACGAAGAACCTCGTGAATGCCAAGGTCCTCGACGCATTGGGACCGCAAGGCTACCTCGTTAACATTTCGCGCGGTTCGGTCGTGGACCAGCCAGTGCTGCTCAAGTACCTGCAGGAAGGCAAGATTGCCGGGGCGGGTCTCGACGTGTTCTCGGAAGAGCCGAAAGTGCCGGCCGGCTTTTATGCGCTGGACAACGCCGTCCTCTTTCCACACGTTGGCAGCGCAACGCACGAAACGCGCTTCGCCATGGGCATGGTGCAGGTAGACAACCTCCGGGCACTTTACGCGGGCAAGCCGCTGCTCACACCGGTAGTCTGATTCCCTCGGCCCTCGCGAAGCGGGGCGAGCGGCAAAAAGAAAAAGCCGGGTGAACTGGTTGGGTTCACCCGGCTTTCCCGTTTTCTTCTTCTTATTTCTTTTTCTTGGCTTCTTCCTCGTCTTCCTCGGCTTCCTCGCCAAAGCCGTCGGGGACCGCAACACCGTTAGCGTCGATCGTATGGTTCATCGGCGGGCTCACACCGACGTCGCCCGCAAACCCGTAGTTGATCTGCTGTGCGACGCTGTCCGTGTCGAATCCGACCTTCGAGGCTTCGGCCACGGCAGTGGCGGCGGTCCCCTGCACGCTCGACACCGTCGAATTTGCCAGCAACTGGGATGAATTAGCCGCGAGCAAGACTGATATGCCGCCGATAACGCCGAAGACTTGCGAATTCGGCGCAAAGATCAGGCCGCTCGGCTGGGTGAGCGACGAGAACGTCAGGCCGATTGCATTTAGCGTCTGAACATTCAGCGGCGTGGTTACGAAGATCAACGGGAAGGCCGCTGAACCGACCGTGTTCGTGCCGGTGAAGACGATGGACCCGGAAGTATCGATTTTGAGTGTCGACGAGATGTCGCTCAGGGAGATCAGGCCACCGGTGCTCGAGAGCGTCCCCGTGCCCGTGGCCGCGTCGCGCAAGAGAATCGTCGTCGTCGTTGAGCCCACCGCGCCGGGCACCAAGCTGCCGGTAAACACGTTTCCGTTAAACGCCGTTCCGCCCCCGGCATCCGTTGTGAGGCTCGCGATCGGAATCAGCGCCGATCCAATCGTGCTCCCGAACGTAGTTTGGCCGGTGCTGTTCACCACCAGGGCCTGACCGCCGGCCGTCGTTCCGACCACTACGCCTTGGAAGAGGATTGCTCCAGAGCCCGATGAGATCGTGACATTGTCGCCAAGGCGGGTGCTGCCCGTGACGGTAAACGTGCCGCCGTTCGTGGTTTCGGTGCTGTTGAAGACGACGTTGCCGTCCCACAGCTGGTTGCCATTCGTCGTCGAGTTGTGCGCGGCGATGATCGAGCCCTTGATCGACATCCCGGTCAGCGGCGTGATCGAGCCGACGTGTGTACCGAACGTGACGTTTCCGCCGGTGCTGTCGATGGTGAGTGACCTAGCGCCGTCGACGAGGCCGACCAAGGTGGTGCCGCCCGTGCCTGTCGTGATCGTGGTGTCCCCGGCCAGCGAGGTGGTGCTGCCAGCCGTGAACAGGCTGTTCGTGGTCGTGTAGCTGCCGTTGAGCGTCACTGCGTCGTTGTAGGTCTGCGTGCCGGTGGTCGTTACGCTCTTGAGCGAAGTGCTACCGTTCGCATCGGTCGTGATCGAGGCCAGCGGTGTCGTGTTGCCGACTGCAAGCCCGAAGGTTGTGGCGCCGCTGTCGTTTATGGTCAAAGACTGTGCCCCGCTCACGGTGCCATTGACCGTGTTGGCGAAGCTGATGTTTACGCCCGTGAGCGCCGTTGCAGTACCCAGGGTTACTGCATCGCCGTAGGTCTGGGCGCCTGTGGTGGTGACGGACCCGCCGTTGATGGCGGTGGTGCCGCCGGCATTGGTCGTGAGGCTCGCTACATTGACCGCGCCTCCCAACGTCGTCGTGCCGCTGTCTACGATCGACAACGCCCGTGCTCCGGTGATCCCCGCCAGCGAGATGCCCGCACCGGTGAGAGTCGTCCCGGCACCCAGGGTCATCAGACCGGCGTACGTCTGCGTACCCGTCGAAGTGATGTTCGAAACGTTGTCGGCCGTCGTGCCCGTCACGTTCAAGTTCCCAAGACCCGTCGCATCCGCCGTGCTGAACACCGCGTTACCCGTCACCGTCAGGTTCTTGCCCCCGCCAGTCACGCCGTTCAGCGTCACCGTCGAGCCGGTCAGGTTCGTGTTGGCGCCCAGCGTCGTCACACCAGCGTACGTCTGCGTTCCTGTCGAAGTGATGTTCGCGACGTTGTCGGCCGTCGTGCCCGTCACGCCAAGGGTGCCC
>JANXRZ010000015.1 GCA_025352885.1 Pseudomonadota bacterium | reverse complement strand
CCGACAGCTTGAAGTCGGCGCTCATTCCGCCTTTGCCCTTGAGGCCGCGCCTGAAGGGCAGGCCGGTCAGCGATCCCTCGAGGTCGTAACACCAGCGGTGGTAAATGCAGACATGGTCCTTGGCGTTGCCATGCGTTTCCCGGCGAACCATGGCGCCGCGGTGCGCACAGCGATTGACCATTGCGTGGATCGCGCCGTCGGGCCCGCGATTCACGATGACCGGCGTGTCGCCGATATACGTCGTGCGAAAGTCGCCCGGGTCCGGGATCTCGACTTCGAGCGCGACATACGACCAGGTCGGTCCCTTGAAAATCCGCTCCTGCTCGGCGCGATAGATGTCCGGGTCGTGATAAAGCCAATAGGGGATGCGCGAGTAATCGAGCCGCGGCCAGACGGCGTTCCCGTCGCGTGAGATCGGCGGGAGCGGGGCAGTTTTCATGATCATGGGAAAGTATGGCTAATGGGCGGGACAGCAACAAGCGACATATCAAAATTGGCGTTGCAAAGGTTGCAGCGCTGGAGGAAATCGCGGCGAATGGATCACAACCTGAACATTCCACGGTACGTAGAGCCGAAAGCCGGTGAGGCTGTGCCGACGGTCGAGGAAGCGATGCAGAAGTTGCGGGAGAGCGCGCAGGCGGCGTTTGAGGCGGAAGACAAGCTTGAGGCCGATGTCATCGAATGCGTGCTCGGTCTGGGCCCGAACCTTTTCGTCACCCGCGAGCGCGCCCAGAGCTATTTGACCGATGCTCATATCGCCCGGGTGGTAGCCGCTTATCGAGACTTCGTCGATGTGCCTGGTTTCGCGCGCGTTGTTGCGGTGGCCGACATCCGGGTGAAGGACGTGAATCTCAGCATCCCGCTGTACGTCGCTCCGACTCCGGTTGCCGAACACACCCGCGCCGGGTATGCCGTGAGTGGCGAAGGCGGGCTGCAGAACGCGCTTGCCGACTGGATGTAGAGCGCCCAAAAGGTCAGGCAGTCGCTGGCAACTTTGCTTTCCAAAGACAACTGAAGAGGTTCACCGCTCGGTCATCCGCGCCTCTCCGATAGCGGTTGAGCGAGTACCTGGCCTCAGACTTGTCTTGTCAGGAAAACAGGTGTATTTTCCTGACATCATGGTCGCCAAAAGACAGCCGCACTCAATTGATACTAAAGTAATTTCTAGGATTTATGGGAAGGGTAGGGGGTACGTCTTCACTCCGGCAGATTTCGTCGACCTCGCAAGCCAGGGCACGGTACATCAGGCCCTGTCCCGGCACGCCCGGGCCGGGACGATCCGGAAACTCGCCCGAGGCTTATACGATTACCCCCGCCAGAACCCCAAACTGGGTCCTGTGCCGCCCTACGACGAGGACATTGCCAAAGCGCTCAACGGTCGCCACTCAACGCGCATCCAGGCGTCCGGGGCGCATGCAGCAAACAGGCTCGGACTGTCTACGCAGGTACCGATGCGGACCGTATTCCTGACGGATGGCCCCACCCGGAAGGTGCAAATCGGCCGCCGGCAGATCGTGCTCAAGAACACCGCCCTACGGCAGATGGCCACTGCCGGCCGCGTCAGCGGTACCGTTATCCAGGCCATGCGCTGGATTGGGCAGCGGCAGTTCGACGAGCCCATGGTCGAGACCCTGCGCCGCAGGCTTTCGGACGCGGACCGGCAGCTATTGCTCAAGGACCTGCGCTACGCACCGGCCTGGATCGCCAAGGTCATGCGCGAGGTCGCGCAGCCGCCAGCACCGACTTCTGCAACGAAGTCCAGGAAGCGCTGACCCTGGACGCGTTCCTGACCCTGCTTTCCGAAGAGCGCCGCCAGATCTGCCTGGTCGCTGCCGAGCAATTGAACCTCAATCCGGGCAGTGTCGAAAAGGACTTCTGGGTGTGTTGGACGCTGCGCGAACTCTTTTCCCTGCCAGGCATCGGTGAGCATTTGACGTTCAAGGGAGGAACTTCCCTTTCCAAGGGCTGGAAGCTGATCGAGCGCTTTTCCGAGGACATCGATGTCGTCATCGACCGCGACGCACTGGGGTTTGACGGCGAGCGCTCGCCCGGGGCCGCAGCGGGCAGCAACGAGCGCAGGCGCCGCCTCGAAGCGCTGCGCACGGCTTGCCAGACCTGGATACGCGACGTGCTTCGCCCGGCGCTTGATCGACGCCTGCGCGAGCGCCTGGGTGGCATGGGCGCGTGGACGCTGACCGATGATCCCAACGACGACGGACAGACACTGCTCTTTAGTCATCCGGGCAGCTTCAAGGAACAGGGCTACCTGCGGCCAGACGTAAAGATTGAATTGGGAGCACGTTCGGATGTTGAGCCTTCGGAACGGCCACTAATTCAGCCCTACATCGCGGACGCGCTGCCTGATGTCTTGGGACCAAGCCAGTTCGCCGTGCAGGCGCTTGATCCGCGTCGCACCTTTCTCGAAAAGGCGTGCCTGCTGCATGAGGAAACCTACCGCGCCGGCGGCAAGGCTCCCGCTGCGCGCCTATCACGCCATTACTACGACCTTTGGTGCCTCATCCGCTCCGGTACGGCCGACGCTGCCGTCGCCGATTCCGGCCTCTTCAATCGGGTGGTTGCTCATCGCGGGGTGTTCTTTCGCCGGTCTGCCGAGGCGCAGACCGCACTGCGGCCCGGCTCGCTGCGCTTGCTGCCGGTCAGCGAGCGCGAAACTGACTGGCGTCGTGATTATGAGGCGATGAAGGAGACCATGTTTTTCGGAGCACCTCCGGAATGGAATGAGATCCTGCGCGTCGTGGGTGAATTCGAGGCGCGCTTCAACGCGGCAGAAGGAACTTCATGATCATCATCATCTGTTGATGGCCATCATGCCGGTGATCATCGGCGCAAACGCCATGCGGCAGAAGGCGCAGGCGATAAATAGAATTAAACTTGAACATTCATTTCGGTAGAACTAACAGGGAAGCGGCGTTCAAGGCATTTCGTATATTCGAATAGGTATAACGTCGAGACCTGTTGCCGCGATGTCCGTTGCGTGAAACGTCCGAAACTGACGGGCTGCATGGTATTCTGCGTACCGGTTTCAACACACGAATTTCTCCTGCCCGCTTGAGCGCCACCCTTCCCGCATCAGCCCCGCCGCTTTCGACCGACGCGCGCACGATCAGCCTGATCGCGATAGCGCACGCAATGTCGCATTTCCTGCAGCTGTTCATCGCACCGCTCTTCCCGCTGATCAAGGACGAGATGGGCGTGAGCTATACGGCGCTCGGCCTCGTGACAGGGCTGTATTACGGCGTCTCGGGGATCTGCCAGACGCTCTCGGGCTTTGCGGCTGACCGCTTTGGCGCGCGGCGCGTGCTGATCTTCGGCGTGACCTTGTGCGTGGCCGGCTCGGTGCTGATCGGCTTTGCGCACAGCTACGAGGCGCTCATCGTGGCGGCGATCGTCGGGGGCATCGGCAACAGCGTGTTTCATCCGAGCGACTTCGCGATCCTGAACGCGCGCGTGAGCCCGGCGAGACTGGGATTCGCCTATAGCTGGCACAGCATGTCGGGCAGCCTCGGCTACGCCGTGGCGCCGCTAGTCAGCGTCGCCCTGGCAAGCCAGTTTGGCTGGCACGGCGCGGTGCTGGTCGCGGCGGCTATAGGGGCCATCGTCCTGGCGATCGTCCTCGTCAACCGCGATGCCTTGCAGGTCGCGCCTACGCGCGGCGGGTCGAAGCCCGGTCGCGTGATGGACGACATCAAGGTGCTGGCCTCGGCCCCAGTGATGATGTGCTTCGGCTACTTCCTCCTGATCGCGTTCGTGTTCATCGCGATGCAGGCTTTCAGCGTGACGACGATGGTGTCGATCTACGGCATCAGCGCGGGCCTCGCGTCGGCGGCATTGACCTCTTACATGGCCGGCTCGGCCGGCGGAATTTTCGTAGGCGGATTCCTAGCCGCAAGAGGCTGGAGCCCGGCCAAAGTAGCGGCGAGCGGCATGGGCGCAAGCGCATTGCTCATGCTCATGATCGGCCTCACCTGGTTTCCCGGCGTCCTGCTGCCGGTGATCCTCGCGCTTGCGGGGTTTGCGGGCGGAATCACGCAGCCCTCGCGTGACCTCCTCGTGAGGCAGACAACGCCCAAAGGCTCGACCGGTGCCGTGTACGGATTCGTTTACTCAGGGCTCGACCTGGGGTCGGTCGTGGCGCCGGTGTTCTTTGGATGGCTGCTGGACGGCGGCGGCGGGCGAGGGGTGTTCCTGAGCTCGGCTGCGGTGCTGGTGGTCACGATCCTGACCGTGCTGCAACTCCCGGCGCGGGCGCCGAAGCCCGCCTGACACCTGGACCGTAAGGGCGGCCGTAACGACGCAGGTCAATTGCGGTAGTCGCTGCCCTTGCGGTCGAGCATGCGCAGCAGCGCGGGCCAGTGCTTGTGGGCCGATTCCCGGTTCGGGCGATTGAACTGCTGGCGGCCTTTCTCGATCACGTCCGGCGTCATGAGCGTGACGCCTTCGCGGCCTGCGGCAAGCGAGTCGACCTGGATCTGGCAGGCGCACTCGAGGTAGTACATGAACTCGATGGCCTCGCTGACCGACGTGCCCAGCGTGAGCAGGCCGTGGTTGCGAAGGATCATCGCGCGGCTGGTCGGCCCGAGGTCGCGGGCAAGGCGGGTGCGCTCGTCCATGTCGAGGGCGACGCCTTCATAGTCGTGATAAGTGAGTTCCGAAAAAAAGCGCAGCGAATGCTGCGAGAGCGGCAGCAGGCCTTCCTTCATGTTCGACACCGCAACGCCCGCGCGGGTGTGGGTGTGCAGCACCGCCTGCGCTTCGGGGCGCGCGTCGTGCACGCAGCCGTGGATCACGAAGCCCGCCGTGTTGACGCCCATGCCGACCGGGTCTTCGACGATGGCGCCTTCACGGTCGATCTTGACGAGGGTGGAGGCGGTGATCTCGTCGAACATCATGCCGAACGGGTTGATCAGGAAATGGTGCTCGGGGCCCGGCACGCGCGCGGAGAAGTGCGTGAAGATCAGGTCCGTCCACTTGTAATGGGCGGCGACCTGGTAGGCGGCGGCGAGGTTGACGCGCACGTCCCATTCTTCCTTGCTGACGCGGTCACGCAGGCTGGTGCGGGGTTTCAGGACGGCGCTCATGGTCGGTCTCCGGGAGGCGAATTGGTTACCCAGATGATACCGGACTCAGGCGGCGCGCTGGCCCCGCCCCTCCGCCACTTCGATCGCCTCGAGGATGAGCGACGGGTCGTTGGCCGCAAGGCGGCTGGCGTCCGAAAGAAGCCGGCGCCACGCCTTGGCGCGGCCGTACCCGTGATACAGGCCGAGCATGTGGCGCGTGATGTGGCGCAAGGGCGTGCCTTTGGCGATCTCTCGCCCGGCGTAAGCGTGCATCGCGAGCGCGACCGCCTCGCGGGATTCGGCGCCTGCCCCGAGAAGCTTTTCGCCTGCCACCGCCAGCAGCCAGGGGTCGTGGTACGCCGCGCGTCCGAGCATTACGCCGTCGACTTTCTCGAGTTGGCCCTCGATCTCCGCGAGTCGCGTGATACCGCCGTTGATTACGATTGTGAGATTCTGGAACTCCAGCTTGAGTCGATGCACATAGTCGTATTTGAGCGGCGGGATCTCGCGGTTTTCCTTGGGTGAGAGGCCCTTGAGCACCGCGTTTCTCGCATGCGCGATGAAAGTCGTGCAGCCTGCGGCAGACACCTGCTCGACGAACGAGCGTACGAAGCCATAGTCTTCGATCGCATCGATGCCGACGCGATGCTTGACCGTCACGGGAAGGTCGACGGCCTCGCGCATTGCCCGCACGCAATCTGCAACGAGCGCGGGTTCGGCCATGAGGCAGGCGCCGAACGCGCCCCGTTGGACCCGCTCGCTAGGGCATCCGACGTTGAGGTTAACTTCGTCGTAACCCCATTGCCGGGCGAGCTTCGCGCAGTGCGCGAGATCCGCCGGTTCGCTGCCGCCAAGCTGCAACGCGACCGGGTGTTCCTCAGCGTTGAAATCCAGGTGGCGGGGCACGTCGCCATGGATGAGCGCGCCGGTCGTGACCATCTCGGTGTAGAGCATCGCGCGCGGGCTCGCAAGCCGAAGAAACGTACGGCAGTGGCGGTCCGTCCAGTCCATCATCGGTGCGGCGCAGAGACGATGGACGCAGGCATTCCCCGCTGAGGAATCTTCATCTTTCATTTCAGCTTGCTTAGGTAACCGTATGTCGAATCAAAAAACTTGAGTGCAGTTTGCGAATGAACGCCGCGCATTGCTATGTGCGGACGTGTGTCGGACATCTGCCGACATCCAGTTGTAACCAATAATGTCACACTTGCCGCTCGCATCAAGGGAGACGGGCATGTACAGGCCATTGCGAATCCTGCTTGTGGATGACGATGTCGACGCGGCCGACATGTTCGGCATGCTGCTGACGAGCTGGGGCCACGAAGTCGTGACCCGCTATGACCCCTTGCTGGCAATCGATACCGCCGCGGCCATCCATCCGGATCTTGTGCTGCTGGACATCGGCATGCCGCGTCTCAACGGCTACGACACCTGCAAGGAAATCCGTCAATCCTGTGCCGACCGCACGCCGGTCATGGTCGCCATTTCCGGTTTCGTAAAGCGCGAAGACCGTGCGCGCTCCCGGGAGGCGGGGTTCGACGCGCATATGGCGAAGCCTGTGGATCCGATCAGCCTGCAGAACCTGCTTTCCATGGTTCCGCCGAGCGGGTACGCCGGCATCCAACGCTAAGCGCCCTACGGATATTGGCCGGTGGTGCCGGCCCGAACCCGGATGAGCCCGAGCAGGCTTCGGGTGAACGGCGCCTCGACGCCGGCCTGCTTCGCAATGTCGAGCGTCCCGCTCAGCAACCCGTCGATTTCCAGGGGCTTGCGGGCTTCCATGTCCTGCAGCATCGAGGTCTTGAAAGCGCCCAATGCGCGCGCCATGTCGATGCGTGCCTCGGGATCGATGTCCGCGTCCACGCCGACTGCGCGCCCGATGGCCAGCACTTCGCGCATGACCGAGACCATGTAGCCCTTCATGAGTGGATCGCCGATCATGCGGTCCGCCGTGGCGAGGGTAAGCGCCGAGACCGGGTTGAAGCTCACGTTGCCGAGCAGCTTCACCCAGAAATCCTTCTCGATGAATTGGCTGGCGATCGCTTCGAATCCGGCCGCCGCGAACGCCTCGACGATTCCTTTAGTGCGCGAGGTGTTCTTTCCGCCCGGCTCGCCGACGATGAGTTTTTTGCCCATGTTATGGCTGATGAGGCCGGGCTCCGGGACCGAGGCCGCGCAATGGATAACGCACCCGACGATGCGGCTGGTCGGCATGGCTTTCGCAAGTCCGCCGCCTGGATCGAGGCTTTCAAGCCTCAATCTGCCACCGCCATAGGCGAGCTTGTCGAAGAACCACCATGGCACCCCGTTCATCGCAGTGACGATCGAAGTGTCCGGGCCGAGCAGGGGACCGATCGTGCGGGCGACGGCGGGAAGGCTTTGACCTTTTACCGTGACGATGACGTAGTCCTGCACGCCGAGCTTCGCCGGATCGGGGTCGACGCGCGGGTGGGTCGTCAGAATCTCGCCCGTCGAATTGGTCTTGATGCGCAGTCCCTTGGTGCGGATCGCCTCAAGGTTCGCGCCGCGCGCGACCATCGAAACTTCATGGCCGGCGCGCTCGAGCCAGGCCGCCATCACGCCACCGATTGCGCCCGCGCCGAATATGCAGATCTTCATGTCAAAGCCGTTGTCATAGGAAAGGGTGCGGTATTCTAAGGTGCCCCGCAGTTGATCGACCCCGGTGACCCAAGGAGAACGCCATGTTCGGTTTCGCAAAGAAAGCCACGCAGTTGCTGCCGCCGGAGGGCACGCTTCCCGGTCGCAAGGACAAAATGGGCGTGCCCGCAAAGCATTTCGTCAACGGGCGGCCGATCGCGCCGCCTTTTTCCGAAGGGCTCGAAACGGTCCAGTTCGGCATGGGCTGTTTCTGGGGGGCCGAGCGCATTTTCTGGCAGTTGCCCGGCGTGTGGACGACCGCCGTGGGGTATTCGGGCGGGACGACACCCAACCCGACGTACGAGGAAGTCTGCAGCGGCCGCACGAACCACACCGAAGCCGTGCTCGTCGTGTTCGACCCGAAAATCGTTACCCGTGAAGAACTGTTCAAGGTGTTCTGGGAAAGCCATGACCCGACGCAGGGCATGCGCCAGGGCAACGACACGGGCTCGCAATATCGCTCTGCGCTTTATACGTACGGTGAAGAGCAGATGAAGGCTGCGCTCGCGACGCGGGATGCGTTCCAAGGTGCTCTTGATGCCCGAAAATACGGAACGATCACTACCGAGATCAAGCCTGCCCCCGAGTTCTTCTACGCCGAGGACTATCACCAGCAGTATCTGGGCAAAAATCCCAATGGCTACTGCGGGCTTGGCGGCACCGGCGTGTCCTGCCCGATCGGAATAAGTGCGGTCGGAAATAATGCGGGCGGAGTCCTCGCCAAGGCCTGAGTCTCGAGGTGAGCCTTACTGCGGTCCGCATCGACAAGTGGCTCTGGGCTGCGCGGTTCTTCAAGACGCGCAGCCTCGCGCAGGCGGCCGTGGAAAACGGACGGGCCACGCTAAATGGCGTGAGGGTAAAGCCGGCGAAAGAAGTGCGCCCGGCGGACCGGGTCGACGTACGCATCGGCGATACGATCCGCGAAGTGACCGTCATGGAGATTGCGGACAAGCGCGGGTCGGCTTCCGTAGCCGCGCGCCTGTATGAAGAAAGCGAACAAAGCCGCCTGAAAAGGGTCGAACAGGCCGAATCCCGGCGTTTGAATGTCGAACCGTCGGCCGACTTGCACGGCCGTCCCACGAAGCGCGATCGCCGTTCGATGGCGAAGGTCCGCGGATACTGAAAAAACCTGTCCGTTCAGAGGCCTGCGCTGCTACAATGCGCCCCCTTTCAGCAGGATTTTGATGCTATGCAGCGTGCCCTGAGAAACATCGCGATCATCGCCCACGTCGACCACGGCAAGACTACGCTGGTCGACAAGCTCCTGCAGCAGGCCGGTACCTTCCAGGCCCACGAGCGGCTCACCGAGCGCGTGATGGACTCGAACGACATCGAGAAAGAGCGCGGCATCACGATCCTGGCCAAGAACACCGCCGTGGACTTCGACGGCGTGCACATCAATATCGTCGACACTCCCGGGCACGCGGACTTCGGTGGTGAAGTCGAGCGGACGCTTTCGATGGTCGATGGCGTGCTGCTGCTTGTGGACGCGGTGGAAGGCCCCATGCCGCAGACGCGCTTTGTCACGCGCAAGGCGCTGGCGCTTGGCCTGAAGCCCATCGTGGTCATCAACAAGGTCGATCGGGACGGCGCGCGCGCCCAGTGGGTGGTCAACCAGACGTTCGACCTTTTCGACCGCCTTGGGGCGGACGAATCGCAGCTCGATTTCCCTGTCGTGTACGCGTCAGCACTGCAGGGCTGGGCGAGCCTGGATCCCAAGTCGGCTGAAGCCGGCGGCCCGCATGGCGACAGCATGCGGCCGCTCTTCGAGGCAGTCCTGAAGAACGTGCCGGTCCCGGTGGGCGATCCGACCCTGCCGCTGCAATTGTCCGTAGCCGCGCTCGACTACTCGAGCTACGTCGGCCGCCTGGTGATCGGGCGCCTGCGCCGCGGCGTGATCCGGCCCGGCATGGAGGTCGCCGTGATGGAACCCAACGGCACGACGGCCATATCGAAGATCACCGGTGTGTACGGCTTCCAAGGCCTCGAGCGCGTGCTCATGGACGAAGCCTACGCGGGTGAGATTGTGCAGGTCACCGGCATCGACGAAGTCTCGATCGGAGCCACGCTCGCGGACAAGGAGCAGCCCGAGGCGCTGCCGGTCCACAAGATCGACGAGCCCACGCTCAACATGAATTTTCAGGTGAACACCTCGCCGCTCGTGGGGCGGGAAGGCAAGTTCGTCACCTCGCGTCAGCTGCGCGATCGCCTCTACAGGGAGTTGCTGACAAACGTGGCGCTCCGCGTTGAAGACACCGGTGAGACCGATGTCTTCCGTGTCTCGGGTCGCGGCGAGCTTCACCTTACGATCCTGATCGAGAACATGCGCCGCGAAGGCTTCGAGCTGGCCGTCTCGCGTCCGCAGGTGATCCTCAAGCAGATCAGCGGCGTGACCTGCGAGCCGTTCGAGATGCTCACGGTCGACGTGGAAGAGGCCAACCAGGGCTCCGTGATCGCTGCGCTGAACGGCCGTCGCGGCGAAATGCTCGACATGTCGCAGGATGACCGTGGCCGCGTGCGCCTGGACTATCGCATCCCGGCGCGCGGCCTCATCGGTTTCCAGACCGAATTCATGACGATGACGCGCGGCACGGGTGTGCTTTCCCATGTGTTCGACGAATACGCTCCGGTCAAGGGCGAGTCGAGCGACCGGCGCGCCGGGGCGCTCATTTCGGGTGACGACGGCGAGGCCGTGGCCTACGCGTTGTGGAAACTGCAGGAGCGCGGCCGCATGTTCGTGAACCCGGGCGACCCGGTTTACGAAGGCATGGTCGTCGGCATCCACACGCGCGACAACGACCTGGTGATCAACCCGGTCAAGGAAAAGCACCTGACCAACGTGCGCGCATCGGGCAAGGATGAGGCGATCGTGCTGACGCCGCCTATCCGGCTCACGCTGGAGTCAGCCGTGGAGTTCATTGCGGACGACGAGCTGGTGGAAGTCACGCCGAAGTCGATCCGGATCCGCAAGCGTTACCTGCAGGAGCACGAGCGCAGGAAGCAGTCGCGCACGGCGGTGGCTGCAGCTTAAGCCATAGCGGGTTCGGACTTCTTAGCGGATTCCGCGGCCTCTTCCGCCAGGCGGCGGGCGATTACCTTGTTGGCGTGTGTGCGGGCGCCGTCGGCTGCAATCTCGACGTAGTTGCGGTCCGGGTAGCGGTCGAGCGAGACCTGCTGCTCCTCCAGGATTACCCAGTCTTCCTTGAACGTGATCGCGATCTCGTCGAAGAGTTGCTCGGTGGCCGCCGGATCGTCCTGGCGATACCCGTTCGCCGCCGACCAGAAGTAAAAGCACGACTTGTCCGTCTCGGGCGTGATGCCGTGGAAGAGGCGCAGCGAGAATCCGCCGTCGCGCTTGCCTTCCGTGGCGCCGGTGCCTGAATCCGTCGCGCCGCTCCACTGAACGATCGCACCGGGCACGAACAACTCGAACTCCTGCCAGCGGTCGACCCTTTCCTTGCCGAACTTGACCGATTTGGAATAAGTCGGGGGCGGGATGCAGTCGAGCATCCAGCGGACGTAGTGAAGGCCGTTTTCCTTGCGCGTGGTGTCCATCTTGGCGTCGACGTGCACGCGGGCGTTGCCGCCGATCGTTTTCTTGTGCACGAATCCGAGGTGCGTAAGGTCCATCAGGTTGTCGATCAGCAGCATGTAGTTGCACTTGATCGGATACATGTCGTGCTTGTGCGGCCAATTCCTGGAATCGTTGTGATACGGATAGTCGATGATCTTCGACGGATCGGCTTTGGCCGGATCGCCCATCCAGATCCAGCAGAACTGGTCCTTCTCCACCAGCGGGTAACTGCGAATCGTCGAGCGCGGCGGAATCACTGTCTGCCCGGGAACTTCCACGCAGGCGCCGGTGCTGTTGAAGATCAGGCCGTGGTAGCCGCACTGGATGCCCTTCTCGACGATTTCGCCGCACGACAACGGCACGCCGCGATGCGCGCAGCGGTTCTCGAGCGCCGCGACTTTGCCCTGCTGGTCGCGGAACAGCACTACGTCCTCGTTGAGGATCTTGCGTCCGAGCGGCTTGTCGCCGGGCTTGCTGCCGATCTCGCTCGCCCATGCGGCGATGTACCAGTCATTGCGGATGAACATGGCTTCCTCGTCTGACAAAAGTCGTTGGCGAAAACAAGTAGTATGCGAACCGCATCCATTCTGCAATGCAAAGCGAACGTTGCAACGCACAAAATCGCAGGCATGCAGAGCCAGGATGATCGCCATCCATAGGAGGAACACATGTCGCAGAACGCTACTTTCACACGCCGCAAAGTCCTGAAGACGCTCGCTGCGGGGGCGGCCGCCGGTGCAGCCCTCGGTTTCCCGGCCATCGTTCGCGGGCAGGGCGCAAAAATAAAAATCGGCCTGATGCTGCCCTACAGCGGCACGTTCTCGATCTACGGCGAGAGCATTACCAACTCGTTCATGATGGCGATGAAGGAGAACGCCGGTAAGTTCGGCGGACGGGAAATCGAATACATCCGCCTGGACGACGAGTCGGACCCGGCTAAAGCAACCGACAACATCAACCGGCTGGTTACGCGCGACAAGGTGGACGTCGTCATTGGCACGGTGCACTCAGGCGTCGCTGCGGGAATGCTGCGCATCACGAAAGAATCCGGTGTGATGCACATCATCCCGAACGCCGGCCTTGCGCAGGCGACCGGCGCATTGTGCGCACCCAACATCTTTCGCACTTCGTTTTCAAACTGGCAAGCCGGTTACGGCATGGGCGCAGTGATGGCCAATCGCCCGCAGGCCAAGAACGTGGTGACGCTTTCCTGGCGTTATGCCGCGGGCGAAGAGTCTGTCAAGGGCTTCAAGGACGGGTTCCTCAAGGGCGGCGGCAAGATCGGCAAGGAACTCTGGCTGCCGTTCCCGAACGTCGAATTCCAGCCGCTGCTCACGGAAGTCGCCTCGATCAAGCCCGATGCGGTGTACTCGTTCATCGCAGGCGCGGCGGGCGCGAAGTACATGAAGGACTATGTCGCCGCCGGCATCTCCAAGAACATTCCGCTTATCGGGCCGGGGTTCCTCACCGAGGGCTTGCTGGATGCGGCGGGTGGCGCAGCGGAGGGCATCGAAACCGTCCTGCACTACGCAGACGGCCTCAACAGCAAGCGGGATAACGAGTTCCGGCTCAATTACGCGAAGACCTTCAAGCTGCAACCGGACGTGTTCGCGGTGCAGGGCTACGACGCGGGCCTGCTGCTCGTGGCCGGGCTTGCAGCCGCCAAGGGCGACGTGACCAAGCGCAAGGAGATGATCGAAGGCATGCGCTCGGCGAAGATCGACAGCCCCCGCGGACCGTGGCGCCTGTCCAAGGCCCACAACCCCGTGCAGGACATGTACCTGCGCAAGGTGGTCGGGAAAGAGAACAAGAACATGGGCATCGCGATCAAGGCGCTGGATGACGACCCATCCGTCATGGCGCTGTGCAAGATGGGTGCCTGACCGCTAATCTCGCAAATTCAATTACGGTGATCGGCCCAGCCGGCCGGTCTCCTGGCAATTTGTGTACCGGTACCGGTACATTCAGCCCTGCGCTCGGTCAGGCGGGGCGGCTCTTTGGGCCGATCACATTGATGGCCTGGACGGAGTTCTGCATCCCCTTCAGCGTCAAGGTGCCGACCTCCTGCATCTCGACGAGTTCGCGCACCGCCGTCGCAGTCCCGGCCGAGAGCAGGATCTGGCCGCCTTTCGCTTCACCGCACAGCCGCGCCGCAAGGTTCGTCACCGTGCCGATGGCGCCGTAATCCCAGCGTCCCTCGAAGCCGATTGCGCCGATGGTCGCGTCGCCCTGCGCAATTCCGATCCCGAGCGCCAGGTCCCAGCCCTTCTTTTTCCACTTCGAGACCAGCACGGCCACTCGATCGCGCATGTCGAGCGCCATCCTCACGGCGCGTTCGGCGTGGTCGGGCACTTCGACCGGGTCGTTGAAGAAGATCATCATGCCGTCGCCGGTGAACCGCTCCAGCGTGCCTTCGTGCCGGACGATCAGCTCGCCCATGGCGGCATGGTATTCGCGCAACACTCCCATCAGCTCTTCGGGGCCCACAGTCTCGGCAAACAGCGTGAAGCCGCGCAGGTCGAGGAACACCACCGTGACCTGGCGCCGGTGGGTGCGCAGGGGATCCCTGGCGCCGCCGGCGACGATCAGCTCCGCAAGCTGCGGCGAAAAGAAGCGCTTCAGCCGCCCGAGCTGCTCGACCTGCGCGACCTGCTCCTCGACGCGGCGCTCGAGCGTGCGGCTCCAGTCGGCGAGCTCCTCGGTCTGGCGCTCCTCGATCCTGCGCTTCTCCTGGAGCTCCTCGAACAGGCGCGCGTTCTGGATCGCGATCACCGCCTCGTCGGCGAAGGTTTCGATGAGGCCGATGACGCGATGCGTGAATGCTCCCGGCTCGCGGCGCGAGACGTTGATGGTGCCGATCGCCTTGTCCCCGCTCATGAGCGGCACGGCCATGACGGCGCGATACCCACGGGCGCGCCCAAGTTCCCGCTCCCTTTGTTGCACCGAGGGATCGGTCTCGATGTCACTTACCTGGAAGGGCGCCCGCGACCGGATGGCCATCACCGTCGGGCTGCTTTCGTCGGCGAACGAAAGCGGGTAAATCGCCTGCAATAACTGGTTGCCGGGTTCGGCGGTGGTGGAATAGGCCCCGAGGTGGATCGTGTCGCCTACGACCTGCGTCACGCTTGCCGCGAACGAACCGATCAGCCGCTGCGCGCTGCCGACGATTGCATCGAACACCGGCTGCACGTCGGAAGGAGAGCTCGAGATGACCTTGAGGATCGCTGCGGTCGCCGCCTGCTGCTCGTGCGCTTCGGCCAGCGCTCGCTCGGCTTCGTTCAGTCTTGCCGTTATGGGCACCTCGTTGAACGACCTGCCTGCCACGTCTTCCCCCCGGGAGAGTTGGCTTTGCGATTACGAACTCTAATACAGATCAGGGAAGTAAGGCGGCCCGGCGACGGCGTAGAACGGGTTGCCGTGGAACCGCCTCACTGTTGAATCGGGGGAGAAAGGAAGGGGGTGCGGGGGGAACTCTTGGTTCCCCCTGCTTATTACGTCACTTCTTCTTGGTCATCATCTGGGCGTCTTCGACGACCTTGAACCAGTTCCCGCTCCAGAGGATGCTGATGTAAAGAAACTTCTCGAGTTTCGCTTCGGTCACCGCCTGCCACTGGTAGGAGTTCAGGCGGATCAACTGGCCCGTCATCCCCATGTCGCCGATGATGGTGAACATGGCTTCCTGGATGCCCTTGGTGGTGGGCTTGTCCCATACGACCGGGTCGATCTTGGCGATCGACTTCTCGGCTTCCCCCGGATGAACGTCGAACGTGCCCTGGCACCCGTCCATGCTCTTGATCATGCAGGCCAGGCGTTGACCTCTTGGTGGCATTGCGTATTTCTCCCGTGAACCTGAATTCTACGTCAGGCAGCCATTAGTTCACGCAATACATACGGGAGGATCCCGCCGTGCTTGTAGTAATCGACTTCGATGGGCGTGTCGATCCTGGAGAGCACCTTCACTTCCTGCCGCGTCCCGTCCGCCCGGTTGATGACAAGCGTGACGTCCTGCTGGGGAACGATCGGGTCGAGCCCCACCACGTCGATTTCCTCGTTGCCCGTAATGCCGAGGGACTGCGCGCTGTCGTTGCCCTTGAACTGGAGCGGCAGCACGCCCATGCCGACGAGGTTCGAGCGATGGATCCGCTCGAAACTGCGGGCGATCACGGCCTTGACGCCGAGGAGGAACGTCCCTTTGGCTGCCCAGTCCCGCGAGGAGCCGGTGCCGTATTCCTCGCCGCCGAAGATGACCGTGGGCGTCTTGTCGGCGATGTAGCGCATGGCCGCGTCATAGATCGGCAGGCGCTCGCCTTTATACGTGGTCATGCCGCCTTCGGTGCCGGGCAGCATCAGGTTCTTGATGCGCACGTTGGCGAACGTGCCGCGCATCATGACGTCATGGTTGCCCCGGCGCGCGCCGTAGCTGTTGAAGTCGAGCACCGAGACGTCGTGCTCCTGGAGGAAGATTCCCGCAGGCGAGGTCGGCTTGATGCTGCCAGCCGGCGAAATGTGGTCGGTGGTGACCGAGTCGCCGAAGATGCCGAGGATCTTCGCCCCGGCAATGCCTTCGACCTTGGCCGGGAGCATTCCGAAATCTTTGAAGAACGGCGGTTCGGCGATGTAGGTGGACGTCGGCCAGGTATAGACCTGACCCGAGGGCGCCGGGATGGCCGTCCACAGCGGGTTGTCCTTGGTGAAGTCCCCATAGAGGCGCTGGAAAGTCTTGGGATCCATCGCGAACTTCATGCAGTCGTGGATTTCCTGCGTGGTCGGCCAGATATCGCCGATGAACACGTCGCGGCCGTCCTTGCCCTTGCCGAGCGGCTCGGTCATGAGGTCCTTGAGCACCGTGCCTGCGATCGCATACGACACGACAAGCGGCGGGCTCGCAAGGAAATTCGCGCGGATGTTCGGGTGGATGCGCGCCTCGAAGTTGCGATTGCCCGAGAGTACTGCCGCGCAGACGAGATCATTGCCAGTAATGGCCTCCTCGATCGGCTGGGCAAGCGGGCCGGTGTTGCCGATGCAGGTCGTACAGCCATAGCCAGCGAGGTAAAAGCCGAGCTTCTCGAGGTAGGGGAGCAGGCCTGCGCGCGTCAGGTACTCGGTCACCACGCGGGAGCCTGGAGCGAGCGAAGTCTTGATGTGCTTTTTGACCGTAAGGCCATGCTCGACGGCTTTCTTGGCCAGCAATCCGGCCGCCAGCAGCACGCCCGGGTTGGAAGTGTTGGTGCACGAGGTGATCGCCGCGATCAGGACGTCGCCGGATCCCACTTCGGTGCCATCGAATGCGCGATAACGCTTGCCGAGCTCTTCGGGCTTCTTGGCGAAGCCGCTTTCGGCCACGGGTGCCGAGAAGAGCGTGCCGAACTGCTTCTTCACGTTGCCAAGTTCGATGCGATCCTGGGGACGCTTCGGTCCAGCAACCGAAGGGGCTACGGTGCCGAGGTCGAGTTCGACGACCTGGCTATAGTCGATCGCGCCTTTCCTTGGGATGCCGTACAGGCCCTGCGCCTTGAAGTAAGCCTTGAACGCGCTGATTTCATCGGCCGTGCGTCCGGAGCCTTTGAAGTAATCGATCGTCTTGTCGTCGACCGGGAAGAAGCCCATGGTTGCGCCGTACTCGGGCGCCATGTTTGCGATGGTCGCGCGATCCGGCAGCGCCAGCGTCTGGGTGCCTTCGCCGAAGAATTCGACGAACTTGCCTACCACCTTCGCTTTACGCAGGAGCTCGGTGACCGTCAGAACGAGGTCGGTGGCAGTCACGCCGCCGCGCAGCGCACCGGTGAGGTTTACGCCGACGACATCCGGGGTGAGGAAATACACCGGCTGGCCGAGCATGCCCGCTTCGGCTTCGATG
>JANXRZ010000121.1 GCA_025352885.1 Pseudomonadota bacterium | reverse complement strand
GCGTTCTTCGATTTGGCGAGCTCGCCGTCGAATGCTTTCATCATCTGAAGCCAGCCCTTGATCGTCACGCCGCCTTCGCGCGCGATCTTCCGGCCGACAAGGTCGTTCGCCTGAATGCCGGTCGTGCCTTCGTAAATCGTGGTGATCCGCGCATCGCGCAGGTGCTGGGCGGCGCCGGTCTCCTCGATGAAGCCCATGCCGCCGTGGACCTGCACGCCGAGAGACGCGACGTCGATGCCGGTTTCGGTGCTCCACCCTTTGACCACCGGGATCATCAATTCGACGAACGCCTGGTTGCGCTGGCGGGTCTCTTTATCCGCATGGCGGTGCGCCGCATCCATCGCCCCCGCCACCACGTAGGCGAGCGCGCGCATTGCCTCTGTCTGCGATTTCATGAGCATGAGCATGCGCCGCACGTCGGGGTGGTTGATGATCGCCACGGTCTTCGAGCCGCCGGCGAGGTCGTTGCCCTGCAGGCGCTCCTTCGCGTACGCAAGCGCGCGCTGGTAAGCACGCTCCGCAATCGCCACGCCCTCCATGCCGACGCCGAAGCGCGCAGCATTCATCATCACGAACATGTACGACAGGCCCTTGTTCTCTTCGCCTACGACGTAGCCGATTGCATTCTCGAAAACCATGACGGCAGTGGGGCTCGCGTGGATTCCGAGCTTGTGCTCGATCGAGGCGCAGACCGCCCCGTTGCGCTCACCGAGCGAGCCGTCGGCATTGACGAGGAACTTCGGGACAACGAAGAGGGAAATGCCTTTGACGCCCGGCGGCGCGTCGGGCGTGCGCGCGAGCACCAAGTGCACGATGTTCTCGGTGAGGTCATGCTCGCCGTACGTGATGAAGATTTTCTGGCCGCTGATCCGGTAGTGGTCCCCTTCCCTCACGGCCTTCGTGCGCAACAGCGCCAGGTCCGATCCCGCCTGCGGCTCGGTGAGGTTCATGGTGCCGGTCCATGTGCCGGACACCATCTTGTCGAGAAACGTCTTCTTCAGCTGGTCGCTGCCGCACAGGAGCAACGCTTCAATCGCGCCCTGCGTGAGCAGCGGGCAGAGCGAAAAGGCCATGTTCGCGGAGGTGATCATTTCGGTGACAGGCGTCGACACCAGCTTGGGCAAGCCCTGCCCGCCCCAGGCCGGGTCGAGCGGCAGGCCGTTCCAGCCGCCTTCGACGAACTCGCGATACGCCTCGCGAAAGCCGGTCGGCGTGTGCACCGAGCCGTCCTCCCAGCGCGAGCCCTGCTGGTCGCCCGAGAAGTTGAGCGGATCCAGCACGCCGGCCGTGAACCTGGCGGCTTCCTCGAGGATCGCGTCGACCGTATCGGGCGTTGCATCCTCGTAACCGGGCAGCTTGGCGACTTCCGCCAACCCAGCCAACTCGTTCAGCACGAACTTCATGTCTTTGAGGGGGGCGGTGTAGGCGCTCATCTTGGGGCTCCTTGGAAATCCTTACTTCTTTAATTCCTCGACCAGCTGCGGCACGACCTGGAAAAGATCGCCGACGATGCCGTAATCGGCCACCGAGAAAATCGGCGCTTCCTCATCCTTGTTGATGCAGACGATGACGCGGCTGTCTTTCATGCCCGCCAGGTGCTGGATCGCCCCCGAGATGCCGATTGCGACGTAGAGGTCGGGCGCTACGATCTTGCCGGTCTGGCCGACCTGCCAGTCGTTCGGCACGAAGCCTGCGTCCACCGCCGCGCGCGAGGCGCCCATTGCGGCACCAAGCTGGTCGGCGAGCGGCTCGAGGATCTTGAAGTTGTCGCCCGAGCCCATGCCCCGGCCGCCGGAGACGATGATCTTCGCCCCCGTCAGTTCAGGGCGCTCGGACTTCGACACTTCGCGGCTGACGAACGCGGACAAGCCGCAGTCGGCCGGTGTGGCGATAGCCTCGATCGCCCCGCTCCCGCCTGTGGCGGCAACCGCGTCGAACCCCGTCGTGCGGACGGTAATAACCTTGATCGGGTCGGCCGACTGCACCGTTGCCAGCGCATTGCCGGCGTAGATCGGGCGCACGAAGGTGTCGGGAGAGACGACTTCGACGATCTCCGAAACTTGCTGCACGTCGAGCAGCGCAGCTACGCGCGGGGTCACGTTCTTGCCGTTCGAAGTTGCGGGCGCGAGGATATGCGAATAATTCTTCGCCATGCCTACGACCACTGCGGAGACGTTCTCGGCAAGGAAGTCGGCCAGGTGAGGCGCATCGGCATGCAGCACCTTCGTGACGCCGGCGATCTTGCCTGCGGCTTCGGCCGCTGCGCCCGAGCCGCTGCCGGCCACGAGGACGTGAATATCGCCGCCGATCCTGGCGGCTGCCGCGACGGTATTGAGCGTCGCGCCCTTGATCGACTTGTTGTCGTGTTCGGCAATGACGAGGCAGCTCATGAGATCACCTTGGCTTCGTTGCGCAGCTTGGCGACGAGGGCGGCTGCGTCGGGCACCTTGATGCCGGCTTTGCGCTTGGGCGGCTCGGCGACCTTGAGCGTCTTCAAGCGCGGCGCGACATCGACACCGAGCGCGTCGGGCTTGATGTTCTCGAGCGTCTTCTTCTTGGCTTTCATGATGTTCGGGAGCGTCACATAACGTGGCTCGTTGAGGCGCAGGTCGGTGGTCACGATGGCGGGCAGCTTGATCGAGATCGTCTCCAAGCCTCCGTCGACTTCCCGCGTGACCTGCGCTTTGCCATCCGCAACCGTCACTTTCGAAGCGAACGTCGCCTGCGACCAGTTCATCAACGCGGCGAGCATCTGGCCCGTCTGGTTCGAGTCGTCATCGATCGCCTGTTTGCCGAGGATCACGATTTGCGGCGATTCCTTCGCGCAAACGGCCTTCAGCAGCTTGGCCACAGCCAGCGGCTGGAGCTCGACGTCCGTCTCGACGAGGATCGCGCGATCCGCGCCGATTGCGAGCGCCGTGCGCAGCGTCTCCTGGCAGGCCAGCGGCCCGCACGAGACGGCGATGATTTCGGTTGCGACTCCCGCTTCCTTCAGCCGCACGGCTTCCTCGACGGCAATCTCGTCGAACGGGTTCATGGACATCTTCACGTTCGCGGTCTCAACGCCGGTGCCGTCGGATTTCACGCGCACCTTGACATTGTAGTCCACCACGCGCTTCACGCTGACGAGGACTTTCATGGCTTCTTTGGTCGGATGAGGATGAGGTAAAACAGGCCGCCGATTATACCGTCCGGGTCAGCGCCACGGATGCGGGAGAGCGTTTGAAACACCTGAAAGGGTCAGGCGCTTGCAGCCGGATCCAAGGCAAGCTCACTGCAAAGGTGGCCAACAACTTTCCGAAGAAGCGCCGTCGATATCCTGCCGAGCCTCGTAGCATCGGACGCCTCGATAGTCGCGATTTTTGCTGTTCTGATTACCGAAGGAACTGGCAAACCAGCTGCCGCCAGATTGGCAACTGGAACATCGCCCGACCATCCGCGATTCTCTGCGCTGGTAATCATGAGCACCCAAACTAACCCGTGCTCCGCCTCAATTGCGCCGGTCGATACGACAAGCGCCGGCCTGAATTGACGCGTTGGCCGGTCGGTGTATGGGAACGGCACCTTCACGACCTCGCCCTGCTTAAAGCGCGCCATATCCCTTGGTATCAGCCTCGGAATTCCACTCGGAAAACGTACGGAACGGGTCGTCAGTCTTGCCGCTTCCTGCCTTCCTGAGGATGACCTGCTGGTCTTCTATCTGATAAACCAACTCGTCACCGGGCTGCAGTCGCAATGCCGTGCGAACGGGTTGCGGGATGGTCGTTTGCGCCTTGGTCGTAAGTTTGCTTGTGATCATGACCGCGTGCTCGAGATAACGAATTTGTGATGGTAAGGAATTTCCTTCCCAGTTGCAACGTTCCCGCGCCTCACCGTCCCCGAGCCGTATCCATCACCAGCCTGGTCAGCAGGTAAAGCCGCGGAACGATGGTGTCGAGGTCGACGTACTCCTCTTCCGAAGAGTGATAGCCGTACCCCGCCAGCCCGAAGCTCTCCAGGGTGACAGGCTTGCCGGACTGCGCGGCGAAGGCGGCATCCGTCCCGCCGCCATTGCCGCTTTCATCCACGCTCAGCTTTCTGCCGACTTCGGCGTAGATGGCCTGCGCCTTCCTGGCGACAGCACGTGAAGCATCGGTCACTTCAAGGGGCGCACGCCGCCGCTCGAAGGACGCCTCGACCCTGGTGTCGGGAACCAGTTTTTTGTTGGCCGCGATGCGGTCCCGGAATGCCTTTTCGATGACGTCGAGATCGGCCACCTTGCGAACCCTCACATCTGCCGAAGCGGTGGCCAGCTCTGGAATAATGTTCCGCGTAACGCCGCCTGTCGTAAGCGTCCAGTTGAACTTGATGCCTTTATCGGCAACCGACAGGTCGTTCGTCTGCAGGAGTTGGCTGGACATCTCGATGATGGCATTCCTGCCTAGTTCCGGATTGACGCCCGAGTGCGCCGACTTGCCATGCACAACCAGCGTCGCCGCGCCGATCCCGCTGGTGGCGAGCGCGATATCGTCGGCCTTCACCGGCGTCGGCTCGCACGAAAACACGAATTCATGCTCGGCGCCCATGCGCTCGATGAACTTGCGCGCACCCGGCGAACTGATCTCCTCGTCGCCATTGATGACGACGGTGATCAACCCGTACTCGCTGAAGTTCAGCGCCTTGAGCAGCGCCAGCGTATGCAGCAGCACCGCGATGCCGCCCTTGTCGTCCGCGATGCCCGGTCCATAGGCCCGGCGACCGTCGACCCGGAACGGCCGCTTCGCCAGCACGCCCGGCTGATACACCGTGTCCATGTGCGCGAGCAGCATGATTTTCTTCGTGCCGCTGCCCTTGAAGCGCCCGACGATGACCTTGCCGATCTCCTTCGGCGTGTCGTAAAGCCTGTAGGTGTCGACCGCGTTCGGTTCGTACACCTCGATTTTCCCGCCAAGGTGCGTGAGCAAGCCCGCAAGCAGCGCGGCGATCTTGTCCAGGCCCGGCTTGTCGCGGCTGCCCGATTCGATGTTGACGAGGTCCTGCAGGGTGGCGAGGACCGCGGGCTCCTCTTTTTTCGCCAGCGAAAAGAGCGGCTCTTCAGGCGCGGCCTGCGCGCCGAATGCGATGCCCATCGCCAAAGCGGCCGCACACAACCGCGCATTGATTCGCCCATTCGAATTCATTGGATTCTCCCCCGGTGGAAATCCGATTATAGTGCTCCGACCCCTTTTGAAAGTCCCCTCGCCATGCCTGTTGCCGGACCTGAACACACCTACAAAGAGAAGCTCGCCCAAGGGCGCTTCGAGATCCAGAAATGCGGCGGTTGCGCCAAGCACGTCTTTTATCCGCGCGTGCTGTGTCCTCACTGCGGCGCCGAATCGCTGTCCTGGGTGCCGGCCAGCGGCACCGGCGTGGTGTATTCGACAACCGTCGTGCGCAGGAAGCCCGACGCGGGCGGCGACTACAGCGTCGTGCTCATCGACCTGGCAGAGGGCCCTCGCATGATGAGCCGGGTGGTCGGCATCGAACCGGCCGCCGTGAAGATCGGCATGAAGGTTACGGCGCGCATTGCGAACGATGCCGATGCGCCCGTCATCGAATTCACGCCGGGCTAAGACGATGCCGAGCACAAAGGATTTGCGCGGGTCGGTAGCGATCGCCGGCGTGGGTTTGGCGGCGTGTGGGGAAGCGCCGGGCTGGACCGAGAATGAAATCATGGCCGCGGCCGCAAAGAACGCGCTTGCCGATGCAGGACTGACGACGCGCGATGTGGACGGCCTCGTCTGCGCGAGCGTGAATGCGTTCCTCACCGGACTTTCCGTTGGCGAGCAGCTCGGCATCCATCCGAAGTTCACCGACTCGACCTGCGTTGGAGGTTCCTCGTTCGTCGGCCATCTCTTGCCGGCCGCCATGGCGCTCAATTACGGCCTGTGCGATGTCGTGCTGGTGACGTACGGATCGAATCAGCGCACTGGCGTCGGCCGCGGCGAGGCCGGAAAATACAAGGCGATGCTCGACCCGCAGGCCTTCGAAGCGCCGTACAAACCTTTCAACCCCATGTCCTCCTACGCGTTGGCGGCCGCACGCCACATGCACCAGTACGGCACCACTCGCACGCATCTCGCCGAAGTGGCCGTGGCCGCGCGCAAATGGGCGGAGCTCAATCCAGAAGCCTTCGCGCGCGATCCCCTGTCGATCGAGGACGTGCTCAAGGCGCGCATGATTTCCGACCCGCTCACCGTGCGCGACGCCTGCCTGGTGACCGATGGCGGGGGCGCCTATGTGCTGGTCCGGGCCGACCGGGCGAAAAGCCTTAAAAAGAAACCCGTTTACATGCTCGGGTGCGGTGCGGCGCACTGGCATCGGCAAATCTCCTCGATGCCGGACCTGACGGTCACTGCGGCTTCGGAATCGGGCCCGCGCGCATTCGAGATGGCGGGGCTCAAGCCGTCGGACGTCGATGTGCTCGAGCTCTATGACGCCTTCACGATCAATACGATCCTGTTCCTCGAAGACCTCGGCTTCTGCAAAAAAGGCGAAGGCGGTGCATTCGTTTCAGGCGGCCGCATCGCCCCTGGCGGCGCCCTGCCCGTCAATACGAACGGCGGCGGCCTTTCGTGCGTGCATCCGGGCATGTATGGGATGTTCCTCATCGTCGAGGCGGTGCGACAATTGCGCGGTGAATGCGGCGACCGCCAGGTGAAGGATGCCAGCGTCGCCCTCGCCCACGGCAATGGCGGCGTCCTTTCAAGCCAGATCACGGCACTCTTAGGTACGGAGGCAACACTATGACCGATCTTTCCAGCGTAAAAATCCCGTCTCTTCGCTCCAAGGTGAGCGACGCCGAATGGCAGGCACGAGTCGACCTCGCAGCCTGCTACCGGCTCATTGCGCTTTTCGGAATGAACGACCTCATTTACAACCATGCAACTGCACGGGTGCCGAACGAGGAAGGCCACTTCCTGATCAACGCGTACGGTTATGCGTACGAGGAAGTGACCGCGTCGTCGCTCGTCAAGATCGATTTCGACGGCACTGTCGTCCAGGACTCGGGCACCGGTTACGGCATCAACCAGGCGGGCTTCGTGATCCACAGCGCGATCCACCGTGGCCGCAAGGATGTGGGCTGCGTGATCCACACCCACTCCCCGGCGGGCATGGCCGTCTCGGCGCTCGAATGCGGGCTCCTGCCCCTGACCCAGAACGCGATGTTCTTCGGCGAAGTCGGCTACCACGACTACGAAGGGCCGGCCATCGACCTCGATGAGCAGAAGCGCCTCGTGAAGGACCTGGGCACGGCCGCCGCCCTTGTGCTGCGCAATCACGGCCTGCTCACGGCCGGACGTACGGTCTGCGAAGCCTTCGTCGTGATGCACTGGCTGGAGAAAGCGTGCCAGGCGCAGATCATGGCGATGTCCTGCCAGACCCCGTTGAACAAGGTGAAGGACGACGTGGTGAAGCTCACCAACGACCGCTATGCCCCGGGCCAGCGGCGCAAGATCACCGAGCTCGAGTGGCCCGCGATGCTGCGCATGCTCGATCGCCGCGATCCTTCCTTCAGGGATTGACCGATGGCAATCTTGAGCCTCGAAGGCAAGGTCGTCGTCGTCACGGGCGCGGGCGGCGGTATCGGGCGCGACTTCGCGCATGCCATGGCCGCAAAGGGCGCCAAAGTCGTCGTCAACGATGTCGGCGCTTCGGTTTCCGGCGAAGGCAAGGACGCAGGCCCCGCGCAGAAAGTGGTCGACGAGATCAAGGCCAAGGGCGGCACTGCGGTGGCGAACACCGACAGCGTGGCTGAGTGGGAAGCGGCCAACCGCATTATCGGATGCGCGATCGACGCGTTCGGCCGCATCGACGTAGTCGTCAACAACGCCGGGATCCTGCGGGACCGCTTCTTCTTCAACATGTCCATCGAAGAGTGGAAGGCGGTCATCGACGTCCACCTCAACGGCAGCTTCTACGTGGCACGTGCCGCGGCGACCTATTTCAAGAGCCAGGCCTCGGGTCGTTACATCAATATGACCTCCACCTCGGGCCTCATCGGCAATTTCGGGCAGGCCAATTACGCGGCGGCCAAGCTCGGGATCGTCGGGCTCTCCAAGTCGATGGCGCTCGACATGGCAAAGTACAACGTAACCTCCAACTGCATCTCGCCCTTTGCCTGGAGCCGCATGATCGGCACAATCCCAGCCGAAACACCAGACCAGAAAGCGCGTGTCGAGAAACTCAAGTCCATGGAAACGGCCAAGATCGCGCCGCTCGCCGTGTACCTCGCAAGCGACGCCTCCCAAGCCGTGACCGGGCAGATCTTCGGCGTGCGCGCGAACGAAATCTTCCTCATGAGCCAGAGCAGGCCTTTGCGCTCGGTGCACCGGTCCGAAGGCTGGACGCCCGAGACGATCGCCGAACATGCGATTCCCGCAATGCAAGCGCACTTCTACAAGCTCGACCGCTCCCAGGATGTGTTCAGCTGGGACCCGGCGTAGAAGGAGATGCCGTGATCGACTACGCAAAACTCAAGGCGCGCACCTTCTCCGACGTCGAGCAGAGCTACACGAAGAAAGACACGATGCTCTACGCGCTTGGCCTCGGATACGGGCACGACCCGATGGACGAGAACCAGCTCCAGTTCGTCTACGAGAAGAACCTCAAGGCCCTGCCGACCATGGCGGTAGTGCTCGGCTACCCGGGCTTCTGGATGAAGGACCCGGACTCCGGGATCGACTGGGTGCGCCTCGTGCATGGCGAACAGTCGCTCACGGTCCATAAGCCCCTGCCGGTCGAGGGCACCGTCATCGGCCGGACGAACATCAAGGCGGTCGTCGACAAGGGCGCCGGAAAAGGCGCACTTGTCTTCCAGCAGCGAACCCTGCGCGACAAGGCCACGGGCGACCTGCTGGCCACCCTCGACCACCTGACCTTCTGCCGCGCCGACGGCGGCTTCAGCGAGAAAGACGGCAACGGCCCGAAAGGCGGCGACGCGCCGCCGCCCTCAAAACCCCCGGTACCCGAGACCGCGCCGACTGCGGTGTGCGATTTGCCCACCCTGCCGCAGGCCGCGCTCATCTACCGCTTGTGCGCCGATGACAATCCGCTGCATGCCGAACCGGCGGTTGCCAAGGCCGCCGGCTTTCCGCAGCCGATCCTGCATGGCCTGGCAACTTACGGCGTCGCCGGCCACGCGATCCTCAAGACTTACTGCGATTACGATCCGACAAGGCTCGAGTCCCTGTCGCTGCGCTTTTCGGCGCCGGTTTTTCCCGGCGAGACGATCCGCACCGAGATGTGGCGCGAAGGAAAGCGCGTCCAGTTCCGCGCAAAGTCGGTCCAGCGCGACCTCGTCGTGCTCTCGCATGGGACGGCGGACATAGGCTGACTCGCGGCAGGAAAGCAAAACAATCATTTTCGTAGACTGGCCAGCCGTGCGGCTATCCGGTCAGTTTGTTTTCTAATTTTGGCAATATGATGAATGACGAAGAAAAGCCCCGCGTATACGACATCCTAGCCAAGGCCTTCAGGCAGGAAGAAGTTGACACCTGCTTCGCGCTCCTAGGCGACGCGAACATGAATTGGGCCGCGCGATTGTCCGGGCAGGGCTGCCGGATGATTTATGTGCGGCACGAGCACTGCGCGGTCGCGGCGGCCATGGCGTTCGCTCGAAAAAAAGGGACGGTAGGCGTCGCTACCGTCACCTGCGGGCCCGGCGTAACCCAGCTGATCACGGCCCTGCCCGCCGCCGTGCGCGCTCACCTGCCGCTGGTGGTCTTTGCCGGCGAAGCACCGCTCAAGAGCGGCTGGTACAACCAGGAACTCGACCAAGCGCCCATCATCACGGCGACTGGCGCGGCCTACCATCAATTGCACCTGCCCGAGCGCATGCCTGTCGCAGTGCGCGACGCCTTCCTGCAGGCGCGCCGCGAACGCCGGCCCGTGGTCATCGGCGTCCCTTTCGATCTCCAGGGCCGGCCATGGGAAGGCCCGGAGAAGCTGCCGACCCCGTCGCGAGAGCTGTTGCCACGCCTGTCGCCGATCCCACCGCATCCCGACGACGTAGACCGGGCCGCGAAGCTTGTCACCGGCGCGGAAAAGGTGGTCGTGCTCGCCGGCCTGGGTGCCGTCGAAGCCGGAGCGGGCGGGGCCTGCCGGGCGCTGGCGGCAAAAACGGGCGGAGTGCTCGCGACGACTTTACCCGCGCGCGGGCTGTTCAACGAAGATCCCTTTTGCATCGGCATCTCGGGCAGCTTCACGCCCGAGGTCGGCCTCGAATACCTCAAGGAGGCCGACTTCGTCGTCGCCGTCGGATGTTCGCTGGCCTATCACGCGGGCGGCGGCGGCCAGTTGTGGCCCAAGGCGAAGATGCTGCAGATTGACATCGACCCCGTCGCCGTCAGCCAGGGACAGGAGGTGGCGCGCCATCACATGCGGGCCGACGCGCGCCTCGGCGTCGAAGCGCTGACCGCGGCGTCGCCGGCGCGCAGCAAAAGCTGGCGAAACGAAGCGATGGCTGCGCGCATCCGCGATTCGAAGCCCGACAGCCAGGCCTTCGAGATCGAGCCGGGACTGCTTGACCCGCGCCACGTGATCGAGGCACTGGAAAAAGCCCTGCCGCAGGACTGGGAGATGGTGAACTCGGGCGGCCACTGCTCATGGTTCTTCGCGCAGATGCCCTCGCGCGCACAGGAAAACTTTCTCACCATCCGCGAGTTCGGCGCGATCGGCAACGGCATCTCGTTCGCCATGGGCGTTGCGGCTGCACGCCCAGACAAAACCGTCGTGCTGTTCGACGGCGACGGCAGCCTGATGATGCACGTGCAGGAACTTGAAACCATCAAGCGCCATGGGCTGAAGATCCTCATCGTCGTGATCAACGATGGCGCGTACGGCTCCGAGGTGCACAAGCTGCGCTCGGAAGGGATGCCCGAGGCCGGCTCGGTTTTCGGCTATTCCGATTTCGCAGGCATCGCGCGCGGCTTCGGCCTGCCAGGACGGAAAATCGACAACCTGGGCGACGTGCCGACGCTTGTGGCGGAGTTCGCGGCAACCGGCGGCGCCGCAGTCTGGGATTTTCATGTCTCGGACAAGGTGTTGTCGCCGAGCATTCGCCGAGCCCATCCCCAGCCTGGCCACCCGAACTCCCACGGCAAGCCGAAGTCCTAGAGACCCCACTATAAGGAAGCCAAGCCATGTCCGACCGTACCGTCCGACTCCATCGCGTCCTGCGCACGAAACCCGAGAAGGCCTATCGCGCGTTCATCGAGCCCAATGCCATGGCGAAATGGCTTCCGCCCTACGGCTTCACCTGCACGGTGCATCACCTCGAACCGCGCGTCGGAGGCACTTTCAGGATGTCATTCCACAATTTCTCCACGGGCAATGGACACTCGTTCGGCGGCGAGTACCTGGAACTCGTCCCGGGCGAGCGGCTGCGCTACACGGACAAGTTCGAGGACCCGAACCTTCCCGGCACGTTGGAAGTGACGGTGTCGCTCAAGCCCGTGATTTGCGGCACCGAGCTGTCCATCACGCAAAGCGGCATCCCCGACGCGATCCCGCTGGAAATGTGCTACCTCGGCTGGCAGGAATCGCTTGCACAGCTTGCAAACCTTGTCGAGCCGGACATTCCGGGGTGATCGGCCCAGGTCCAATGCTCGCGATTCGCCGCACGCTGCTTGTCCTCGTATCCGCCTGGGGGCTCCTTCTTGGCGGCTGCGCGACGCTGCAGCGCTACGAGCCGGTCAACGTGAGCGTGGCCGGCGTCGAACCATTATCGGGCGAGGGCCTGGAGGTGCGCATGCTCGTCAAACTGCGCGTGCAGAATCCCAACGACCTGCCCATCGACTTTGACGGCGTCTCGCTCGCAATGGATGTGCAGGGCAAGCGCTTCGCAAGCGGCGTCACTGGGACAGGCGGCACCGTGCCCCGCTACGGCGAGACGCTGGTCAGCGTGCCCATGAGCATCTCCGTGCTCGGGGTTGCGCGCCAGGCATTCAACCTCTTTTCGAGCGAGTTCCCCGGGAAGATCACTTATGAGCTCAGCGGACGCCTCTCCGGACCGGCATTCGGCAGCGTGCGCTTCGAGACCAAGGGCCAGCTCGCGCTGCCCGACCAGATTTTCAACGGTGGCTGACCACCCGGGCCCGCAGCCGACATCGAAACCATGGCAAGGCGTTCAGTCACTTCGCGCTTGAGGGGATGGTCCCCGGGCGCTAAAGTGACGGTCCTCATGCACTGCAAGGCTTGTGCCGTCGATGACCACCCGTGAAGACCTCAGAGCCGCCCTCGCCCGTGCGCAGGTCGAATACGACAAGGCGGTAGCCGCGCACAAGGCGGTGCCGCAGGTCGACCGCCGCCGGCTGGGGGAAGACCGGCGCAAAGCCGTCACGGTCTGGGCAAAAGCCGTTGAAGACCGCCGCCAGGCGCTTTCCGATCGCCGCGATCCGAACGCCGACCTCGCCAAAGCGCAGGCAGACCTCGAGCAGGCCGACGCCGAGCTCAGGCGCGCGACGACCGAGCTCGAGGAAATCGAGCGCAAGCTCGCCTCGGACTGATCACCACGGGTCGACCTGGACGACCTTTAGCGGCTTGCCGCTGGAAGCATCGAGCAGGACCGCGGCATCCCCGATCCGCGCGCGAAGCGGCAGGAACTCGCCGCCTCGGCACCCACTACAATTCAGC
>JANXRZ010000089.1 GCA_025352885.1 Pseudomonadota bacterium | reverse complement strand
GGCTTCGCGCGTTTGGGCGAAGTCCTTGTATTTTCCGGTGCCCACGAGCAGTCGGGAGCGATAAGCCGTACCGGCAATGAAAAGTTCGTCACTCATGTCCCCCTGGTGGATGGGGACCGGCTCGAGATCGTGGTCGCCGTTGGTGGAGGGTGACATGAGTGACGAACTTTTCATTGACGGTACGGCTTATCGCTCCCGACTGCTCGTGGGCACCGGGAAATACAAGGACTTCGCCCAAACGCGCGAGGCCATAACCGCCTCCGGGGCGCAAATCGTTACCGTTGCCATCCGCCGCACGAATATCGGACAGACAGCCGGCGAGCCGAGCCTGCTCGAAGTGCTGCCGCCCTCGGAATTCACGATCCTGCCGAATACAGCGGGCTGCTACAGCGCCGTCGACGCTGTGCGCACACTGCGGCTGGCCCGGGAGCTGCTCGACGGCCACTCCCTGGTAAAGCTTGAAGTGCTCGGCGATCCGCAGTCGCTCTACCCGAACATGCCTGAGACGCTGGACGCGGCCCGGACGCTCGTGAAGGAAGGCTTTAAGGTCATGGTGTATTGCTCCGACGATCCCATCCAGGCCAAGATGCTCGAAGACCTGGGTTGCGTAGCCGTGATGCCGCTTGCGTCCCTCATCGGCTCGGGGATGGGCATCCTGAATCCGTGGAACCTGCAACTCATCATTGACCGCTTGTCGGTTCCGGTGATTGTCGATGCGGGCGTGGGTACGGCCTCCGACGCTGCGATCGCGATGGAGCTCGGGTGCGACGGGGTGCTCATGAACACTGCAATTGCGGCCGCCAGGGACCCTGTGCTGATGGCGCAGGCAATGAAGAAAGGCGTTGAAGCAGGCCGTGAAGCATTTCTCGCGGGACGCATGCCGAAGAAGCTGTATTCGGCGACGCCCTCTTCGCCGAACGCCGGGATGATCAGCGGATCCCCGCAGACGAAAGCAGCGTAGCCCCCCGGATGGAGCCGCCTCGCAGGACGGTCCGGAGCTTCGTGCTGCGCCAAGGGCGCGTCTCCAACGCCCAGCAGCGCGCCTGGGACACGCTCTACCCACGCTTCGGCATCCCCTACGCCGAGCAGCCGCTCGATGCTGCTGCAGTATTTGGCCGGCGCGCGCCGCTCGTCCTGGAGATCGGCTCGGGAATGGGCGAAACGAGCGTCGCCATTGCCAAGGCCCAGCCAGGCATCGACTACATAGCCATCGAAGTGCACCTTCCCGGCGTTGGGACTCTGTTAAAGACGATAGAGGCCGAAGGCCTTTCCAACCTGCGCGTCCTCCGGCACGACGCGGTGGACGTGCTTGAGAAGATGGTTCCCGATTCCACACTTGCCGGGATCCACGTGTTCTTCCCCGACCCGTGGCCGAAAAAACGCCATAACAAGCGCCGCCTCATCCAGCCGCCGCTGGTGGCCCTCGCGGCAAGAAAACTGGTTCCCGGCGGCTACATCCACCTCGCAACGGATTGGGCGCCTTATGCCGAGCACATGCTGGAAGTGCTCAGTGCCGAACCCCTTTTGCAAAACGCAGCGAAAGGATCCGAATCCGGGTTCGCGCCGCGCCCGGCTTATCGCCCGCAGACAAAGTTCGAAGCCCGCGGCCTGAAGCTCGGGCACGGTGTGCACGACTTGATCTTCACGCGCGAACCCGGCTGAATGTACCGGTACTGGTACACGAATTGGCTTGGGTGGCGCTCCCGTGCTGGATCCGAAAAACACAATCTCGCGAATTCAAGCCAGGAAGAGCTCGACCAGGTCGTTCAGGAACCGCTGGCCTTTTGCACTGGGCTGGATCCTCTGCCAGTCGCGCTCCAGCAGTCCCAGCGCTTCGCCCCTGGCCAGCGCCGGTTCGATCACGCTTAACTCAAGTCCCGTGCGTTCGCGAAAGAGGCCCACCGGCATGCCGTCGATCAGCCGCAATGCATTGAGCATGAATTCGAACGGGAGGTCCGCGCGCCCGATGGTCCGGTGCTCCACGATCGAGTCGCCAAGCGGTGCCCGCGCCATGTACTCGCGCGGCTGCTTGGCGCGCGCATGCCGCTCGATGCGGTCGGGGAAACTGATCTTGCCGTGGGCGCCCGCGCCCAGACCCAGGTAATCGCCGAACTGCCAGTAGTTGACGTTGTGGCGAGAGCGTCGGTCCGGCCGGGCGAACGCGGAAGTCTCGTAGTGCTCGTATCCCGCCTCTGCGAGATGCGCTTCCACGGTCTCCTGCATCTCCGCCGCGAGGTCGTGCGCCGGGAGCTTTGGCGGATGCGCATAGAAAATCGTATTCGGCTCGAGTGTCAGCTGGTAGGCCGAAAGATGCTGCGTCCCATGCCGAACGCCTTCCCGGATGTCGGCGAACGACTCCTCGAGCGTCTGTGCGGGCAGGCCATACATGAGATCGAGGTTGATGTTGTCGAACTCGGCCTGGGCGATCGCGATCGCCCGGCGTGCTTCATCGGCGCTGTGAATGCGGCCGAGCGCCGCAAGGTGCCGATCGTCGAAGCTCTGGATGCCGATCGACAATCGATTGACGCCGGCGGCCCGAAAGTCGCGAAACTTCTGCGCTTCGAAGGTTCCCGGATTCGCCTCGAGCGTGATTTCCGCGTCGGCCGCAATCGGGATGCGCGCGCGGAATTCCGACAGCAGGCGATCGATCGAGCGGGCTGCAAAGAGGCTGGGCGTGCCGCCGCCGAAGAATATGCTGGTCACCCGCCGGCCCCAGATCCACGGCAGCGCGTGCTCGAGGTCCGAGATCAGCGCGTCGCAATACTCTTCTTCCGGCAATGCCCCCTTTTTCTCGTGCGAGTTGAAATCGCAATATGGGCATTTGCGCACGCACCATGGAATGTGCACGTACAGGGAAAGCGGCGGCAGCGTATCGAGGCGTACCGCACCCGGCGGCGTCAACGCGATTTTCACGGCCGGCGGCATCAGCGCTCCTGCCGCAACCGCTCGAGAAGCTGGCGAAGCGCGAGCCCGCGGTGACTGATGCGGTTCTTCTCGCCGGCCTCGAGCTCGGCGGCGGTTTTTCCGATGCCAGGCAAGTAGAACAACGGGTCGTAGCCGAACCCGTTGGCGCCGCGCGGTTGTTCGGCGATCGCGCCTGCCCAGTTGCCCTCGGCAACCAGCGGCTCGGGGTCGAGCGCGTGACGCACGAGCACCATCACGCAGGCGTAATGGGCATCGCGGGCAGCCCAGCCGGTCATCGCCGCGAGCAGTTTGGCGTTGTTGCGGGCGTCCCGCTCATGGCGGCTTCCTTCAACGCCGGCGTAGTAGGCGGAGTTCACGCCCGGGTCACCGCCGAGCCCCGCTACGCAAAGTCCCGAGTCGTCGGCCAACGCCGGAAGGCTCGAAGCACGGCTCGCATGGCGCGCCTTGGCTAGCGCGTTCTCAAGAAAAGTGCAGTGCGGCTCTTCGGCATCCGGGATGCCAAGCTCGCCTTGGGAGACGGCTTCGATGCCGAGGGGGGCCAGCAAGGCGCGGATCTCCGCAAGCTTGCCCGGGTTGCTGCTTGCAATGACCAGCCTGTTCACAACCCCAGCGTTTGCTTTTGCAGGGCGACCAGTTCACGGACGCCCTTGTCGGCGAGCGTCAACAGCGAATCGAGCTCGGCGCGCGAAAACGCGGCGCCCTCCGCCGTGCCCTGCACTTCGATGAATCCCCCGGCGCCCGTCATTACGACGTTCATGTCCGTGTCGCATTTCGAGTCCTCCGCGTAGTCGAGATCAAGCACCGGCACGCCCTCGAAGACGCCGACGGATACTGCGGCCACGAAATCCTTGAGCGGCAACTCAGCGAACGCGCCCTGCCCCTTGAGCCAGGTGAGTGCGTCGTGCACCGCCACGAAAGCACCCGTGATCGAGGCCGTCCGCGTGCCGCCATCGGCTTGGAGCACATCGCAATCGATCTGGATGGTGCGCTCGCCGAGCTTCGCGAGGTCGACTACCGAGCGCATGGAGCGGCCGATCAGCCGCTGGATCTCCTGCGTGCGACCCGACTGCTTGCCGCGGGCGGCCTCGCGATCGCCTCGTGTATTGGTCGCCCGCGGGAGCATGCCGTACTCCGCCGTCAGCCAGCCCTTTCCCCGCCCTTTGAGGAAGGGCGGCACTTTCGCCTCGACGCTCGCCGTGCACAGGACTTTGGTGTCCCCGAAGCACACAAGCACCGAGCCCTCCGCGTGCTTCGTGTAGTTCCGCTGCAGGGACACCGCCCGCATCTGGTCGGGCACTCGCTTGCTCGGTCTCATTTTTTTCCCGCTTCGTGGCGTTTGAGAGCCGACTTGAGGTCGGCGATAGCGCGCTCAATCTCTTGGTCGGACATGTAAGCCTGCGACATGTCCGGGTTCGTGGCGTTGACATCCTGCAGGTTGGTGGGCAGGTCGTACGAGGGCACCGTCACCGGCGCTTTTGCCGCGGGCGCAACGCTGACTTCGTCCTCGCCCCAGCCGATTGCAACCACGGACACATTATCGCACCCGGGTCCGCCCCGGCTTTCGGCCAGCGCCATGAGTTCCGGCCCTGCATTGAGGATGCCCTTCTGCATCAGCGTGCCAAGTAGCTGACGCTGGGTGAGCGGCCCCCAGAAGCCATCCGAACACAGCAGTACGATGTCGTCTTTCGCGAGGCGCGCTTTAGAGGTTGGCTCGACATGCGGCGTATGCGCGCCGCCCAGGCAGTGCAGCAGCATGTTGCGTTCGGGATGCGAGCCGACCGATTCTTCGCGGATGCGGCCCTCGTCGATCAATTGCTGGACCCTGCTGTGGTCGCGTGTGCGCGCATGGACGCTGCCGCGCCTGACCAGGTAAAGGCGCGAATCCCCAACATGAGTCCACCACATGTGCCCGTCCTGGATGATGCAGGCGACCAGCGTCGTGCGGGGGTAATCGGGAAGCTTGTGAGTTTTCGTGTGGTCGTCGATCGCAGAATGGACCGCCAATACCGAGTTGAAAAGAAACCGGTCGGGATCCGGGATGCGTGTAAGCGCCTCCTTCTGGAAGCTTTGCGCGAGCGTGTCCACGGCTATTTGGGCGGCCACTTCGCCCATGATGTGCCCGCCCATCCCGTCTGCAAGAACCAGCAGCAGGGAATCGCGCGTGTACCAGTGGCCAATGCGGTCCTGGTTGTAGGTCCGGCCTCCGACGCGGCTGTCCTGGAAGATGGAGAACTTCATCGTTACTTGACCGGCGTCCCGGGTTCGGCGGCGACCTTGGGTGCGGGGTCCTCGCCTTCTGGGCGCCGGGTGAAGCGGGTAAGCAGGCCTTTAAGCTGATCGAGCAACGGCGCCTCGCCCTTGTGGGCCGGATCGCTCTTGCCAAGCAGCGCCTTTTGCAGTTCGAGCACGCTTTGGGGACGCTCGAGGTGATTGAGGCGCAGGCACCAGTCTATGGTGTCGAGCAGCTTGCTCGTGTACTTGCCGCTCCACGCTTTGCGCGCCGGTTCGACGTTGTCTTCGAGGAGACGGCGGTTGGCCGGCTGGGGCGCTTCGGCCGACAGGCAGGCATACATGGCCGCCCCGACTGAATACATGTCGCTCCAAGGCCCGAGGTTCTCTCGATTGGCATAGTGCTCGGGCGATGCGAACCCGGGCGTATACATGGGCGGAAGCTGCGTGCCCTCGGCCGTCAGCGTCTCGCGAGCCGCGCCGAAGTCGATCAACAGCGGCGAGCCGTCGTTGCGCACATAGATGTTGCCCGGCTTGATGTCCAGATGCAGCAGCTTGTGCGAGTGGACTTCGCGAAGGCCGTGCAGCAGTTGGATGAACGTGCGGCGGATCCAGGACTCGCTCAACGGCCCGCGCCGCGCGTGGATGTGCTCCTGTAGCGTGCGGCCGCGTTCGTAGCGCATGACCATGTAAACGGTTTCATTGGCGCGAAAAAAATTCGTGACGCGCACGACGTTCGGGTGGGACAGCGTGGCGAGTGCGCGGCCTTCCTCGAAGAAGCATTTCATGCCGTAGCGGAAAATCGGCAGGTTCACGTCGGGCACCGCGGGGACCGCTTCACCGCTTGTTCGCAAGGCGAGTGTGGCGGGCAGGTATTCTTTGATCGCCACCGGCGTTTCATTCTCGTCGTGCGCGAGATAGACGAACGAAAAGCCGCCGGACGCGAGCACTTTCAGGATCGTGTAGGTCTCGAGCCGGAACCCTTCCGGCAGCGGCTGGTTGGCCTGTTGCGTCGACATGTACGGAGCGCGGGGAAGGAGATGGAACGGTGCGGCAGACTGCTATGATACGCGCTTGCCCAGACAGGGCTCGCGAAGTACTGCACAGTTCGGAAGTACTGCACAGTTCGCCCCATTTAACGCCTTCCATTGCGTGCCCGATGATCCACAGCATGACCGGATACGCCGCCGTTTCGTCCGAGATCATTGGCGGGACGCTGAATATCGAGTTGCGTTCGGTCAACTCGCGCTACCTCGACCTCCAGTTCCGCGTCCCTGACGAGCTGCGCGTGCTCGAAGCCGGGCTGCGGGAAGCGATTGCAGCGCGCCTCAAGCGCGGAAAAGTCGATTGCCGGGTGTCGTTGTCCACCACGGCGACCGGACCTCGCACCCAGGCGCTGAACGTCGCTGCGCTCGATGAGCTCGGCAAGCTTGCACAGATCGTGCGCAGCCGGATGCCCGACTGCGCGCCGCTGCGCACGGCCGACGTCTTGCGATGGCCGGGCGTCCTTGCCGAAGGCACGGTCTCCGAAGCGGAGTTGCGCGAGCAAGCCGCCAGCCTCGGCACAAGGGCCATCGCGGAACTCATTGCCGCGCGCGATCGCGAAGGCGCAAAGCTTGCCACGGTAATCCTCGAGCGGGTCGGCGCCATGCGCAAAAGCGTGGCTGCGGTTGCGCCCTTCGTGCCCGAGGCCATCGCCGCCTACCAGGAAAAGCTGGCGCAGCGTCTTCGTGACGCGCTCGGCGCGAACGTAGACGAGCGCGTTCGCCAGGAAATCGCAGTGTTCGGCATGAAGATCGATATCGACGAGGAACTGCAGCGCCTCAAGACGCACCTCGATGAAGTCGAGCGCGTGGTCTCCAAGGGCGGTGCTGCGGGCAAGCGCCTCGATTTCCTCATGCAGGAATTGAACCGCGAAGCCAATACGCTCGGGTCGAAAGCCGCCTCGCAGGCCATCTCGGATTGCGCGCTCGAACTCAAGCTCCTGATCGAGCAGATGCGCGAACAGGTGCAGAACATTGAATAGCACCGGCACGCAGCGACTGCTCATCGTGATCACCGCGCCCTCCGGGGCGGGCAAATCCTCGTTGATCGGGGCTGCGCTTAAGTCTGATGCGGCGCTGCGCCTCTCCGTCTCGTACACCACGCGCGCGCCGCGGCCGGGCGAGGTGGATGGCCGCGAATACCACTTCGTCAGCGAAATGGTCTTCATCGAAATGCTTGGGCGCGGTGAATTCCTCGAATCGGCCGAGGTCCATGGTTTCCGCTACGGCACATCGGAGGCGGAGATTGGTCGCGAACGGGCCGCAAAGCACGACCTGATCTTGGAGATTGACTGGCAGGGCGCCCAACAGGTGCGCCGCCTCTTCCCTGATTGCATAGGGATTTTCATCCTGCCGCCGTCCATCGAGGAGCTCGAGCGCCGCATGCAGAAGCGGGGGCAGGACTCGGAAGCGGTGATCCAGCGCCGCATGGCTGTCGCCAGGGACGAGATCAGCCACTCGCCGGAATTCGATTATGTTATTATTAACAAGGACTTCGAAGAGGCCTCGCAAGACCTCCTCGCAATCATACGCGCCGCACGGCTGGGCACCGCACGCCAGCTTGCGCAGCATCCGGAACTCTTCAGACTCGGGACCTAGACCATGGCACGCATTACCGTCGACGATTGCCTCAAACGCATCCCCAACCGCTTCCAGCTGACGCTCGCCGCGACTTATCGCGCCCGGCAGGTCAGCACCGGCGCCTCGGCGTTAGTTGAGCCGAACAAGGACAAGCCCACCGTGATCGCGCTGCGCGAGATCGCAACCGGCAAGGTCGGCCTGGAAGTGCTCAAGAAGAATCCCGCCTCGCCCATGCCGATCGCGACACCCTGAGCGAGTAGCTGTCCGGGGAGGGGTAGCAGGAGGGGGAGCCCGCTCCGGGCATCGATTCCAAGGCCGCAAGGTCCAACCTAGCCGACCCCCATGGCCGCCGTCACAGCGCTGAACGAGGGCCTGTTCACCTACCTCAAGCCCGCCGACGTAGCGAAGCTTGGCGAGGCGTATCGCTTCAGCGAGGCCGCCCACGCAGGGCAGACCCGACAGTCCGGCGAGCCCTACATCTCGCATCCCCTCGCAGTAACCGAAATCCTCGCCGGCTGGCACATGGACAGTCAGGCCCTCATGGCCGCGCTGCTCCATGACGTGATGGAGGACACCTCCGTCACCAAAGACGAAATCTCCGACACTTTCGGCAAGCCCGTAGCCGAGCTCGTCGACGGCTTGTCGAAGCTCGACCGGATCGAGTTCCAATCGGCCGAGGACGCGCAGGCCGAGAACTTTCGCAAGATGCTGCTCGCGATGGCGCGGGACGTGCGCGTCATCCTCATCAAGCTTGCCGACCGCCTGCACAATATGCGCACGCTCGGCGCGGTGTCGCCCGCCAAGCGCAGGCGCGTCGCCCGGGAAACGCGCGAGATCTATGCGCCGATAGCCAACCGGCTCGGATTGAACAACCTCTACCAGGAGCTCGAGGAACTGGCGTTCGCGCACCTTTATCCTCTGCGCCACCGTGTGCTTGCGAAAGCGACGCGCTCGGCGCGCGGCAACCGGCGTGAGGTGATCGGCAAGACGCAGGAAGCGATCAAGGCCAAGCTCGTCGATGCCAGCATCGAAGCTGCCGTCAATGGCCGCGAGAAGCACATCTACAGCACCTACAAGAAGATGCTCGAAAAGCACCTGACGTTTTCGGAGGTGCACGACATCTACGGATTCAGGGTCATCGTCAAGGACGGGATTCCATCGTGTTATCTCGCGCTGGGTGCGTTGCATGGCCTCTATAAGCCGGTGCCGGGCAAGTTCAAGGATTACATCGCCATCCCGAAGGCCAACGGCTACCAGTCGCTGCATACGACATTGATCGGCCCTTTCGGCACGCCGGTTGAATTGCAAATCCGCACTGAGCAAATGCATCGCATCGCAGAAGCCGGGGTAGCGTCGCACTGGATGTACAAGGACGAGGCGGCGACCCTTTCCGACTTGCAGAAGAAAACCCACCAGTGGCTGCAGTCCCTCCTCGAGATCCAGAACCAGTCAGGCGACTCGGCCGAGTTCCTCGAGCACATCAAGGTCGACCTGTTCCCGGACGAGGTATACGTGTTCACGCCCAAGGGGCGCATCCTTTCCCTGCCCCGCGGCGCCACGGCGGTGGACCTCGCCTATGCGGTGCACACCGATATAGGCAACCGGTGCGTGGCCGCAAAAGTCAACAGCGAGCTCGTCCCCTTGCGGACCGAGCTCAGGAACGGCGACCGGGTGGAGATCATCACGGCCGGGCACGCGAAGCCCAGCCCGGGCTGGCTGCAGTTCGTCCGCACCGGCAAGGCCCGGTCGAATATCCGCCACTTCCTGAAGACGATGCAGTACGACGAGTCGGCCGCCCTCGGCGAGCGTTTGCTCGAGCAGGCCATGCGCTCGCTCGGGGTGACGCTCGCGCAGATCGACGACCAGAACTGGGACCGCGCGGTGCGGGATAGCGGCGCGCGGACGCGGCAGGAAGTGCTCGCGGACATCGGCCTGGGCAAGCAGCTTCCTGCGGTGATGGCGCGGCGGCTGCTTCGCTTCAGGGAAGCATCGAAGGATGAGGGGAAGGCCATCGCCAAGCCGATCGGCAGCGTGGTGATTCGCGGAACAGAAGGCATGGCGGTGCAGCTCGCTTCATGCTGCCGGCCGATCCCGGGCGACGAGATCGTCGGCTCGATCAAGAAAGGCCAGGGACTTGTCGTTCATGCCGCGGACTGCCACCAGATCGAACGCTCGAGGAAAAACGAGCCGGACACCTGGATCGAAGTGGACTGGGATCCGGCGACCAGCAAGCTCTTCCAGGCCGCCATCCAGGTCACGGTGACCAACCAGCGCGGCGTGCTGGCCAAGGTCGCCTCCGAGATCGCCGATGCTGGATCGAACATCGACTCGATCACCATGGATGAGGATAGATCGCTTTACACGACGATGCTCTTCGTCATCGAAGTCGCGAACCGCCAGCACTTCGCGCGCGTCGTGCGTTCGCTCAGGCGGCTGCCCGATGTGGTGAAGCTCGCGAGGATGCGGGAGTAGTCCCGCGGTTTATTTCGCGCCCAGCCCCAGCCGCTTGGCCCCATCGACGTAGAGCTTGATCTTCTCCCTCATGAACGGCTCCATCTCGCCAATGCCGACGTTCACGAGCTCGAAGCCGCTTTTTGCGGCCAGGTCCTTCATCTCGGGATCGTTGTTCAGCGCCATCCAGAGGTCGGACAAGCGCTTCCTCACTTCGGGCGGCGTGGACTTGGGCACGCCGATTCCCCTGTAGGCCCCGTCCACCCAGTCGACCCCGAGCTCTCGGAACGTCGGCACGTCGGGAAGGAGCGGATGGCGTTTGTCCATTGCGACCGCCAAGGCGCGGACCTTGCCTTTGTTGTTGATGGCGAAGGCCGAATACGACATCGCCCCGCCGACGTGGCCGCCGATCACTGCCGTCGTCATGTCGCCGGTTCCCTTGAAGGGCACATAGGTCGTCTTGAATCCGAACGCCGCATTCATGCGCTCGTGCGCCGCATGGTTCGCCGAATTCAGACCGGAGCCGCCGAGAGAAATCTTGCCCGGGTCCGCCTTGGCGGCCTTCACGAAATCCTGGAAGGTTCTGATCGGACTTGCCTCCTGCACGACGAGCGCATCCGGCGTGTAGTGAAACCAGAATACCGGCGTGACATCGTCCGTCTTGTACTGCACTTGGCCTTCGATCGGCTGGAACACGATGTGCGGAAGGTTCACGCCCACGATATGCGTGCCATCGGCGGCAAGCTGGTTCATTTGCGACCACATGAGCCCGCCTCCGGCACCGGGCTTGTACTGGATGATCATTTCGATCGCCGGGCAGCGCTTCTTCAGCACAACCTGCTGGTGTCGCGCAGAGAGGTCCGACTCACCGCCCGCCGGAAAGGCCTGCCAGTAATTGATGCTCTTGTCGGGGCAAGGCTGCGCGAAGGCTGCGGGCGCAAGCGCGCCGAGGAAGATCAGGGCGAGGATACGAATCATGCTGGAGTCTCCTTGGATTTTTTTCAAGGATACAACAGCGGCCCTGCTTACTTAGCGAACACGATGGGCGCCCATTGCTCTGCGTGGGTTTCGAAGACGTTGTGGCCTCCACCGGACAGGACCTGGCCCTTGCCCATGCCCCGCTTTTCAAGCGCTGAAAGGTTCGCCTTGACATGCGCTTGGGGCCACGCCGAGTCATAGGCGCCATAGAACGAAAGGATCGGCACCTTGACCTTTGCGGCGAACGCTTCGAACTTCGCAGTGTTGAACGCCAGGCAATCGGTCTGCCAGCCGCCGGAAAAGTTGAGTACCTTCTTCACACCCGGCAGGCCTTCGGCGGCCAGCGCGACCGACAGCATGCCGCCACGAGAATGGCCAAGCAGCGTGATGTTCCTGAAATCTACATCTGCTGAGCCAGTCGCTTTCAAGGCCGTGACCAGCGCCATGTTGTCCGAGATCGCGGAGTCGAGCCCCGCTTCGGCGCCGCTGCAAACGAGAGGCTCCGTTTGCATCGGGCTTACGGGTGAGCGCGGCGTTCCCGCCCGGTTGAACCCTTTACGCAGCGGAACAAACACCGCATAGCCGCGATCGAGGAAGGGAGCGAACTGCTTCGCGTCGACCGGATACGTCCCCTCGCCGGCGGCGCTTTGCGATCCATGGCTGTAGATGGGCCAGCGGATGCGGGGTCTTGCCCTCATTCGGCACCCACAGGACGCCTGTGATGCGCACCCGCTTTTCCGGCTGGTCCTGCCCGACGCCTTTGTAAGGGACAGTCGTGACGATGGTCTCTTCACGCTGCCCCGAAGCCGCGTGTGAAAGTGGCAAGGCCGTAAGCAGAAGAAAAAGGATTCTGAAAGCAGCACTGCCGGTTTTCCTCGACGCCTTCACGGTCTCCATTGATCATCCTCGCGCCGCAAAAAGAAAAGGGGCTAGCAAAAGCTAACCCCCTTTGAAATTTTGGTAGGCCGTGGCGGGTTCGAACCGCCGACCAACGGATTAAAAGTCCGCTGCTCTACCAGCTGAGCTAACGACCCAAAATGGACCGCGGATTTTACTTGTTCGAACGCCGCACAGTCAATGAAACCTGCGGTTTGACGGCGTAAAACGCGCTTCAGTCACCGCGCGCGATGCGCCAGTACTGCACTTTCATGGTAAGCGCCGAGCCGATTACGATCGAGACGAAGGTCAGGATCGAACCCAGCGCGAGCGTGGAAACACCAGAGATGCCTTGCCCGATGGTGCAGCCCAGGGCGGTGACGCCACCGAATCCCATCAGCACGCCGCCAATGAGGTGCATAGCGGTGTCTTCCGCGTCACGGAAGCCCTCCCACCTGAAACTGCGGCTCGCAAGCGCATAGGCTGCCGAACCGGCCACCACGCCGATCGCCGAGGCGATGCCAAAAGTGACCACGCGAGAGGTGTCGGTCCAGAGCATGAGGTATTCGAGCGTGTAGGCGAGCGGCGCAACGAAGCTGAAGGCTTCCATGCGGCCGCTGTTCGTGCCGACGAACGCCTCCTGGAGCGTATTCGGGTCTTCTTCCAGGTGCCCGACATGGCCGCTCACGTACCAGGCGCCGATGACCACCAGGCCCACAATTACTCCGCCGAGGATGTTGTTCCCGTTGCCGCGGAACTCGCGGCTCGAAAAGATGAATCCGAACAGCGCAAGCCCGATTGCGACCGACAGCACAAGCATGAGCGTCGCTTTGGACGCCCCGAGAGGACCGGTGAGCAGGGACGGCAGGTCCTGTCCGCCCGGCAGGCTGAAAGTTGCCTTTTCAAGCACGCCGACCCTGAATGCGCCGAACAGCCCTTTGAGCGTCATGTACGCCGAGATGCCGATCACGATAAAGACGACGACCGATTTCAGGTTGCCGGCACCTATCCGGATCAGCGTCTTCGAGCCGCACCCCGAGCCGAGGGTCATCCCGACCCCGAACAAGAGGCCGCCGACGAGATAGGAGAGCCACGTGAAGTTGGGGGTCTGGTAGAGCGACTTCGAAAGGTCGATCGCACCGGCAAGGTGCAGGGCATTTGTCCCCAACATGGCCACCGCGATTGCGAGCAGCCACATGCGCATGCGGCCCGTGTCGCCCATGTTCACCCAATCGGACACGGCGCCCATGGTGCAGAAATTCGTTTTGTTAGCCACTGCTCCAAAGACGAACGCGAGCGCGAACGCTCCCCCCAGCACCATCGGCATCAACTGCGCGGGCGTGGTTTCAGTCACGAGGCATACAGCGTTGTATCCGGCACACCGGCCGTAGCGAATCCTTGTTTCCGGATCCGGCAGGCGTCGCATACGCCGCAGGCACGACCGGCGGCATCCGGCTGGTAGCACGTCACCGTCATGGAAGGATCCACGCCAAGTTCGACCGCAAGTCGAACGATCTCGGCCTTGGACTTGTCGACCAGCGGCCCGCGCACCTCGATCCTGCGTCCCTCGACCCCCGCCTTGGTCGCGAGGTTGGCCATGGCCTCGAAGGCGCGCAAATACTCCGGGCGGCAATCGGGATAGCCGGAATAGTCGATCGCATTCGCGCCGACGTAGATGTGCTGGGCCCCGAGCACTTCAGCCCAGCCGAGCGCAAGCGAAAGGAGGATCGTGTTCCGCGCCGGCACATAGGTCACCGGGATGCCGCCTTGCACGCCATCGATGGGCACGGCCACTTTGCTGTCCGTCAAGGCAGATCCGCCAAACGTAGCGAGATCGAGCTTGATGACCTTGTGCCCGGATGCCTTGAGGGCCGTTGCGATCGCCTTGGCGGCGTCGAGCTCGGCGCGATGGCGCTGCCCATAGTCGACCGAGAGGCAATGGCACTCGAACCCTTCTTTCAGGGCCCAGGCCAGCGTAGTCGCGGAGTCGAGTCCGCCGGAAAGGAGGACGACGGCTTTCGGGCGCGCTGAGGCCTCGGCGAGTCCCGCCACGGCCCTACCGCTTCTGCAGTCGTTGCTTCGCGGAGGCGGCCGCCTGGCTCGCGGGGTACTTCTCGAGGAGGCCTTCGAGCGTTTTCTGCGCGCCTCGCCGGTCCCCCAGCGCTTCCTGCGAGCTCGCGATATTGAGCATCGAGTCGGGCGCCTTCGGATCGTTTGGCCAGGCGTTCAGGACTTTCTGTTGCGCGGCGATTGCGCCTTTATAGTCTCTCTGCGCCGCATGCGCCATGCCGATCCAGTACTGCGCGTTCGGTGCAAGCCGGCTGTTTGGATAAGTCACCAAGAGTCCCTGCAGCGCAGAGATCGCCAAGGGATAGTTGCCAAGCTTGAACTGGTTGAGCGCCGCTTCGTACGCCTTGGTCTCTTCAGCCGATGCGGGCGCGTCCGCAGGCTTGTCGGCCGCGCTCGCTTCCTTCGGCTGCTCGAGTTTCCTCAGCCGCGTATCGATGTCGAGATAGAGATCCTTCTGCCGCTTGTCGGCCGTCTCGGACTGGTTGAGCAGCACTTCCATCTGGCCGCGCATCCGCGACAGATCGCCCTTGAGCGCCTCGATCTGGCCCGAGAGGTCCATGAGCGCCCGACGATCGCGGATCTCCGCCTCGATGCGAGCCAGGCGCTCGTCGACCGCCTGCTGGTTGGTTGCGACCTGCCGGCGGAGCGACTCG
>JANXRZ010000053.1 GCA_025352885.1 Pseudomonadota bacterium | reverse complement strand
GGATCGCGCCCGGCGAGGAGCGCCATCGAGCTCTCAAGATCGGCGAACATCACCGTGACGTGCTTTCGCTCGCCGCCCGAGGAGTTGGCCAATCGCGTGCGCTCGGCCGCCGGTGCCTTGAGCGACGGGCTGAGCAGCTGCAGCGGCGCGCCGCATTCGAAGCAGAACTTCGCCTGCGGCGGGTTGTCCTGGCGGCACCTGATGCAGTTCATCGCGGCGGCCTGGGAGGCGTCATGTTGTCGCCGAGCAGGCGGGAAATTCCCTTGTCCCCGGTCACGCCGGGCGTGAGGGCGTCCTTCAATAGGATCCCGCCTCGCACGACGAGGCCGGCCAGCCAGTGGATGAACGGCGCGCGCGGGACCCAAAGCTTGTTCGCGGTATCGGCGCCTGAGAGCGCGCGCACGAAAGTGCGGGCGAGGCTTTCGAGGCAGCCCGAGCCGAAGCGCCTGAAGTAGGTCACGAGGATCCGCAGCAATGGCGGCGGGAGCATCTGGCGGACGCCCTCGCGCAGTCGGGAAATGATGTACACCACCAGCGCCGCGACGAGGAGGCGCCCGGCCAGCGTGCCCTCTTCATAGCGGTCGCGGATCGACTCGAACAGGCCCTCCGCGTCCTCAGCGGTGTGCGGTCTCAGCGCGACGTCGATCCCCAGCCCATGGCCGATCACGGCCCACGTGTACAGGTGATCGTTCGCCTGCTCCTCGTTCATGCGGACCCACAGTAGTCGCAAGCCCCTCACGACCATCCACGAAAAAGTCAGCAGCACAAAGCCCAGCTCGACTTGGTTGATGGGGAAGTCCTCCTTCGTCGCGCGCTTCGCCCAGTCGAACTTGAGGAACACGTGGGACGGCCGGTCTTCAGGCAGGTCGCTGAAGATATGCGGGTCGGCGACCATCAGGCAGCGCATGACGGCGTGCATCAGGCGCACTTTGCGGATCCAGAGGTTACCCTCGAAGGCGCCGTCGCCCGGCCCGAGCGATCCGGGCGTCATGACCTTGGTGAGGAAGGCGATCGTCTCGGCCAGGCGGCTGGTGACCTGCACGACGAGCTTTCCGGAACCGATGAGCACCTGCGCCACGCCTGGGATCGAATAGCAGGCCGGCAGGCTTCCGCATCCGAGGATCAGGAGGCCGAGGGACTGGTGCTCGGCAAAGAAGTCCTGCGCGCGCCGCACCCTCTCCCAGTCGACGCCGCCCGGAAAGGCGTCGTCAAGGTGCCCCGGCGTGAGGAGGAAAGCGCTCGCCTCGGTCATCACTTCTGCGGGCACGCCCGGAAAAGCGGAGGGCGGGGCAGGAGCCTTCGACGAGTCCCAAAAGATCAGCATGTCGAGCAGTGCCCCGAGGGCCGGCAGGCCGTGCTGTTCCGCGAGCCGCTCGACCAGCGCGTCGGTCGGAGCATCGCCCGACTCGAGCAACGCTTTCAGTTTGGTTTCATCGGGCAATGCCATGCGGTCCTCCCCCCAGGAGGCAATGCTTTCAGTGCAGAGAAGCACGGTAGCGCAAACGACGGGCGAGCGCATATGACAAAAGGCGGGCCGCTAAGCCGGTAAAATCCGCCGGCCTTGATCCCAGCCCACCGCCAGGCGGAGCGCCTCGCCCGGCTCCCCATCCCAGAATACGATTCCGCGTTGCCGGTCGTCGGCAAGCGTGAGGAGATCCGGGCGGCGATCGAGCGCCACCAGGTCGTGATCGTGTGCGGCGAGACCGGGTCGGGCAAGACGACGCAGCTGCCGAAGATCCTCCTCGAGATGAAGCGCGGCGTGGCCGGATGGATCGGCCACACGCAGCCGCGCAGGATTGCCGCGCGCTCGGTTGCCGCGCGCATCGCGCAGGAGCTGAAGGCGGAACTCGGCGGCGCGGTCGGCTACAAGGTGCGCTTCAATGACCGCGTGAAGCCCGAGTCCTTCGTCAAGCTCATGACCGACGGGATCCTGCTGGCGGAGACCCAGGGCGACCCGCTGCTCAAGGCCTACGACGCGATCATCATCGACGAGGCGCATGAGCGCAGTCTCAACATCGACTTCCTGCTGGGGTATCTCAAGCAGATCCTTCCGCGGCGGCCGGAGCTCAAGCTCATCATTACGTCCGCCACGATCGACGCTGAAAAGTTCGCAAACCACTTCGGGTCGAACGGCCGGCCCGCGCCGGTGATCGAAGTGTCGGGGCGGCTCTTCCCGGTCGAAGTCCGCTATCGGCCGGTCGAGGGCGATGCGGAGGACACGACGCGCGATGAAGAGGAAGCCGCGCTCGTGGCGGCGGTGGAAGAGCTCTGCGGCAGCGGCGGCGGTGACATCCTCGTGTTCCTGCCGGGAGAGCGCGAGATCCGGACCGCTGCCGACATCCTGGGTCGCAACCTCAAGGCGGGCAGCCGTTCTTCAGCCGAGATCCTGACCTTGTTCTCGCGCCTTTCGGCCGCCGAACAAGACCGCGTTTTCCGCATCGGCGGCCAGCGCAGGATCGTGCTCGCAACGAATGTGGCCGAGACTTCGCTCACGGTACCCGGCATCCGCTACGTGATCGATACCGGTTATGCCCGCATCAAGCGCTACAGCTACCGCAACAAGGTCGAGCAACTTCGCGTGGAGAAAATCTCCCGTGCTTCGGCGGCGCAGCGCGCGGGACGGTGCGGGCGCGTCGCCGACGGCATCTGCATCCGCCTATACGACGAGGACGATTTCAAGCAGCGGCCGGAGTTCACCGACCCGGAGGTGCTGCGCTCGTCGTTGGCCTCCGTGATCCTGCGCGCCAAAAGCCTGCATCTTGGCGACCCGGCCGAATTCCCGTTCGTCGATCCTCCTGCGCCCCGGGCGATTGCCGACGGCTACGCGCTGCTCTCGGAACTCGGCGCGGTCGATGAGCAGAACGAACTCACCGACACGGGGCGGGAGCTCGGGCGCCTGCCGGCCGACCCGCGCATCGCGCGCATGCTTGTCGCGGCGACCCGGGAAGGGTGCCTCGAACAGGTGCTCATCATCGCCGCCGCGCTCTCAGTCGCGGACCCTCGCGAGCGGCCGATGGACAAGCAGGCGGCTGCCGACCAGGCGCAGGCGAAATTCGACGATCCGCGCTCGGACTTTCTCGCGTACCTCAAGCTCTGGGCGTTCTTCGCCGGAGCGCTGGACGAGAAGCTGACCAACCGCAAGCTCGCCGCCCTTTGCCGGCAGAACTTCCTTTCGATTGCGCGCATGCGCGAATGGCGTGAGGTCCATACCCAGTTGAAAGTGGTGACTGAGGACCTCGAGTTCCGCATGTCGTCGAAGGACCCGGCGAAGCCAGAAGGCTATCGCGCGATTCATCGGGCGCTGCTGACGGGGCTGATGGGCAACGTTGGAATGAAGGCGGACGACGACTCCGCCTACACCGGTGCGCGCGGCATCAAGTTCTGGGTGCATCCGGGTTCGGGCACGAAGAAACCCGGCCGGTGGATCATGGCCGCCGAACTGACCGAGACTACACGGCTATATGCGCGGTGCGTCGCGGCGATCGAACCGCTCTGGCTCGAGGAACTGGGCGCGCACCTGCTCAAGAAGACGCGCGAGAACCCGCATTGGGAGAAGAGCCGCGCGCAGGTGGTGGCCGTCGAGCGCGGCACGCTGTATGGCCTCACCGTCTATGCGAATCGCCGCATCCATTACGGCCCGCTCGACCCGGAAGCGTCCCGTGAAGTCTTCATCCGCTCGGCGCTCGTCGAGGGCGAGTTCGAAACACGCGCGCCGTTCTTTGCGCATAACCAGAAGCTGATCCACGAGATCGAGCGGTTGGAGCACAAGTCCCGGCGCCCGGACATCCTCGTGGACGACGAGTTGATCCATGCGTTCTACGACAGCCGCGTCCCGGAGCGCATCCATAACGGCGTGGATTTCGAAAAATGGCGGAAGGAGGCCGAGCGCGAGGATGCGAAGCTCCTCCACCTTTCGCGCGACGATCTCATGCGCCACGAAGCTGCCGGGATCACGACCGACGCTTTCCCGCCAGCGCTCAGGCTCGGCGCGAACGAGTTCCGGCTCGAATATCACTTCGAGCCGGGCTCGGCGCGCGATGGCGTGACGATGGCCGTGCCCGTGGCGCTCTTGAACCAGGTGAGCGCGGCGCGTACCGACTGGCTGGTGCCGGGGTTGCTCAAGGAAAAGGTCCAGACCCTGGCCAAATCGATTCCGCAAAGGCTGCGGCACAAGCTCGGGCCGCTGGCCGAGTTCGCCGAAGGATTCATGGCCTCGGTCAAGCCCTCGGACATCGCGCTGGCAACTGCCATCGCGCGGCACATTCGCAGCGAGCTCAATGTCGACGTGCCGGTCGATGCGTTCCGGCCGGACTCGGCGCCGCCTCACCTGTCGATGAATTACCTCGTGATCGACGAGCACGGGCGGCAGCTCGGCCTGGGCCGCAATTTGGCCGATCTCAAGAATGCATTGCGTGAAGAAACCGAGGCAGTACTGCAGGACGAAGCGCCCATGCCGGAAGGTGAAAAATTCACCGGCTGGACGTTTGGGGACCTCGAAGAAATGATGGAGCTGGAGCGCGGCGGGCAGACGCTCGTCGGCTATCCCGCGCTCGTGGATGCAGGCGACGCGGTCACGCTGCAGGTCGTCGACTCGCCCGAGAACGCAAAGGAGATCCATCGGGGCGGCGTCAGGCGCCTGCTGTCGATCGCTTTCAAGGAGCGCATCAAGGATTTGGAGAAGACGCTCGTCCGCGACCCGCTGCTGGGGCCGATGAAGGATGAGGTGATCCTCGCCGCGCTCGACCGGACTTTCCTCGCCGATTCGCTGCCGATGACCGCAAAAGATTTCGCCGGCCGCGTTTCAGAGGGCCGCAACCGCTTCACGCTGATCGCGCAGGAAGTCATGCGTCTTGCGACTGCGATTCTCAGCGAGCAACGCGAATTGCAGAAGCGCCTCGTGACGGCGGCCAAAGGGTTCCCGGTTGCGGCGGACGATGTGAAGCAACAAATCGCCCGGCTGCTCGGCACTCGCTTCATCTCGCAAACGCCTTACGAGCGGCTGCAGCACTTTCCGCGCTATCTCAAGGCAGCGGGCCTGCGGCTGGACAAGCTGCGGACCGACCCGACTCGCGACGCACGCCTCATGGCTGAGTTCTCCCCATTGCACTCGGCGTGGCTGCGCGAATCGGTCGCGCGCATGAAGCAGGGCACGCTGACCGCGGAGATCGAGCAGTTCCGCTGGCTGCTGGAAGAATTGCGCGTCTCGTTGTTTGCGCAGGAGCTGAGGACGCCGGTGCCGGTGTCGGTCAAGCGACTGGCGAAGCTCTGGCAAACAATCCGCTAGAGGACCTCAGAGTTCCACAGGCGTAAAGAGCTCCTGCGCGCCCTCGATACCCCGCAGGTTGAAACTGCCTACGCTGCGCAAGGGTCGCTTGACCAATTTTGCAAAGCGCTGCGACACCAGCAGCGGTTCGCCGGTCTCCTTGGTGAGCGATTGGATGCGCGCCGTCATGTTCACCGCGGGCCCGACGACGTTGAACGCAAGCCGACCGGGCGAGCCGACGTTCGCGTGGGTGACCTGGCCCAGATGCAGGCCGAGGCCGAATTCGATCTGCTGTTCCTTGGCGTGGCGCCGGCGGTGGTTCACCACGGCGAGCGAATCGAACGCATCGATCGCGGCATCGAGCGCCGACTCGCACACTTCGGTTTCCTTGTCCGGCGACGGGATCTCGAACACGATCAGGATCGCGTCGCCGATGAACTGGAGGATTTCGCCGCCGCGTGCGGCCGCCGCTGCCGCGCAGTATTCGAAATAGTCGTTGATGAGCCGCAGGAGCTCGTCGGTCGGCAGGCTCTCCGACAGTCCGGTGAAGCCGCGCAGGTCCGAGTACCAGAAGACGGCCTCGATGCGCTCGCCGTCGCCGCGCTTCACCTGGCCCTGCAGGATCCGCTCGCTGATGCGCGGTCCGACGAACGCATCGAGCAGCCCCAGGGTGATGCGGCGGGTTGCGAGCACTTCGACGATCGGCGCGATCAGGTTCGCCAGGATCGTGACGCGTTCGAGGTCCGCATCGCTGAAGCCCCCGGGTAATTTGGTGGCCACCGTCAGCACGTTCGCCACGCCCGAGCTGAAGACGACCGGCAGCGCGTAATAATCGATCATGCCTTCGGCGCGCACATCGGCAAGCGTCGCGTGGTCGGCCGGGTCGGGCGGCGCGTCCAGCCGCCGGCGGAAGGCCGCTTTTTCGTCACGCACGAATTGGTTGGGGCTGCCGATGTAAGCGTCCGCATTCTGCACGCCATGCTCGGCTGACCACGGTCGGGCGCCCTGGCCTCGATCCCAGAACACGCCCCACGCCACGATCTGCGGATGCAAAGTCGCCATCGTCAGGCGAATCCGATCGATGCTCGCGCCCGCTTCATCGAGCTGCCCGGCAAGCTCGGCGATGAGCGTCACCGCATCCTGCACATAGCGGCCTTCACGAAACAGCCACGCGGCAATCGGTTCGAGGGACCAGCCTTCGCTGGATCCGAGGAGCGGTCGTGCGCTCAAGGTGTGCTGACCCACAGTGGCTGAAAGGGCGCGAATGTTAGCATCGGACCCATGATAGGCATCGGAAAATCCCTGTTTCTCGCGGTAGTGAGCCTGTTCAACCGGCGCATGATCTGGCTGATGATTTGGCCCGTGCTGGTGTCCCTTGTGCTCTGGGGCGCGGTTGGCCTTGCGTTGTGGGTGAAGACGGCCGCATGGATCGCCGGCCAGCTCGGCCGGCTGGTCCAGCCGCTGACCGCGTATTTGCCATACGATTTTTCCGCGATCACACTCTTTTCCGCGCACGTCATGCTGATCCTGCTGTTCGTGCCGCTCGTCTACCTCACGGCGCTCCTGATTCTAGGTGTGGTCGGCATGGAGGCGATGGTCAACCACGTCGCCGAGAGGCATTACCCCGCGCTCGCTCGCCGGCATGGCGGTGGCACGGCGGGCAGCGTATGGAACGGCGTGGTCGCCCTCTGCGGAATGGTCCTGTTGTTCCTCGTGACGCTGCCGCTCATGCTGATCCCGCCGCTCTGGGCGATCGTCCCGGTTGCGGTCATGGCCTGGGTGAACCAGAAGCTCCTGCGCTATGACGCGCTTGCCGAGCACGCGACTCCGCAGGAGATGAAGGCGATCTTCTCGTCGCACCGCGGCAGCCTCCTGATGCTCGGCCTGGTGCTCGCGCTGGTGGCCTACGTCCCCATAGTCGGCTTCTTTGCGCCGGTCCTGTTCGCGCTGGCCTTCATTCATTTTTGCCTCAGCAGCCTTCGCGAACTGCGGGGCGCTACGGTGCCCCCCGGCCCGGTTCCCGGCGGCCGCGTGATCGAAGGCCAGGTCGTCGGCTAGACGACGGGCTGCGCCTTAGCGGCGACTACGATGCGGCAAGGCACACCGCGTGTGTCGGCCGACCCGCTGGCCGGATCGTAAGGTCCCGAGTAGCTCAGCGCCGCATTGATGTTGATGTCAAGGGCGCCGTATTCCGGCCCCTCGGCTTCAGGCAACCACCACCCCATGCCCGTCGCCACGATGCCGGGCTCGGTCGCCTCGGTCACCGAAGCTTTCAACCGGCAGGCGCCCCGGCCGTCGGGCGTTTCGACCCTGACCCAGTCACCCTCGACGATGCCAAGGCCTTGCGCGGTCTGGGGATGGATTTTGAGCAGCGGATCCGGCGACACCTTGCGCGCCCACGCCTGCTCGCGAAAGCGCGAATGGTGATACGTCTTTTCGCGCAGGCCGGTCTGCAGCGTGAAGGGATAACGCTCGCTCGACGCGCCTGAAGCACCGGTCGGCACATAATCGGGCAGGGGATCGAGGCCAGCGTCGGCCATGCGCTGCGACCAAAGCTCCACCTTTCCGCTCGGCGTCCTGAAGACCTGGCTGGCGAAATCGCCGTGCGTGTGGGCGAATTCGCCGTAGCCGACTCGAGCGATTTCATCCAGGTCGAGGCCCGTGTCCTTGGTGAGGAACGAGTTGAATTCCCGCTGGGTGCTCCAGGGCAGGAAGGTTCGGTCGGCCTCGCCGCGCGCCGCCATGCGCGCGAGAATACCGGCGGCGATCTCAACGTCGGGACGCGCTTCGCCCACGCGGTCTGCCAACGCAGCAGTCCAGGTAATGCAGGGCGCATGCGCGTTGATGGAGATGTCTTCCTCTTCCAGCGTCGTCGTCTTGGGCAGCACGATGTCCGCGAGCGCCGCAGTGGGGTTCATGCTGTGCGCAGCTACGACGAGGAAATCGAGCGAGCGCAATGCCTCGATCGTGCGTTGGGAATTCGGGTAAGTGACCGCGATGTTCACCCCGGATACGAAGAGGGCGCGCACGGGATAGGGCTCTCCGGTGAGGATCGCGTCGATGACCGTCGGGTTATGGCAAGCCGTCTGCCAGCCGCCGGGTCCGGCCCACAACGGGAAGCGCCCGGCGCCCAGCGTCTCGCGGGCAACGTCCGCCGGCAACTGGAAGGCCGGATCGTGGAGCAGGTCGAGGTATGTCTTGAATCCCTTCGGCCGCTTGGCGCGCCGGTTCCCGCCGCGCCGGTCGAGGTTGCCGCTGATCGCGACGAGGCAGTGAAACGCCCGGAAGGTTTGCACGCCGTTGGTCACCGCATCGATGCCATGCCCGGAAACGAACGAAGAGGGGCCGTCTGCGTAAGCGCGGGCTGCGGCCCGGATGAGGTCGGCCGGCACGCCCGAGACTTCGGAGGCGCGCTCCGGCGTCCAGCCGCGAATCCGCTCAGCCAGTTCGTCAAACCCGCGCGTCCAGTTCTCGATGAAAGCGCTGTCCTGCCGCCCGTCTTCGACCAGCACCTGCATCATCGCCATGGCGATCGCGGCATCGGTGCCCGGACGGGGGCGCAGCCACAGGTCGGCGATCTTCGCGGCTTCCGAGCGCAGCGGGTCGAGGACGACGATCTTTGCGCCCCGCGCCTTCGCTTCCTTGATGCGCGTCCATTGCACGGGGTTCGCAGCGTGGGGATTGGCTCCAACGATGAGGACCGTGTTTGCGTGCTCGACGTCTTCGCCACTCTGGATCGCGAGGCCCGTGACCATGTCGGAGACGCCCCGGCAGCCTCCACAGAGGTCCTGATTGATGAGGAAGTTCGGCGAGCCCATCGCCCGCAGCAGGAGCGCGACGATCGCGCCGCGCGAAAAGAACGCGCCCCCGACCGCGCCGGCGAGGCAAAGCGGTCCATGGGTCGTGCGCGCCTTCGAAAACCCATCCGCAATCGCGTCGAGCGCGACCTCCCACGTAACCTCCTCCCAGCGGTTCGAGCCGCGCTCGCCCACGCGTCGCAAAGGATGCAGGAGTCGTTTCGGACCGTACGTGACTTCTGCCAGGCCCCGGACGCCTTTCACGCAGAAAGCCCCGCGCGAGGCAGGGTGGGCCGGGTTGGGATCGATCCGCGTGACCTTGCCGTCCTCCACCCGCGCGAGCGCCCCGCACAAGGTCGAGCATTCCCAGCAGGTGGTCGGAACGGTTTTGGGGGCGGCGCTTGTCACGTGTCGAGACTAGGAGCGGCAGGAAGGCACTGTCAAGCAGCGACTTGAGTCCGCGACATGCTTCGCGTAGCTTAGCGGCGAAATGCCTTTCGCCATCGAAGTCTCCAACCTCCTGTTCGAATACCCGGGTGTGCGTGCGCTGGATGATGTTTCGTTCACCGTTGCAACCGGCGGGGTGACTGCGCTCGTCGGACCGAACGGTGCTGGCAAGACCACGCTGCTGCGGTGCCTGGCGGGCCTCGAGCTCCCGATGCACGGGCGGATCCAAGTGGCCGGTGTAGACGTGCTCGAAGAGCCGCGAACGGTGCACCGGCGCATCGGCTTTCTCTCGGACTTCTACGGTCTGTATGACGCCCTCACTGTCCGGCAGTGCTTTTCGCATGCGGCCGCTTCGCACGGCGTCAAGGCGAGTGAGCTATCGAAGGCGATCGAGCGCACGGGCGAGCGGCTGGGCCTCGCGGAGTTGCTGGGCCGCAGGTCGTCCGAACTTTCGCGCGGGCAGCGGCAGCGCGTCGCCATCGGGCAGGCGCTGATCCATGATCCGCAGGTGCTCATGCTGGATGAGCCGGCTTCCGGCCTCGACCCGGAAGCGCGCCACGCGCTGGCGCAGCTCTTCACGCGCTTGAGCGGCGAGGGCATGACGCTGTTGGTGTCCTCGCACATCCTGGCTGAGCTCGACGAATATTCCACGCACATGCTCGTAATGCGCAGCGGCCGTATTCTGGAGGCGCGCGCGCTTGGCGGAGCGGTGCCCAATGCCCGGCGAGTGCGTGTGGAGTTTGCTGGAGAGGTCGCGCCGCTTGTCGATGCGCTGCTGTCGGTGCCGGGCATCCGCGTCCTCGAAACCAGCGGCCGGCAAGCGCTGATCTCGGTCGCCGATAGCGACGAAGCACAGGGCGCCGTGCTGCGCGCGCTCGTCGGCGCAGGCCTGGCTGTCACGTCCTTTTCGCCCGACCGCGAGAACCTGCACCAGTCGTACTTGCGCACGGTGGCAAGTGATGAGCCGCGAGCGGCGGCATGAGGACACCCGGCCGATGAATCCCGAACTTCGCCGCAACTTCTGGCTGGAGCTTACGCTTCACCGCGTGATCGCCTTGCCGATCGCGCTCGGCCTCGCCTTCACGCTCGTGCATGCAGTGGCGGACATGGATCCAAACGGTGCGCTGGCGGTGGCGGCCGCATCCGTTTTCGTAGGCCTCGCGCTTTGGGGTGGGGTGCATGCGGGGGATTCGGTGGCGGGCGAGGTGCGCGCCAGGACGTGGGACGGCCAGCGGATGTCAGCGATCGAGCCGTGGGCGATGACGTGGGGAAAGCTCCTCGGTGCACCAGCGTTCGCGTGGTACGGGGGCGTACTCAGCATCGTCGTCTACCTGGTCGTTTCGCCCGGTCCGGATTCGCTCAAGGTGGCCCTCTTGATGCTTTCAGGGGCGCTCCTCGTGCACGCCATTGCGCTCATCGGCAGCGTCGTCGCCGCCCGCAAGGCCGTGGTGCGCTCCTCCTCGGCCGCATGGGTGCTCGGCATCGCGTTGGTCATCGTAGGACCCTCGATGTCGGTCCTCTCGTCCGGCGACAACGATATCGCCTGGTGGGCGCATCCCTTCCGGCGCTTCGACTTCCTGCTTGCGTCCACAGCGGTGTTCGCGGCGTGGGGCGTGCTCGGCGGGTACCGCCTCATGTGCCAGGAATTGCGCGTGCGTACGCTGCCCTGGGCCTGGGTCGCCTTCCTGCTGTTCATCAGCGCCTACATCGCGGGCTTCGGCATCCGCACGAACGATTCGGCGGGACAGCAGTTAAACGTTGTGCTGATCGCCGGGCTGCTGGTTTCGCTGGTCGCGGTGTATCCGCTGCTGTTTTCGGAGGGCAGCGGGGCGATGGCGGTGCGCAGGCTCATGCTGAGAGCCTCGGCCAAGGAAGGGCGGCGCCTGCTCGAGGAAACGCCGCTGTGGTCGGTAACGCTTTGGCTTGCGCTCGTCTTTTGCCTTCTGACCGTGATGCTGGCCGGTCCGCGTGCCGATGGGGACGATATCCTGCGCGCGGCGGTGCTCGCGCCGGTGCCGCTGTTCCTCCTGACTTTGCGCGATACGGCGGGCTTCATGTTCTTTGCGCTGGCCCGGCAGCCGCGGCGCACCGAGACGGCCGTCTTGTTTTACCTGTTGCTGCTCTACTGGCTGCTGCCGATGCTCCTGCGCGCGGCCGGCGCAAATGCCCTGGCCGACCTGGTGCTGCCGCCTTTCTGGGAGCGTCCGGGTTTCGCCGCCGCGATAGCAGGGGCCCAGGCCGCCGCAGTGATCGCTGCCGCCGTCTGGCGCTGGCGCACGAACTATGGGAATAAGAGCCAAGGGACCTGACACCATGGGATTCGGCGCGCTCATCATCGGGGACGAGATCCTCGTCGGCAAACGGCAGGACAAGCATTTCAGTGTGCTGGTGGCGGCGCTTGCCAAGCGCGGCCTGCGCCTCGCCTTCTGCGAATACCTCGCCGATGACCCGCCGCGCCTGACCGAGGCGCTCAGGCGCACGTTCGCTTCGGGCGACGTGGTCTTCAGTTACGGGGGCATCGGCGCCACGCCCGACGACCACACCCGGCAGTGCGCAGCAGATGCCTTGCAACTGCGGTTGGTGCTGCATCCCGAGGCGGAAACCGAGATCCGCGGCCGGTTCGGCGCCGAAACCACGGCCCAGCGCCTCAAGATGGGCGAGTTTCCGCAGGGTGCCGAAATCATCCCGAACCCGGTGAACCGGGTGCCGGGGTTCTCGATCCGCAAGCATCACTTCGTGCCGGGCTTTCCGCAGATGGCGTGGCCGATGATCGAGTGGGTGCTGGATGAGCGCTACAAGCACCTGCACAACTCGCATGCGCTCGAGGAAGAGTCGATCTTCGTCTTCGAGGCCGGTGAAAGCATGCTGTCCGACCTCATGTATGCCATCGAGGCGAAGTGGAAAAAGCTGAAGCTCTTCTCGCTCCCCACGATGGGGAGGGATGGCAGCCGCGGGCACATCGAGCTTGGCGTGCGCGGTGATCCGCACGAAGTGGCGGAGGCCATGCGGGAGATCCGCGCCGACATCGCGCGCCGGGGCCATCCTTTCCGCGAAAAGCTCGACTAGAAAAGCGAAACCCCGCCGAAGCGGGGTCTCGTAGGGCTACTTCTTTTTCGCTTTGCCTTTCGGCTTCGCTTTGCCTTTCGGCTTCGCCTTGATCTTGGCTTTCACCTTGGTCCTGGCGGCGCTAACGATCCGGCGCTTGGCCGGTTTCTTAGCGCTTACGCGACTTTTTTTGCTTTCGTGAAGCCTTTCACCGTTTCGCTCGCGGCCGAAACATTGGCCTCGGCCATTTCGGTGGCTTGCTTGGCAGCTTTCGTGAACGTGTCGTAAGCCGAATTAGCGGCCGACAGCATCGACTTGACCGCGGCGACGCCGACATCGGAGCCGGCCGGCGCGTTCTTGCTCGCCTTGTCCAGCAGCGACACGAACGTCTCGTTCAGCTCGGAGGCCTTCGACTCGGCGAACTTCGACAGTTCGCTGTTAGCTTCAACGGCAATCGCGTAGACGCTCTTCGAGTAGGCAACTGCTTTCTCGACGGCGGGCTGGGCGAAGGTCTGCTGCAGCGAAACCAGTTCCTGCACATCCTTTGCACCGGCCAGGGCGCGGGTGTTGGCGAGCGAGTCTTCGAACAGCGACTTGAACGCGGCGGCCTGGAGGCCGGCCAGCTTTTCCATTGCGGAAAACTGGGCAGAGGCGATCGAAAGGATGGCCTCGACATTGGTTTTGCTGGCTGCCGTGATCTGTTCCGGGGTTACGTACATGGTGAACTCCTTTAAGTGGTGATAGGTAGCGGTGCTGCTTTGGATTCTGTAAGTCGCTGTTGCCGCTCTTTGTGCGTCGCAACAATTCGAATTCTAAGCATATTGGTGCAGTGCGTCAAGACTTTTTTGATGACGTATTAACCATATGAATATTATACGTTATGGAACTATCACGATGAAACATTCACCATCGGAGTGAGCGCTCCGTTTGAAACTCGGCTGCCCGGGAATTCCAAGGCGATCAGCGAAACGCCCCCAGACGGTTCAGACGAAAGCGGCAACAATAGGCCCATGACTGATCGCGCCGTGCCGGCTGCCCCTTCTACGCCGGTTCTCGGGTTCGCGATCCCCGGGTTGTTCGTCCTTTTGTGGAGCTCCGGCTTCATCGGCGCGAAGCTCGGCCTGCCTTACTGCCCACCCCTGACGTTCCTTTCGATGCGATTCGCGCTGGTCATCGCGCTGATGCTTCCCGTCTGCTGGATCGCGCGCGCGAAGTGGCCTTCGAGCCGGCAGGAGACTTTTCATGTGTTTGTGTCCGGTGCGCTCATCCAGGCCGGATACCTCGGCGGCGTGTTCGTCGCTTTGAGCTTTGGCATGCCGGCCGGGGTGGCGGCGCTGGTCGTGGGATTGCAGCCGATCCTCACGGCTTTCCTGTCCGGGCACATGGTCGACGAGCGCGCCTCCAGGCGCCAATGGATCGGCCTCGTGCTGGGATTCGCGGGCGTGCTGACCGTGGTGTGGACCAAGATGTCCCTCGGGGTCGTGAACTGGGAGGGCGCCCTCTCGGCGATCGTTGGATTGGTCGCAATCACCTACGGCACGCTTTACCAGAAACGGTATTGCGCGCAGGTGGACATGCGCACGAATTCAGCACTCCAGTTCATTGCAGCGCTGGTCGTGACGGCACCGCTTGCGCTTATGTTCGAGCCGCTCGAAGTGCAGTGGACGACGGCGTTCCTCATTGCATTGGGGTGGACGGTGTTCGGGCTCTCGCTTGGCGCCGTGTTCCTCCTGTTCTGGCTGATCCGCCGCGGCGCGGCCACCGCGGTTGTGAGCCTCATCTATCTCTGCCCGCCGGTCACCGCCATACTGGCGTGGCTTGCGTTCGCAGAGGCTTACTCGGTGTGGGCGGCCGCCGGAATGGTCCTGACGGCCACCGGCGTGTGGCTTGCGGTGAAAACATGAAAAGGAACTGATCTTGGCTTTAGGAAAAACTGCCGGCAGCCCCGTGTGGGGTGAGTATCCGGCCGAGCAATGGTCGGATGCGATCGTCGCCGCTATGAAGGCCGGCGGCATCGATCACCTCTTTTTTACGTCCGGCTCGGAAATCGGGTTCTACCAGGAGTCGATAGCGAAAGCAGAGGCGCTCGGACGCCTTGCTCCGCGGCTGATCACGATGATGCACGAGGGCGTCGCCTTGAATGCCGCCATGGGCAGCGCAATGGTCAGCGGCAAACCAGCCGCGACCGCCGCGCACGTGGACGTCGGCTTGCTGAACAAGGGGGCGGGCCTGCACACGGCGTGGAAAGGCTCTTATCCCGTGCTCATGACCTCAGGCACGGGGCCGCGAGCGTACCCCGGCACGATGACCGGCGGGCGCGATCACCCGATCCAGTGGTACCAGGAACCGCGCGACCAGGGCGAGATCGTCCGGCAATACACGAAGATGGATCACCGGCTCGAGAGCCAGGACAATCCCGGGCTGCTCATCAGCCGCTTGCTGCAGGTTTCCGTGAGCGAGCCCAAGGGGCCCGTGTATCTCGCCTTGCCGAGGGAAGCGGTCCTCACGCCTGTGCCCGGTGGCGTCGCGCGGTTTCCCACACGCGACCAGCTCGGCGTCGCGCGGCCCGCGTGGCCGGACCCGGACGACGCCAAGCGCATCGCAGGGTGGCTGATCAAGGCCGACAACCCGTGCATCTACACCTCGAACTCGGGCCGCAACCCGGGTTCGGTTTCCGAGCTTGTGCGGCTCGCCGAGTTGCTCGCGGTCCCGGTCATGCAGGACCGGCTGGCAAGCGCGCTTACGTTTCCGCGTTCGCATCCCTTGTTCGGCACGGGCCCCGCGCCCAAGGAAGCCGATGCGCTGCTCATCATCGAGAGCCCGGTGCCGTGGATGCCGCCGCATGAAGCGCCTTCGCCTGAAGCAAAGGTCGCGTTTGTCGACGTCGACCCGGTGATGTCGCGCTTCAAGACGATGGCGTGGCAGGCGGACCTCTGGCTGCCCGTGGATGCTGCGGCTGCCGCCCGGGCCATCTTCGAAGCGGCTGCGAAGATGCTCGACAAAAGCGATCTTGCCCGCATTGCGGCCCGGCGGGCGAAGCTCGAAGAGAAGAAGTGCGCGCAGGAAGCGAAGGCGGCAGACCTCGCGCAAAAAGCCGGGATGCGCAAACCAATTCATCCGCTGTGGGTGGCCTACCAGATCGGCCAGTTGCTCGAGCCCGGCTCGATCCTGCTCGACGATGCGATCAGCAACTCCGATGCGGTCATGAATTACAGCGCTCGCAACGAACCGGGGACCTTCTTCAAGGTGGGCAGCTCCTCCGGCGGCTGGGGCGCAGGCGCGGCGTTCGGCGCGAAGCTCGCAAAGCCCGATCGAGATGTCGTGCTCGCCACCGGCGACGGGTATTTCATGTTCGACAATCCGATCGCGGCCCTTTGGTCGGCGGCCCATCACAAGGCGGCTTTCCTGACCGTTGTTTTCGTCAACCGCTCCTACTCGACCGGCACAACGGTGTTGCGCAAGACCTACCCCGACGGCTACGTGGCGAAACAAGGCAGCTATGCAGGCGGCATGTTCGATCCACCGCCCGACTACGCCAAAATGGCGGAAGCTGCGAACGGATATGGGGAGAATGTGCGCGAAGCCGACGATCTCGTCCCGGCCCTTAAGCGCGGCCTCGAGGCCGTGCGCAATGGATCGCCGGCTGTGATCGGCGTCTGGCTGCCGACCCTCATCGAGGAATCGGCGCTCGCATAAGGAGAGGTTGATGAACAAGTTTGCTGTTCGCACGCTCGCGCTCTTCGGCGCCTTCTTGCTCCCGGCTTTCAGCTCCGTGCAGGCGCAGGACGCGTGGCCGGCGAAACCCGTGCGCATGATCGTCCCGTTTGCGCCGGGCGGGCCGACTGATGTCGCCGCACGCCTGTTGACGCAGAAATTGTCCGAGAGCCTCGGGCAGCAGGTCTACGTCGAGAATCGCGCCGGCGCGAATGGCACGATCGGCTCCGAAGCGACGGCGCGCGCGGCGCCCGATGGCTACACGCTGATCATGGGCACGACAGGCACGCATGCGATCAACTACAGCCTTTATCCCAATCCTTCGTATGACCCCGTAAAGGATTTCGCCCCGATCACGCGCATGGCCGAGTTCCCCAACTTGATCCTCGTGCACGCTTCCGTGCCCGCGAAGAATGTGCAGGAGCTCATTGCGCTCGCCAAGGCCCAGCCCGGCAAGCTCGCTTATGCGTCGTTCGGCAGCCTCACGCTATTGAGCGGTGCGCTCTTCACGAGCATGGCCGGCGTCGACATGCTGAGTGTGCCATTCGGCGGGGTCGGCCCGCTGATGACGGCCATCACCAACAACGACGTCCAAGTGTCGGTCGTCCAGGTGTTCAGCTCGACTTCGCTGCTGAAATCCGGGAAGGTCAAGGCGCTTGCGATTACGAGCGCAAAGCGCAGCCCTGTTGCGCCCGAGTACCCGACCGTGTCCGAGTCCGGCCTCCCCGGGTACGAGGCGGTCGCCTGGTATGGGCTCTTCGCCACGGCTGGCACGCCCAAGCCGGTGATCGATCGGCTGAACGTTGAGATTCGCAGGCTCGTCGCCGGCACCGAGATCCGCGATGCCCTGTTCAAGCAGGGTGCGGATCCCGTCACGGATACGCCTGAAGAGTTCGCCGCGATTGTGCGCACCGACGTGGCGAAGTGGGCGAGAATCGTCAAGCAGACGGGCGCCAAGCCGAACTGAACCGGCATGCCAATGACGCTCGACTTCAGGCCTGATTCACCAGACTACCTGGCCGATCCTTTCCCGCTCTACCGCCGCCTGCAGGACGAAGATCCGGCGCACTGGAGTCCGCGGATCAAGTCCTGGGTGCTGACGCGGTACGAAGACGTCAAGCGGGTGTGCCTGGATAAAGAGATGTCTTCGGACAGGTTGCGGCCGTTCTTTGCGTCGATGCCGGGCCCGGAGGCCGCAAAAATCGGCGACATGATCCGGTACCTTTCCCTCTGGATGGTGTTCCTTGACCCGCCCGACCATACGCGGTTGCGCCGCCTCACTTCGAAGGTGTTCCATTTGAAGTCGATGCGCGACATGCGGCCGAACATCGAGAGCCTCACCGCACTGCTGCTGGCCGAGATCGGCGACCGTGACGAGTTCGACTTCATCGCGGCATTCGCGGGGCCATTGCCTGCGCTCGTGATCATGGACATGCTGGGCGTGCCGCGCGGCGAGCTCGCGCGCGTGAAGCGAATGTCGGACGACATGGCGCTCTTCATCGGCAGCTCGCGCACGTCCCCGGAGAAATACGACATCGCGGAATCGGCGACGCGCGAAATGGCCGAGTTCTTTCGCGCCATGATCCGCGACCGGCGCGCAACGGCGCGAAAAGACCTGCTCTCGGAGCTGGTGCATCTCGAGGACAACGGTGACCGGCTATCTGAGGACGAACTCGTCGCGACCTGCATCCTGCTGCTCTTTGCCGGTCATGAGACGACCACGAACCACATCGCAAATTCGACGCGTTCGCTGATGCTTTTCCCTGGGCAGCGCCAGAAGGTGCGGGCGGACCCAGGGCTCGCGGCGCGCGCGGGCGAGGAGTTGCTGCGCTTCGACGGCCCGAGCGGCGCGCAGGTGCGCATCGTCGGCGTAGGGCATGAACTTCATGGAAAGACGCTAAAGGCAGGCGACCGGGTTTTCATCATGCTCAACGCGGCGAACCGCGATCCGCGCGCCTACCCGGATCCCGATCGGGTGGACGTCGAGCGCGATGGCGTTGCGCACCTGACCTTCGGGTTCGGCCTGCATATTTGCCTGGGCTTCCCGCTTGCGCGGCTCGAGGGGGAGATTGCGATCCCGGAAGTTGCTCGGCACTTTCGCAGCATGGAATTCGCTGGCAACCCCGAGTGGATCAACTCGATGGTATTCCGGGGCATGAAGAGCATGCCTGTGCGCGTTACTCGGTGAGCGTGGACGAGGCTTCGCCGGCCCCGCCGGAAGATTCACCGGCCGGCCGCGATGTGCTGCCCAGGTCGCTGTACTCCATGCTGGCGGCGCTCACGATCATCTGGGGATTCAACTGGACCGTGATGAAGGTAGTCATCACGGAGGTCCCCCCGTGGTTCTTCAGGAGCTTGTGTTTCTTGAGCGCGTTTTTCGGGCTGCTTGCGATCGCACACGCGAGGCGCCTCCCGATTCACGTGCCGCACGGGCAGTGGGGGCGCCTGGTGCTGATCGCTTTCTTCACCGTCTCGCTGCAGAACTTCTTCCTGATGCTCGCTCTCCCGCTGCTGCCTTCCGGCCGCGTCGTCATCCTTCAATACACCATGCCGATGTGGAGCGTGTTGCTGTCGCGCGTGATTCTCGACGAGGCCTTCACCGTTCGCCGGCTCACCGGTGTCGCTTTCGGCCTGGCGGGGGTCGGTGTTCTGCTGTCGAAGGACATCGCGCAGATGGATGGCGGTTTCGTCGGCGTGATCCTCATGCTGTGCTCCGCGCTCGTCTGGGGGGTCGGGACGGTCCTCCAGAAGCGCCTGCCTGTCGATCTGCCCATCGCCTCCTTCACGGGATGGATGGGCCTCTTGGGCGGCATCCCGATCTTCGTGCTGGCGTTCATCTATGACCGCGAGGCGGTGCTCGCCCTGCACAGCGTAAGCGTGTGGCCGGCGCTGGGCGTCCTCTACAACATGTTCCTCGTCTTCATCTTCGGCTGGTGGGCGTGGACGAAGATCGTCGATCGCGCGCCGGCCGGCGTGGCCGGCCTCTCATCGCTCATGATTCCGGTCGTAGGCGTTTTCAGCGGCATGCTGTTCCTCGGCGAAATCCCGGCCTGGCAGGATTACGCAGCGCTCGTGCTCGTTTCTGCTGCGATCGCAACAGTGGTCATCCCGGAACGATGACGCCGACCAGCGAACAGCGCATCCCGAAGTCGCTCTGGTGGACGCTCCTGGGCCTTACCCTCGCGTGGGGATTCAACTGGACGGCGATGAAGGTTGCGCTCGCCGAATTCACGCCATGGATCTTCCGCAGCCTGTGCATCGCTTTCGGCTCGCTGCTGCTGTTCTGCGTGGCGCGCGCGGCAGGCAACAGCCTGCGCGTGCCGAAATCGATGTGGTGGAAACTCGCGGTGCTCGCGTTCTTCAACGTGACCTGCTGGAACATGATGATCGCGTTCGGCCTGATGATGATTCCTTCGGGGCGCGCGGCAATCCTGGCCTTCACGATGCCGGTGTGGTCGGTACCTCTGTCGGCCTGGCTGCTGGGTGAGCGCATCACCGCGCGCAAGGCCGGCGCTTTGCTGCTCGGCATGATCGGCATGGCGCTCCTAATCGGCGAAGACCTTGTCGTGATCGGCCGGGCGCCGCTCGGCGCACTGCTCGCGCTGGGCGGCGCGCTCACCTGGGCGATCGGGACAGTGCTGCAAAAGCGCTGGCCGCTCGGGTTGCCCATGGGCACCTTTACCGCGTGGACGATGTCGCTCGGCGGCCTGCCCATCCTCGTCGGCACGCTCATCTTCGAGCCGACTGCATGGAAGCCGGTGAGCACGAGCGCGTGGCTTGCGCTGGTCTACAACATCTTCATTGCGTTCGCGTTTGCCTACTGGGCCTGGTTCAAGATCGCCTCCACCGTCTCGGTCACGGTCTCCTCGATCAGCGTGCTGTCCGTGCCGATCGTGGGCGTGATCAGCGGCTTCGTGTTCCTGGGGGAGCGGCCGAGCGTGCAGGAGTACGTTGCGCTCGTGTGCGTCGTGCTCGCGGTCCTCGCGGTCAACCTGCCGCAAAGGAACCGCCTCAGACGGCAATAGCGCGTGCTTTTGTGAGGCGCGTGATGGACCAGTTCGTTATGCCCCAGGAAAGCTGTTCGTGCGGCGGCGCGGCCGCGATATTTTTCGGGAGCGCGTGCCCGAGAAACGCGAAGGCCTGAACGAGCGCGTCCGCGTCCACGGCGGCTGCGCCGGATTGCTTGGAGAGTTTCTCGCCCTTGGCGTTTACGGCCACCGGAAGATGCAGGTACGCCGGAGTGGCGTAACCGAGCAACCGCTGGAGGTGGATCTGGCGCGCGGTCGAATCGAGCAGGTCGGCGCCTCGCACCACATCGGTGACCTGCTGGCCGGCGTCGTCGACCACCACTGCAAGCTGGTAGGCGAACAGGCCGTCGGCCCGTAACAGCACGAAGTCGCCCGCCTCGTGTTCCACGTCGTGCCGGATGCGGCCTTGCAGCCGATCGTCGAATTCGATGTGTGTGCCTTCGGTGCGAACCCTGTAGCTTCGCGCGGCGCGTCCCGCGGCTAGTCCCTCGCGACAGGTCCCGGGATAGATTCTGGCGCCATCGGGCGCGAGTGCCGAATCGGCGATTTCACTGCGTGTGCAGCCGCAGGCGTACACCTTGCCGTTCACCTTGAGGCGTTCGAACGCGGCGCGATACAACGCCGTGCGCTCGCTCTGGTAAGCCACGGGCCCGTCCCATTCGAATCCGCACCGTTCGAGCGTGCGCAGGATTGCGTCGGACGCGCTGGGCACGGTGCGCGGCGTGTCGAGATCCTCCATGCGGACGATCCATGAGCCGCCAGATGCCCGCGCATCCAAGTAGCTGCCGAGCGCAGCGACCAGCGATCCGAAGTGCAGGGGCCCGGTGGGGGAAGGCGCAAAGCGGCCGACGCGCTTTTTCATTGGGTTGTGTAAGGCGCGTTACGCAGGCCGGTCGAATTCCCGGAGTACCATGCCCGTTTTCCAGCGGGAGCGGGTATGGCCACAGTCGAACTCACCAAGGACAGTTTCGAGCAGGTCGTCACGGGCAATCCCATGGTGATCGTCGATTTCTGGGCGCCGTGGTGCGGGCCATGCAGGGGCTTCGCGCCGATCTTCGAAAAGGCCTCGGAGTCCCACGAAGGCATCGTGTTTGCCAAGGTGAATACCGAGGAAGAGCAGGAGGTCGCTGCGGCCTTCGACATCCGGTCGATTCCCACGCTCATGGTGTTTCGCGACAATGTCATCCTCTATTCACAGGCCGGCGCGATGCCGGCAGGCGCCTTCGGCGAACTCATCGCCAAGGCGCAGGATATCGACATGGCGCAGGTCCAAAAGGAAATCGCCGAGCGTGAAAAGGTGGACGCGCCGCCCGCGGGCATCGGGGGCCAGCCCCGGGCTTAACCGGCCACACTGGTGCGAACCAGCGCTGTGCATGCGCCAGTATCGAGTCGCCCGAGGAACCAGGCGAGCGCCTTGCCCTTGCTGGCCGTTTTCCACGCCATGTACTGGAACGACTCGAGCTTGGGCTCTGCAACCTGCTTGATCACGAGGCGTCCCGCTTCATGCTCGGCTCTTGCGATCGGCGCGGGCAGGTAGCCCACGCCCAGCCCGGCCCGCTGCGCGGCGACCTTGGCGGCGAAGTCCGGCACGGTGAGCGACTCCTGGCCGAGGAGGAGTCCGGTACTGCGTGCAGGCTGGTTGCGTGCGGTGTCGGCCACGGCCACCGCTCGGTAGCGCTGGATCTCTGCCGGGGCGAGAGGCTCACGCATCGACGCAAGCGGGTGAGCTGGCGCCACCGCGAACACGAACGGGAGCGGATTCACGCGGCGCAGGCTCAGTCCCGCCTGGCTCACCGGTTCGCCATTGGCCCCGATGACGAGATCAGCCCGCCCGGACTGGAGGGCATCCCAGGTCCCGGCGAGCACTTCATACGACAGGCGGACACGCGTGCCGCTTTTTTCCCCGTCGAATTCGGCGACAAGCGGGAGGAGGGCGCTTGCATCCAGCGTGAGGTCGAGGGCAATTCGCAGTTCGACTTCCCAGCCGCGGGCGACCTGCTGGACACGACGCTCGATCTGGTCGGCAAGGGCCAGCAGCGTGCGGCCCTCTTCGAGCAGTTCCCGACCGGCGGGGGTCAGCGAAGCACGCCGGCCGGACCGGTCGAAAAGCCTCACCCCCAGATCGTCTTCAAGGCGCCCCATCGTGTAAGTCAGCGCCGAGGGGACGCGGCGGAGCTGGGCGGCGGCGGCGGCAAAACTGCCCATCCGCTCAATGGTTTCAAGGGCGGTCAGCGCATCGAGGGAAATCTTCGAACCCATAGTTCAGTAAATTTGAATTGAATGTTCAGAAGTTTCCGCTTTATTTACGTGTGAGGCAACCATAGACTACGTCTATGGTATTCAGATAATCTGAATCGAATAGGAGATGCGCCATGATGGAAGTCCGCAAAAGCAACGAGAGGGGATACGCAGACCACGGTTGGCTGCGCTCGTTTCATACGTTTTCGTTTGCCGATTACCAAGACCCGGAGCACATGGGCTTTGGCCCGCTGCGGGTGATCAACGACGACCGCATCGCGGCCGGTCAGGGCTTCGGCACGCACGGCCACCGCGACATGGAAATCATCACGTACGTCCTTCAGGGCTCTCTCGCGCACAAGGATTCGATGGGCAACGGATCGACCATCCTGCCGGGTGACGTCCAGCGCATGAGCGCGGGCACGGGCGTGAGGCACAGCGAATTCAGCCATGGAACCGCGCCGACGCACCTGCTCCAGATCTGGATCGAGCCGGACGTCCGGGGCATCCCGCCCGAATATGGGCAGACGCACTTCGACGCAGCCTCGAAGCGCGGCAAGCTGCGCCTGGTGGCTTCGCCGGACGGGCGGGAAGCATCGCTCAAGATCCACCAGGACGCGGACTTGTACGCGGCATTGATCGATGGCGAGGAACGGGCCGTGCATCGCTTACGGCCCGGCCGCCGGGCTTACGTGCATGTCGCATTGGGCAAGGTGACTGTCAACGGCGCGCCGCTCGAAGCCGGGGACGCGATCAAGGTCACGAACGCGCCGGAAATCGTGCTGGAAAAAGGCCGGGACGCGGAAGTCCTCGTCTTCGACCTGCCCTGAATACTTACGACTGGCGCGGGCGATAGGCGCTGGCAATTGCGCCTATCGCCAATATTCACTGGCTTCGCGGGACCGGTTCGGTAGACTGAAGTTTCAAATCTGGAAATCGAGGAACACTGCCATGGCCACACTCCCCATGAATACCGGCATCAGCGAGGCCGATCGCACTGCCATCGCCCACGGCCTTTCCCGGCTGCTCGCCGACACCTATACGGTTTACCTCAAGACGCATAATTTCCACTGGAACGTGGAAGGGCCGATGTTCCAGACACTGCACATCCTTTTCATGGAGCAGTACACGGAAGCCTGGAACGCGATCGATCTGATCGCGGAGCGCATCCGCTCGCTCGGGCATTACGCGCCGGGCACGTACGGCCAGTTCCAGAAGCTCGCGTCGATCACCGAAACCGAAGGCGTGCCGAAAGCGAAAAAGATGATCGAGCTGCTGATCGAAGGCCAGGAGGCCATCGTGCGCACGGCTCGCTCGGTGCTGCCCGTGGCCGACAAGGCCAGCGACGAGCCCACGCTCGACCTCCTGACCCAGCGCATGCAAGTGCATGAAAAGAACGCCTGGATGCTCCGCTCGCTGCTGCAGGACCAGTAGCCGGCCCGATGGCGGGTACGCGCACCGAAAAGGACACGTTCGGCCCGATCGAAGTGCCGGCCGACAGGCTATGGGGTGCGCAGACCGAGCGCAGCCTGCGGTTCTTTCGCATTTCCACCGAGCGCATGCCGGTGGAAGTGATCCGCGCGCTTGCTATGGTCAAGCGCGCCGCCGCTGCAGTGAACCTCGAGTTGCGGCTGATCGGCGAAGAAAAGGCAGGGGCGATCATGGCCGCAGCCGACGAAGTGCTGGCCGGCCGGCATGAAGCGGAGTTCCCCCTTTCTGTATGGCAGACGGGATCGGGCACGCAAAGCAACATGAACATGAATGAAGTCCTCGCCAATCGCGCTTCCGAGTTGCTGGGAGGCGAGCGCGGCGCTAATCGTGTCGTGCATCCGAACGACGACGTGAACCTCGGGCAATCATCGAACGATGTCTTCCCGACCGCGATGCATGTCGCGGCCGCCCTGGCGATCCATCGCGAACTGTTGCCTTCCCTCGAGCGTCTGGCCGTAACCCTTGCGGAAAAAAGCGATGCGTTCGAGTCGATCGTAAAGATCGGGCGCACGCATCTCCAGGACGCCACGCCGCTCACGCTCGGCCAGGAATTTTCAGGCTACGTGGCTCAGCTCGAAGGGGCGGCATGCAATGTGCGCGCCACGTTTTCCGGCGTGTGCGAGCTTGCCGCCGGCGGGACTGCGGTCGGCACCGGATTGAATACACATCCGCTGTTCGCCGCCAAGATCGCGGAGGCCCTCGCCGCCGCCAGCGGCCTGCCTTTCGTCACGGCACCGAACAAGTTTGCCGCGCTGGCCGGGCACGAGGCGCTGCTGTTTGCCCACGGCGCGTTGAAGACGCTCGCGGCATCGCTCATCAAGATCGCGAACGACGTGCGCTGGATGGCGTCCGGTCCCAGATCGGGGCTGGGAGAGATTTCGATTCCGGAGAACGAGCCCGGCAGCTCGATCATGCCGGGCAAGGTGAACCCGACCCAATGCGAAGCGCTCACCATGCTGTGCGTGCAGGTGCTCGGCAACGATGTCGCGATCAATATCGGCGGGGCTTCGGGCAATTTCGAATTGAATGTGTTCAAGCCGCTCGTGATCAACAGTTTCCTGCAGAGCGTGCGGCTGCTGGCCGACGGCATGAAGAGTTTCGAGGAGCACTGCGCGCGCGGCATCGAGCCGAACGAGGCGCGCATCGCCGGGCTGGTCGCCGAATCGCTCATGCTGGTGACGGCCTTGGCGCCGCACATCGGATACGACCGTGCAGCGCAGATTGCAAAGCTCGCGCATGCGAAGGCATCGACCCTGCGGGAAGCGGCGCTCGAGCTTGGATTCGTGAGTGGCGAGGATTTCGACAAATGGGTGCGGGCCGAAGAAATGATCGGTCCCAGGGCCAGAGACGCCTGAGATGCGGCGGCGGGACTTCCTCAAACTCGTCCCGGCTGCGTTCATTGCGGGCTGCTCGACCGCGGGCATTAAGCTGGACGCGCCTTATGTTTCGACGCCTTATCCGGCCGTAGAAGAAATGCTTCGACTGGCGCAGGTGGGGCCGCAAGACGTCGTATACGACCTCGGGTGCGGCGACGGGCGCTTCATCATCGCGGCGGCCGAAAAGTTCGGCGCGCGCGGGGTGGGAATCGACCTGGATCCCATGCGGCTGGCCGAGGCACGGGAGGGCGCAAGTCGCGCGGGTGTGTCACAGCGCGTGTCGTTTCGACAGGAGGACCTGTTCAAAACCGATCTTTCGAGCGCCACAGTGGTGACGCTGTTTCTTTTTCCGGAGTTGAACGAGCGGCTCGCCCCGAGATTGAAAGCGAGCCTCAAGCGAGGGTCCCGCATCGTGGCTTATGAGTTCGGCATCCCGGGCTGGCGGCCGGACCAGGAATCGCAGCTGAACCTCGACGGTCACAGCCACAACATGTACCTCTGGCGCATTCAGTAATCCTCCAATAGCAGCGCCGAAACACACGGCTGCTAAACTGCGGCCCGCAATGTCCATCGTCATTCTCATTTCAGGCCGCGGCAGCAACATGCAGGCGATCGTCGAGGCCGGCCTGCCGGTCACGGCGGTGATCAGCAACAAGCCCGACGCGCCCGGTCTCGCAATCGCGTCCGCACGTGGGATTCCGACCTCGGTGGTGCGCGACAAGGACTACGGCACGCGGGAAGGCTTCGACGCAGCACTGGCCGCGGAGGTCGCCCGGCACGCTCCCACAGCAGTTGCGCTCGCAGGCTTCATGCGCATCCTGACTCCGCGGTTCGTGGCTCGGTATGCCGATCGCCTCGTGAACATTCATCCCTCGCTCTTGCCGTCCTTCACCGGGTTGAAGACGCATGAACGAGCGCTTGCCGCCGGTGTCAAAGTGCATGGCTGCACGGTGCACTTCGTTACGCCCGAGCTCGATCACGGGCCGATCGTCGCGCAGGCGGCCGTGCCCGTCTGGACTGACGATACGCCTGAGCGGCTTGCCGCAAGGGTGCTGCGCCAGGAACATCTGCTCTACCCGATGGCGTTGCGCTGGCTGCTCGAGGGCAGGCTCATCGTAGAAAACGGAATCGTTCGAGTAAAGGATCCCAATGCGCACCAAGCTTTTTTTTCTGACCGCCCTTAGCTTCGCCTGCAGCGCACTGGCGGCGCCGCCCCGGCATGTCGAGATCGCCTACGACCTCAGCCGCAACGGCACGCCGATTGCCGAGCTAGTGGAAAAGCTCGAGCACGACGGCAAGACGTACCGGCTTTCAGCCAGCATGAAAGGCAAAGGGGTGTTCGCGCTGCGGGGGGATGCGTCGCGCACAAGCCGCGGATCGATTGCCGCAGACGGCCTGCACCCGCTTGAGTTCGAGGACACGCGAACCGGCCGCGATACGGTGCGCGCGAAATTCGACTGGACCGCGAAGACCCTGACCTTGCAGAGTAAGGACGGGCCAGGGGAAGTGAAGCCGCTCCCACCGGAGATCCAGGACCGGCTTTCGTTTGCCTACACTTTCGCCTTCCGGCCTTCGCCGACTGCGCCCGTGGAGGTCAACATCACGGATGGCAAGGGACTCTCCACGTCCTCGTACAAGGCTGCAGGACGAGAGACGGTCAAGACGCCGGCGGGCGACTTCGATGCGCTCAAGCTCGAGCGGCAGAAGAAAAACCCGGATGACCGCACTTCCGAGATGTGGCTGTCGGCCAAGCATGGCTTCGTGCCGGTGCGCATTCTCGTAGTCGAGAAGGACGGCACACGTATAGACCAGGTGGCCACCCGGCTCTCGGCACAGTGAGGGTCTCGAAGGCGCTCATCGCTCATGCCTCGGACGTGCTTTCCGACGCGCTGCGCTTTTCGGGACCCGCTGACCAGGCGATGTCGCGGCATTTCCGCAATCATCGCGAGCTTGGGCAGCAGGATCGCGCTTTCATTGCCGAAGCCGTCTTTGCCGCATTGAGGCGGCGGCGCTCGCTGGCGCTGGCGGCTGGGTCCGAATCGCCTTATTCGCTCATCCTCGCAGCGCTTGTGCGCCTGCAGGGACAGTCGGTGCGGGGCCTTGCAGACAGCGTGAGGGAAAAGGACCTGCCCTTGCTCGAGCGGGCGAAGGCCGCGCGCATCGAGGACCAGCCGCCGGCCGTGCAGGCGGACCTCCCCAATTGGCTTTGGGAGAAGCTCGTCACCCAATATGGGGCGGAAGAAGCGCAGGCGATCGCCCAAGGCTTGCTTACTTCGGCGCCGATGGACCTGCGCGTAAATTTCGTCAAGCGTTCACGCGAAGAGGCACTCGCGGGGTTGCAGGCGTCCGCGCTCGATTGCCATGCAACGCCGTATTCGCCCGCGGGCGTGCGACTCGCCGGCAAGCCCGCGATCAACAAGCATCCGCTGTTTCTAGACGGCAGTGTCGAGGTGCAGGACGAAGGCAGCCAGTTGCTCGCCGCACTTGTCGCGCCGAAGCGCGGCGAGATGGTGGTCGATTTCTGCGCTGGCGGAGGGGGAAAGACTCTGGCGCTCGGCGCGATTATGCGCAACACCGGCCGGCTCTATGCGTTCGATGTATCTGCCAAGCGCCTTGCAGGACTCGATCCGCGCCTGGCGCGCTCAGGGTTGTCGAATGTCCACCCGATTGCGATCGCAAACGAGAACGACCTTCGGGCAAAGCGCCTGGCGGGCAAGATCGACCGCGTGCTGGTCGACGCGCCTTGTTCGGGCTTCGGCACCCTCAGGCGCAACCCGGAGCTCAAATGGCGGTTCGGCGAAGAAGATGTCGCCGAACTGGTTGCAAAACAAGCCCGCATCCTGGCCGCTGCCGCCCGCCTGTCGAGGATTGGTGGCCGGCTTGTCTTCGCGACCTGCAGCATCCTGCGTGAGGAGGGCGAGGAGATCGCGGCCGGCTTTGTCGCTTCGCATGCGGGGTACAGGCAAGTGTCGTGCGCCGAAATCTTCAAGGCGCAGAACATCGCGCTCGATACCGGCGTGAACCTTCGCCTGTTTCCCCACCGTCACCATACCGACGGGTTTTTTGCCGCGGCCTTCGAGCGTCACTCATGAAGATCAGAAGCTCCCTCCCGATTCTTGCGCTGGCAACATTCATGTCGGCAACCGGCGTCCTCGCGCAGGACGCCGAAATCGATCGCCCGATCGAGATGCACCTGCAAACGACATATCTTCGCCAGACGAAGCCGGCATTCCCCTCGCCTTACCAAGGGCCCAAGAGTCTGGGGGCCGCGCGAGCCGGCAGTTACTCTTTCACGGCTAGTGCCTTTGTTGGGGCAAGGCTTGGCAATGGGCTCGAGCTCTACCTGAATCCGGAAGTGACTCAGGGCGTGCCGTTTTCGCAACTGCAAGGCACGGGAGGATTCACCAATGGCGAATTGGCGCGGACCTCCGGTCCCGATCCGCTCATTTACTTGGCCCGCATGTTCGTGCGGAAGACATGGAACCTGTCAGGCGAGATGGAAGAGCAGGAATCGGAAGCCAACCAGGTCAGGACGCGCTATGCCGCAGAGCGCCTGGTCTTTACGGCAGGGACGGTTTCAGTTCTCGATGTGTTCGACGCAGTGGATTACAGTCGCGATGCGAGAACGCAGTTCATGAACTGGTCTTCGCTCACCTATGGCGCCTGGGATTTTCCGGCTGACGCTCGTGGGTACACGCGTGGCATTGCCGGTGAATACATCACGCCTCGCTATTCTCTGCGCGCCGGCCGGTTCGCGCTTCCGAAGGAGTCGAACGGCCTCCCGCTTGACGGGCGATTGGCGAGTCACTTCGGCGACGTCGCCGAAGCCGAAATCCCTTTCAGGTTCGCAGGCCGGCCCGGGGCGGTGCGCCTGATGGCTTTTCATAATCGCGCCGTGATGGGCGGCTTCGATGATGCAATCGCTGCTGGAGGCACTCCCGACCTCACGGCGGTTCGCAGGCTGCGCTCGAAGTACGGGGTAGGGGCAGGCGTGCAGGCCGAACTGGCCGAACATATCGGCGGCTATGTTCGCGCCGCTTGGAACGACGGCAAGACGGAGACTTTTGCGTTTACGGAGATTGACCGCTCCATTGCAGCGGGCGTCCTTGCGAAAGGCGAACGCTGGTCGCGCGAAGGCGACTCCGCGGGAGTCGCGATGTACCTCAACGGCCTTGGACGCGCGCATCGCGATTATCTAGCCGCAGGCGGCCAGGGATTCTTCCTGGGCGAAGGACGGCTCAACTACGCGAGCGAGAAGATTTTCGAGATGTTTTACAGCCTGCGAGTGGCCGGGCGCGCGTGGCTGTCCGTCGGATATCAGCGTATTTCGAACCCCGGCTACAATCAGGACCGCGGCCCGGCGAATTTTTATGGGCTGCGCTTCCACTCCAACATATAGGCCGAAAGTGCCCCCTTTCCGCTTCGAAAATCGTATCGCGGATGTTTGGGACGACCTGGGGCAGCCGGACCTGTTATGGCAGCTTGGGGCCGTGGCGGTCGCAGCCTTGCTGGGATGGGCTCTCTCCCGAGCGGTAAGGGTTCGGACCTCGGAGGGGCAGCCGACGGCGCTTCGACTCGGCGCCGGAGGATTCAACCGGATCGTCTTTCCGCTGGTTGTCGTCGTGCTGCTCTTCGCGGTGCGCGCCCTGCTTGCGCGTTGGACGCACGTGAACCTGCTTTCGCTAGTCATCCCGCTCGTGGCCTCGCTTGCGGGGATTCGGTTCCTCGTCTACCTGCTGCGGCTCGGATTCCCGGCGAGCGGCACACTGGCCGCGTGGGAGCGGGCCATCACGATCGTGGCCTGGGCCTGCGTTGCGCTCTACCTCACCGGGTTGCTCCCCGAGATCAAGGTGGTGCTCGAAGGCATCGAAGTCTCGTTCGGCAAGCAGAGGTTCTCAGTCATGGCCGCGCTGGAATCGGTCTTCTGGATCGTGCTGACGCTGCTGGTTGCGCTGTGGGCGGGCAACGCCGTGGAAGCGCGGCTGATGCGCTCGCAGCGCATGAATTCGAGCATCCGGGGGCTGCTGGCGCGCGTGACGAAGGCCGTGCTCCTGGTCGTGGCCGTGTTGATCGTGCTGCCGGTCATGGGGATCGACCTGACCGTGCTTTCGGTCTTCGGCGGGGCACTCGGCGTGGGCCTGGGCTTCGGCCTCCAGAAGATCGCCAGCAACTACCTGTCGGGCTTCATCATCCTGCTCGATCGCTCCATCCGGATCGGCGACTGGATCACGGCAGACAATCATTACGGCGAGGTGAAGCACATTACGACCCGCTATACCGTGGTGCGCTCCCAATCGGGTGTGGAGGCGATCATCCCCAACGACACGCTGATCACCACAACGGTCCTCAACAACACGTATGCCGACAAGCAATTGCGCCTGGCGATCAAGGTTTCGGTGAGCTATTCGTCCGACATCCCGCAGGTTCTCTTCCTGCTGGCCGAGATTGCCGCTCGCCATCCGCGCGTACTGAAGGATCCGCCGCCCCACGCGCTTGTGATGGCGCTCGCCGACAGCGGCATCGAACTGGAAGTGGGGTTCTGGATCGACGACCCGGAAAAAGGCCGCCAGAACATCTGTTCTGAAATCATGGTCTCGATCCTCGCCGAATTCAGTGCTCGAGGAATACAAATTCCCTTTCCCCAACGGGAGGTTAGGGTCCTCGCGGCAGGGGGGGCTTGAGCTTACGCAATTGGTCACCATTTGCCTATTGCGCGCAGAGTCCAATCGCGTAGAATCGCGCGCAACTTCTCATCCCCCATAATCACTACAAGCCCCCGAAAACTCGATGCTCTTCTCCGGACTGCTCGACCTCCCCTGGTGGGGCCTTGTCGCAATTGCGCTCGGCCTGACCCACGTCACCATTGCCTCGGTCACGATCTTCCTGCACCGCCACCAGGCGCACAGGGCGCTCGACCTGCATCCGATCGCGTCACATTTCTTCCGCTTCTGGCTGTGGCTCACCACGGGCATGGTGACCAAGGAGTGGACCGCCATCCATCGCAAGCACCACGCCAAATGCGAGACGGTCGACGATCCGCACAGCCCGCAGATCCTTGGGATCAACAAAGTCCTCTGGGGCGGCGTGTTCCTCTACGTAAAGGAGTCGTACAACCACGACACGATTGAGCGGTACGGCCATGGCACGCCCGACGATTACATGGAGCGCAACCTGTACTCGGCGCACGCGATCCTCGGCCTGACCCTCATGGGTTCGGTGAACGTGTTCCTGTTCGGGTTGGTGCCCGGCCTGCTGATCCTCGTTACGCAGATCGTCTGGATCCCGTTCTGGGCCGCCGGTGTGATCAACGGGGTGGGCCACTGGTTCGGCTACCGCAATTTCGACGCCGAGGATGCGAGCACCAATATCGTGCCCTGGGGCATCCTGATCGGCGGCGAAGAGCTGCACAACAACCATCATTCGCACGCAACCTCGGCCAAGCTCTCCTCGAAGTGGTATGAATTCGACATCGGCTGGATGTACATTTGCCTGCTCGAGAAAGCGGGCCTGGCCACGGTCAAGAAGATCGCGCCCACCCCCCGCTTCGCGAACGCCAAGCCAGTCTCGGACCTCGACTCGGACACTCTCCACGCCGTGATCGCGAACCGCTATGACGTCCTGGCGCGTTACACCAAGTCCCTCAAGAAAACCTATGCCCAGGAACTCGTACGGCTGAAGCAAGGCTCGCCAAGCGTCGCCGCCTCATTGCGCTCAGTCCGCCCGAAGCTGCTCAGCCGCGAACTGCCGGCTACCGAGAAAGAGCGCCTGTTCGACACGCTGAAGCACAGCAAGGCTCTCGAGACTGTGCTCGCCATGCGCGATGAGCTCGTGGCGCTCTGGGAGCGCTCCAGCGCGTCCAAGGAGCAGCTGCTGCAGCAGTTCAAGGATTGGTGCCACCGGGCGGAGTCCAGCGGCATCGTCCCGCTGGCCGAGTTCAGCCAGAGGCTTCGCTGCTACGCCTGATGGACACGCAGCAATGAAAAAGGCCCGCATCGCGGGCCTTTTTCATTGGCGACCTTGCTGCGCCGCTTTTCTACTTAAGTTTGGTTTCCTTGTACATCACGTGCTTGCGCGCCTTCGGATCGTACTTCTTGATCTCGAGCTTGTCAGGCGTGGTGCGCTTGTTCTTGGTCGTGGTGTAGAAGTGACCGGTGCCGGCGCTGGATTCAAGCTTGATCTTTTCGCGCATGTTCAGGCTCCTTTGACCTTGCCGGCCTTGGCGATCTTGCCTTCGGCCCGCAGGTCGGCGAGGACGACATCGATGCCGTTCTTGTCGATCGTGCGCAATGCGTTGGTGGACACGCGAAGTCGGATCCAGCGATTCTCACTCTCGACCCAGAACCGGCGGTAATGCAGGTTGGGGAGGAAGGTGCGCTTGGTCTTGTTGTTCGCATGCGACACCAAGTTACCTTTCATCGGCTTCTTGCCGGTGACTTGGCAGACTCGGGACATGGGGTGGCTCCGCAGAAAAAGGCGAGAGTTTACACGGAATTAGGCCCGCGGCTCAAGCTTCGCGGACGATTCCCGATTGGCCGGGGCCGTACGGAACCAGCGCTGGTCGGCGTAAAACCCTTGCTCGGCGCTCTGCGGCAGCCATCCCGGGTACCCAAAAACCGGCAAAGGCGGCGTTTTGCGTGGCGTTGCGGTATCCGGGAGCGCCCGGATCGAGGCGGCCGCTCGCTCGTCCAGCCAGCTGGACAGGACGTGCGGCGGGGCATCGATTAATTCACGCGACGCAGGAATGAAAAAGGCCTTGCAGGTAATGCCGGGATAGGGGGTAAGGGCTTTTTCATAAGCACTGTGACCAACCAGCACGAACCTTGTTTGCTCCAAAAGCCTTTCCCGGAACTCCCAGAACAACTGCTTCCACCGAAACCGGCGAACGAGATCTTCCGTCGGAGCCAGCGCGCCGGGCGTGCAGGCAACAATTACACCCCCTTCGTCGATGAGTGTGAGCAAGTCGCGAAGCGATCCGCGAACGTTTCCTTCAGACGCAAGGCGCTCTACATGCCGGGCATTGAGGGCGGCCTTGGTTTTGGGGAAGGCGAGCCAGGCCAGCGCATTGAACAGGTCGTGGAGGTTGTCCGAACGCGTGTCGACGGTTCCCGTTTCGAGAATCCTCTGCTCGTAATGGCCGACGGCCCCGGAAACCGGCGTCGTGAAACGCAGGATCGATCCGCCGTCGGTCCGTGGCCGATGAGGGAGGGCGCCTGCAAGGGCGTTGAGTCGATCAACGCCAGGATGCGTGTCGAGCTGGTCCAGCCAAGGGCGAAGCGGATCGAATGCGGGGTGCACCAGCGCCCCGCGCGGGAGGAGGCCGCTTACCTCAGCTGCCACGCGAGGGATTCGCCTGCGCGCATGGGCACGACCTCGTTCGCCCCGAACTTGTAGCTGTCCGGCACGCGCCATTCCTTGCGCACGAGCGTGATGCGGTCCTTGTTGCGTGGCAGTCCGTAGAAATCGGCCCCATGAAAGCTTGCGAAACCTTCGAGCTTGTCGAGCGCATTGGCTTCCTCGAACGCGCTCGCATAGAGCTCGATCGCAGCATGGGCTGTGTAGAGCCCCGCACAACCGCACGCCGCTTCCTTGGTGTGCTTCGCATGGGGCGCGCTGTCCGTCCCCAGGAAGAATTTTGCATTGCCGGAGGTCGCCGCCTCGACGAGCGCCTCGCGGTGCTCCTCGCGCTTGAGCACAGGCAGGCAGTAGTTATGCGGACGGATGCCGCCCTGAAACAGCGCGTTCCGGTTCATCAGCAAGTGATGGGCGGTGATGGTCGCGGCGATGTTCGGTCCCGTCACCTCGACATAGTGGACGGCGTCCCGCGTAGTGATGTGCTCGACCACTATCTTAAGTTCCGGGAAGCGGTCGACCAGCGGGCCGAGGGTCATCTCGAGGAAGGCCTTCTCGCGATCGAACACGTCGATCTCAGGGTCGGTCGCTTCGCCGTGGATGAGGAGCGGCAGGCCGAGCTCCTGCATCTTCTCCAGCGTATGGAAACAACGCGAGAGGCGGGTGACGCCTGCGTCGGAGTGCGTCGTCGCGCCCGCGGGATACAGTTTCACTCCCTGCACCCGGCCGGAGAGTTTCGCGCGCGCGATCTCTTCTGGCGGGGTGTCGTCCGTAAGGTAAAGCGTCATGAGCGGCTCGAACCGCGAATTCTCGGGGAGGGCATCCAGGATGCGCTCGCGGTAGTCGAGTGCTCGCTTCGTGGTGGTAATCGGCGGCTTCAGGTTCGGCATCACGATTGCGCGGGCGAAGCATCGGGCGGTATGCGCGATCACAGACGCGAGGTCTTCGCCGTCGCGCAGGTGCAAGTGCCAGTCGTCCGGGCGGGTGAGGCTGATTTCGTCCAAGGCAGGTACCGGTGCTGCGCACGACAGGCGCGCGACAAGGAAAGGGTCGGCGGGATTTTACCGTGGCTTGCGTGGCTTGATCGCCGGCAGGTCCGCCGAAATGGCAAGAGCCCGCTCGTACAAGCCGTTCTTGGATCCGCCCGTAAGGCGTGCTGCAATCCGCGCCGCATCGCTTACCGAATGGTCTTCGAGGAGGATGCGCAGCACACGCTCGGCATCGCCTTCATCAGCCTGCGTGTCCGTGGGCTTGGGGCCAAGGACCAGGACGAATTCGCCCTGCTGCCGATGGGTGCCCGCTTCGATCCAGGATTTTGCCGCGCCAAGGGGTAGGCGGACGACTTCCTCGAATTTCTTAGTCAATTCGCGAGCAATGACCAGTTCCCGGTCGGAACCCAGAAGGGCAGCGAGATCCTCAACGCAGGCGAGGATGCGGTGCGGCGCTTCGTAAAGGATGACCGGGCATTCCGCGTCGAGTGCCGAGATGGCCTTGCGGCGTGCGCCTTGGGAGGCCGGCAAGAATCCGGCAAACACGAACCGTTCGGCGAGAAAGCCGCTCGCGCAATAGGCTGCAATCGCAGCATTGGCACCTGGAATCGGCACCACCCGGAGGCCGGCCTGATGGGCGGCGGCAACCACGAGCGCGCCAGGATCGGATATCGCCGGGGTGCCGGCGTCGCTTACCAAGGCGACGCTCTTGCCGGCCTTGAGCGCTTCTACAAGCTTGGAGGACGCATCCCGCTCGTTGTGCTCATGAAGCGCGATTGTCTTCCCGGTGATGCCGTGAACGGCCAGCAGGGGCCGGGTCGTCCTCGTGTCCTCGCACGCAATCACATCCACTTCGCGGAGAACCTCCGTTGCGCGGACGGAGAGGTCGGAGAGGTTTCCGATCGGCGTGGCAACGACATAAAGCGTACCGGCGCTCAAGGGGTCTTGCGGCATGGATGTCCAGTCGACGTGAAGCGCGGGGTCAACGTGAATTGTGCGGCTTCGTTAAGCGATGGGCAACCAGGGGGCTTGAATGGACACTGCTACCGCAGGGAGGGAAGCCGAAGCGCTGGCCGAGCGCCTGTTGACCGCTGCCGGCCTGTCGATCATCGCGCGCAATTTCAGGTGCCGCCACGGGGAGATCGACCTCATAGCGCGCGAAGACGACACGTTCGTCTTCTGCGAAGTGCGGCTTCGCACTAGTAATGCTTTTGGAGGGGCGGCCGAGAGCATCACCGGCAGGAAGCAGGCGCGCATCACCGCAGCGGCGCGATACTTCCTCATTGCGCGTCCAGAAGCGCCGTGCCGGTTCGACGTGCTGCTGCTGCAGACGCTCGACCTGGCGCGGATCCAGTGGATTCGCAATGCGTTCGGTGCTTAGGTCGGCAGCATTAAGCGCCGCCTCGTGCCTGGCGATTGCCGCGGCCCCTCCCGTGCAGGCACAGGAGAAGACGCCGCACGTTCGAATGCTTGTCCAGAGTTCGCCGCTGGCGGGTTTCCGGCATGCCGCGGCCGATGAAGTGTGGGGATACCTTCGCTCAGGCGACGAGCTGGCGCTTATCCGCGAGCGGGACAATGCCTTCGACGAAAATGCGGTCCGGGTGGAATGGCAGGGCCACAAGCTCGGATACGTGCCCAGGCGCGACAATGCAGCGCTCGCCTGGGCACTCGATCGCGGCGAGACGCTGCATGCCCGCGTCAGCCGCGCGGAATGGCATCCGAACCCGGCGCGGCGCATTACGTTCCAGGTCTATGTCGAGTGAGATGCGGTGTAAAATCCCCCATGGGCAAAGCAGATGGCAGCGTGCTGCAGGCTGATCTCGCAGCGCGGGTGGCCGGACATTTTTCCGCGAGCGCCGATCTCAAATCGGCATCTGCTGCCGTGCTGGCGGGGCCCATCGCAAAAGCGATCGGCCTGATGACCGAATGCCTTCGCTCCGGCGGAAAAATCCTTGCATGCGGCAATGGCGGTTCCGCCGCCGACGCCCAGCATTTCGCAGCCGAACTCCTCAACCGGTTCGAAGTCGAAAGACCGCCGCTGGCTGCAGTGGCGCTTACGACCGACACTTCGACCCTGACATCAATCGCAAACGATTACAGCTACGACCAGGTTTTCGAGAAGCAGGTGCAGGCACTCGGGCGGGCAGGGGATGTGTTGCTCGGCATTTCGACGTCCGGCAACTCGGCCAATGTGATGGCTGCAATGCGGGTTGCGCAGAAATCCGGGATGGGGATCGTCGCGCTGACCGGCCGAGGGGGCGGAAAGATGCAGGCGATGCTTTCAACGAATGACGTTCACATATGTGTGCCGCACACGGTTACCGCGCGCATCCAGGAAGTGCACCTCCTGGCGCTGCATTGCCTGTGCGACGGAATCGACGCAGTCCTTTTTGGAGCAAAGTAGATGAAGAATGCACGGTGGCTAGCACTGGTTGCCGCACTCGCCGCAGGGCCCGCGTTGCAGGGATGCCTTCCCGTCGCGGCCGTGGGCATGGGCGCCGCTTTCACGGCAGCGAACGATCGCCGGACGCCCGGCACCCAGATCGACGATGAAGGCGTCGAACTGCGCGCAGGCAACCGCATTGCCGACCGGTTCGGCGGCAAAGTGCATGTGAACGTCACTTCCTACAACCGGAACGTGTTGTTGACCGGTGAAGTGGCCAACGAGTCGATCAAGGGCGAAGTGGAAAAGATCGTTGCAGGGCTTGGCAACGTGCGCGGCATCACCAATGAGATCGCGGTGGCGGGCACTTCGGCGCTCTCTTCGCGAGCGAACGATTCGTACCTGACTTCCAAGGTCAAGGCACGGTTCGTGGATGCGAATTACTTCAATCCCTTCCATGTCAAGGTGGTGACGGAAAACAGCACCGTGTACCTGATCGGGATCGTCACCGAGCAGGAAGCGAAGCTCGCCACCGACATCGCCCGCACGACCGGCGGCGTACGCAAGGTCGTACGGCTCTTCGACTTCTGCACGCCGAACGACGACATCTGCCGGCCGGCGCCCCCGAAAGCCGGCGACAACAAGGTGCCTTCAAACCAGTAGCCGTGAAGGCCACTTCCCCTGCGTTCGAGCGCAAGATCCGGCCGCCGCAGGACCTGGCCCAGGGCATTCCTGGCGTAGCGCGCCCCCTGGTCTTCACAAACGGCGTATTCGATCTGCTGCACAGGGGCCACGCGGCGTGCCTCGCCCAGGCCCGATCGCTTGGCGCTTCTCTCGTGGTGGCCGTGAACAGCGACGCCTCGGTAAGACGGCTCGAAAAGGGGGCAGACCGTCCGGTCAACCCACTTGAAGATCGCGTTGCGGTGATCGCGGCCCTCGAATCCGTGGATTTCGTCACATGGTTCGAGGAGGACACGCCCCTTGCGCTGATCGAACGCCTGCGTCCGGACGTACTGGTTAAAGGCGGTGACTGGGAAGTCGCGAAAATAATCGGAGCGCAGTCGGTTCTCGCAAGAGGCGGGCGAGTCTTCTCGATCCCATTCGAGCATGAGCGCTCGACTACCGCATTACTCGGGCGCATCAGGGAATCGCAGAAGTAAGCCGCGCGCCGTAGCCGGGCGCGCGGCGGGTTAAACTATCTTCATGAAACTTCACCAGCTCAAAATCGATTTCAATGCCGAGCAGGACCGGCTGCTGATGCTTGTGTCCACGGATGATGGCGCAGAAGTCCGGATGTGGCTTACGCGCCGGTTCGTGAAACTGCTTTGGCCTTTGCTAGTCAAGCTGGCGGAAGAGGCAAGTCCGCGCATCAAGGTCCAGCCAAGCGCTGAAGCGCGCAAGGCGCTGCTTGGCCTCGAGCACCAGAAAGCCGTCCAGCGCGCCGATTTTTCCAAGCCGTTCCAACAGGCCGCGCGCTCCACGCCGCTGGGTACCGATCCGCTTTTACTTGCGCGCATCCAGACGGGAAGCGACCCAAAGGGCTTGCCGGTCGTTTCGCTGCATCCCTCCAACGGCCAGGGCATTACGCTCACGCTCGATGAAGTCCTGCTGCACTCGGTGTGCCGTCTCGTGCAGGCCGCGGTGAGCAAGAGCGACTGGGATATGGACCTCAAGTTGCCGGGCGCCGAAAGCGAGCCTGCGGAGCAACTCGAGCCGCGCACGCTGAACTGACGCCCCGGCGCACGTTGGACTAACGCCGCCTGGCGTTGTTCAGCTTACGGCCTCGCCGGCCGATTCATTCGATTCGGCGCGCAGCGCCTCGATTTTCGCGGATGCGTGCAACCAGTCCTCTTCAGCGGCCGCGAGGTCGGCTTTGAGCCTTGCCTCCGACTGGACGAGCTTCTTTAGCTGCTCCCGCCGAGACTCCTCGTACAGCTCCGCATCCGCGAGGGCCAGCCGGGCCGATTCGGCTTCCCTGGATAATTTTGCGACGTGCGATTCGATCGCCAGCAATTGCTTCTCGAGCGGTTTCAACTGGGCGCGAATGGAGTCCCGAGCAGCGGACCTTGCCGCCGCATCCGCGCGGCGTTCGTCTTTCCGGCTGGTTTTGGGCGAGTCCACGCGCTTGGTGCGCTCAGTCTTCAGGCGGGCCTTGCGGTAATCCTCGAGGTCACCGTCGAAGTCTGTGAGTGCGCCATCCGCGACGACAATGATCCGGTCAGCACAGGTCGACAGCAGATGCCGGTCGTGCGAAACGATGATGAGCGCCCCCTCGTAGGTCTGCAGGGCCATCGACAGCGAGCGGCGCATTTCCAAGTCCAGGTGGTTCGTGGGTTCGTCCAGCAGGAGCAGATTCGGCCTTCGGCGCACGAGTGCAGCCAGCGCGAGGCGCGACTTTTCGCCTCCGGACAGGGGCCCGATCGGTCGCTGGGCGGCTTCCCCCGCGAAGCCGAATCCGCCCAGGAAGTCGCGCAGGTGCTGCTCGCGGTCTGAGCGAAAGAGCCGGGTCATCATGCCAAGGGGCGTCTCGTCGTGCCGAAGCGTCTCGATCTGGTGTTGGGCGAAATAGCCGATCACGATGTCGCGGCCGGTCGTCCGGCGCCCGACGGACGGCGCGATCTCGCCTGCGAGCATTCGCACGAGGGTAGTCTTGCCCGCGCCATTGGCCCCGATCACGGCTATGCGGTCGTTGCGGGTGAGGGTCATCGAGATGTTCGAGAGTACTGTGCGCTCACCGTAGCCGATGGACACTTCCTCGAGCGATACGATGCGCTCCGGTTGGCGCTCCGGTTCCTCGAACTGGAAATGGAATGTGTCCGCGGCGTACACGGGCGCGACTTTCTCCATTTTCTCGAGCTGCTTCATGCGGCTCTGCGCCTGGCGAGCCTTGCTGGCCTTGGCCTTGAAGCGGGATACGAAGCCTTCGATGCGCTTGATTTCGCGTTCCTGGCGCGTAGCGAAGGCGGCCTGCTGGATCAACTCCGAGGCGCGCTGCTGCTCGTAAGACGAGTAGTTGCCAGTGTAGAGGCGCATCGATCCGGATTCGCCACCCGGCAGGATCGCGAGCGTCCGGTCGATGACGCGGTCGAGGAAATCACGGTCGTGCGACACCACCATCAGCGTTCCGGGATAGGAGCGAAGCCAGTTCTCGAGCCACAGCACCGTGTCGATGTCGAGGTGGTTGGTCGGCTCGTCCAGCAGCAGTAGGTCGGAGGGGCTCATGAGCGCCCGCCCGAGGTTCAAGCGCATTCGGTAGCCGCCCGAAAACTCCTTGACGGCGCGCGTTGCAGCGTCCGGCGCAAATCCAAGGCCTGCCAGCAGAGCGGCGGCGCGCGCCGGCGCGGTGTAGCCATCGACGTGTGCAAATCGCTCGTGCGCGAGGGCCAGCGCATGCCCGTCGTCCTGGTCGTGATGGGCGGCTTCGGCTTCCTGCATCGACTTTTCGGCCGCCCGGAGCTCCGTATCGGCGTCCAGCAGGTACTCGAGCACAGGTTGCTCGAGCGCAGGCGCAACCTGTTCTATCCACTCAATGCGGGTCCCCGGCTGGATCTCGCATTCACCACGGTCTGGCGAGAGATCCCCCGCCATGAGCGAGAGCAGGCTGGACTTGCCCGAGCCGTTGGCGCCGACGAGGCCAATCTTCCAGCCGCGCTCCAGCGTGAGGGAGGCGCGGTCGAAGAGGGTGCGGGGGCCTCGCGCGATCGCGAGGTTTCGAAACAGGATCATGCTGTCGAGAGGGGGAACCGAAAGGGAAGGGAGTATAATGCGCGCCCTCGGCAACCTCCGTGCCAAAGATACAGGCAATCGCTATCAGTTCCGGTTTCGAACAACTCGGCCTAATCCCGCCGCTCCTCCAGGCGGTCCACGACCTGGGCTACACGCAGCCTTCCCCGATCCAGGAAAAGGCGATCCCGATTGTGCTCGCGGGCCGCGACCTTATGGCGGGCGCGCAGACGGGCACCGGCAAGACGGGTGCTTTTGCGCTGCCGACCCTGCAGCGATTGGCCCCGATGGCGACAAGCAGCACTTCGCCGGCGAAGCATCCAGTGCGCGTGCTTGTGCTCGCGCCCACGAGGGAACTGGCAATCCAGGTGGAAGAGAGCTTCAAGGCGTATGCCAAGCACCTTCCGATTCGTTCGACCTGCGTGTACGGCGGCTCGGACATGCGGGCCCAGATCGCCGAGCTCAAACGCGGCGTCGAAGTGCTCGTCGCGACGCCGGGCCGGCTTCTCGACCACGTACAGAACAAGACCGTTATGTTCAACCAGGTGAGCGTGCTGATCCTGGACGAGGCCGACCGGATGATGGACATGGGCTTCATGCCCGATATCCGCAGGATCATCGCGCTGCTACCCATCGAGCGCCAGAACCTTCTGTTCTCTGCAACCTTCCCCGACGAGATCAAGAAACTCGCCGGCTCGATTCTGCGCAATCCCGCAGAAGTGCAAATCGCCGCGCGAAATGCCGTCGCCGATCTGGTCACGCACATCGTCCACCCGGTTTCGCGGGAAAAGAAACGTGATTTGCTCACGCACGTGATCCGCTCGCGGGACCTCAAGCAAGTGCTCGTTTTTTGTGGCACGCGCATCGGCGCCAATCGCCTTGCCCACCAGTTACGGGCAGCTCACATCCACGCCGATGCGATCCATGGTGACAAGTCACAGGCCGAGCGGCTCGTCGCGCTGGAAGCGTTCAAGGCGGGCAAGACTGCGGTACTCGTGGCAACGGATGTGGCCTCCCGAGGGTTGGACATCGAAGGCTTGCCCCAGGTGATCAATTTCGACGTTCCGCATTCGCCAGAGGATTACGTGCACCGCATTGGGCGGACGGGGCGCGCGGGTGCTACCGGGGAGGCCATCTCGCTGGTATCGCCGGACGACCTGGAAGACCTGGCTGCGATCGAAAAGCTGATTAACAAGAAGATCGAGCGTGTGCTCGTGCCGGGCTATGAGCCGGACCCGGCGACGCTGACCGCTCTGCTTGGCAAGGATGCGGCAGATAAGGTGCGGCATGTGTCCACCCCGATCGCGCCTGTTTCTTCCGAGCGTCCAAGACGCGAGCGGTCCGAGAGGCCGGAGCCCCACGAAAGGGAGGCGCGTCCTCACCGTTCCCAGCCGACACGCGCAACAGCGGCTCCCACAGACCCGATTTTCAGCAAGCCATATGAGCCAGGAACGGCGCCCGCGGCTGCAAACCAGTCAACCAATCCGTCCGCTAATCCCCCTTCGCAGTCTCAGCGCCGCCAGCGCCCGATAGGCGCCCTCCTGGGCGGTTTCGGGCGCAAGACCTAGACGCAGCGCGCTCCGTCGACTTCGATGCAGCTCCCGCTGATCATCGAGGCTTCGTCAGATGCTAGATAGAGGCAGGCGTTTGCGACATCCGCAGGCGTAGAGAAACGGCCCAGGGGGATCGTCGAAAGATAGGCCTTCCTCGTCTCTGGCGTCACCGTGCCGCCCGCAAACTCCGCGGACAAACCGGTATCGGGACTGAAGACCGGGTTGACGCAGTTGATGCGCACATTGTCCGGCCCGAACTCGCCGGCCATCGATTTGCTCATGAGGATTACGGCGGCCTTGGAGCTGTTGTAGATCGAAAGACCCGGCCGGGGGCGCAGGCCTGCGGTCGACGCCACGTTCACGAAGCACCCGCCGCCCTGCTTCCTGAAGACCGGCAGCGCATGCATCACCGACAGGTAGATGCTCTTCACGTTGACTGCGTAGACCTGGTCGAATTCCGCTTCGGTGACTTCCAGGAATGGTTTCTTGCGATGAGTCCATCCGGCGTTGTTGATCACGATGTCAAGGCGCCCGAACGACGACTCCGCCTTGCCGACCATGGCCTGCCAGTCCGGACCACGAGTCACATCGCCTTTCGCAAATACCGCCTGGCCGCCAGCGGCGGTGATTTCGCCCGTGACTCGCTCGCCGCCTTTTGCATTGACGTCATTGACGACGACCTTGGCGCCCTCGAGCGCGAACCGCTTTGCGATGCCTTCGCCGAAGCCGGAGCCCGCGCCGGTCACGATTGCCACCTTGTCCTTGAGCCGCATGCCGTCTCCTCGTTTGTCGTTGGGGTTGCCACCCATTATAGAATCGCTCTCCCCAATGAGGACAGGCACAGATGAATTTCGACCGCGTGACTACCGGCCACGACGTGCCGAACGACGTCAACGTCATCATCGAGATCCCGATGAATTCCGACCCCATCAAGTACGAGGTCGACAAGGAGACCGGGGCGTTGTTCGTCGACCGGTTCATGTCGACTGCGATGCACTATCCTTGCAACTACGGCTATGTCCCGCACACGCTATCCGGCGACGGCGACCCCGTCGATGTCCTTGTGCTCTCGCCTTTCGCGCTCATCAGTGGCGTTGTGCTGCGCTGCCGTCCCGTCGGGATGCTCAAAATGGAGGATGAGGCGGGCGAAGACACCAAGCTGCTCGCCGTGCCGATCGATAAGCTGACCGCGCTCTATCGCAGCGTCACCTCGCCGCGCGACCTGCCGGAATCGGTGCTCTCGCAGATCGCGCACTTCTTCCAGCACTACAAGGACCTGGAGCCGGGAAAATGGGTGAAGGTCGAGGGATGGGTGGGGCCGGAGGAGGCGAAGAAGGAAATACTCGACGGCGTTGACCGCTACAACAAGGCGAAGAAAAAGCCGCGGTTCTAAGTGCCTCCGCTCTCGCCCTTGAAAGGGCTGTGCTCGTGTAGCTCGTTCACATACTTGGCGATGCCTTCTGTCTCCCGCTCGAGGTAATCCTCGATCGCCCGCGAGAACTGCGGATGCGCAAGCCAATGCGCGGAGACCGTTTCTACAGGCAAGAGGCCGCGAAACAGCTTGTGCTCGCCTTGCGCGCCCCCTTCGAATGTCTGCAATTTCTCCGCGATCGCGAAATCGATGGCCTGGTAGTAGCAGGCCTCGAAGTGCATTAGCGGCACATACTCGAGAGCGCCCCAATATCGTCCATACAACGTCGTCGGCGTATACAGGTTGAATGCGCCGCCAATCGGCGAACCGTCTCGCTCGGCAAGGATCAGCAGCGTGTGCTCGGGCAATCCCTGTCCGATGCGCAGGAAGAATTCGAGATTCAGGTACGGCGTGGAGTGGTGTGCCCGATAGGTATTGCGATAGCACTTGTTGAAGAACTCCCAGTGCTCACGTGCGATCTCCTTTCCGCGCAGCCATCGGAATCGAACACCCGCTTCACGCACCTTGCGCCTTTCCTGCTTGAGATTCTTGCGCTTCTGGTGGGAGAGGCGCGACAGGAAGTCGTCGAAATCGGTGTAGCTGTCATTTCTCCAGTGGAATTGCACGGTCCGGCGCAGGAGCATGTCGCGCGTGCGCATCAACTGGGCTTCGTGCTCGTGAGGAAACAGGATGTGCAGGGAAGATACCCCTTTGGCGAGTTCCAGTGCTTTGCCGAGGAGGAGCGCGCGATCTGCATCGTTATCCGCGAGCACCCGCGAGCCTGTCACGGGCGTAAACGGGACCGCACCCAGCAGCTTGGGGTAGTACTCCAAGCCGTGGCGCGCGTAGGCGTCCGCCCAGGCCCAGTCGAAAACGTACTCTCCGTAGGAGTGCGATTTCAGGAAAAGCGGGAGCGCGCCGGCGAGCTCGCCGTCGCGCTCGAGCACGAGGATCTGCGGTTGCCAGCCGGTCTTCGCCGACGCACAGCCCGTGTCGATGAGCGCATGCAGGAATTCATGGCGCAGGAAAGGGTTGCCATTGCTGAAGCGATTCCAGGAAGGGGCGTCGATGCCGCCAAGGGATTCGACGATGCGGAGGCGGATCAAGTCGGCGGGTCGGCCATGAAGAAATTGCAGGGAAGCGGCAATCATTATTCCGCAGGCATTATTCATGACGGCGCGCTCACCGGGCAAGCGCAGTGTTTGCGGTATATTCAGCCTCATGACGCCCACGACCGACACGCGCGGCCAATGAGCGACTCGCGCAACCGATGAACACCGCACGCATCGTGCTCGCCCTTGCGCAGATCAACTGCACGGTGGGCGACCTCCAGGGCAATGCAACCCTGATCCTCGACTACGCTGGCCGGGCTCGTGACAAAGGCGCTGACCTCGTGCTCACGCCGGAGCTTTCGATTTGCGGGTATCCGCCCGAGGACCTGCTGCTGCGCGACGGGTTCTACCGCGATTGCCGCCGCGAGCTCGACTCGCTCGCCACGAAGATACATGGCATCACTGTAGTCGTCGGCTTCCCCGAACTTGCGGAAACGGGCAAACGCTACAACTCTGCGGCCGTCATCCGGGATGGCCACGTGGTTTCGGTGGCCCGCAAGCACGACTTGCCGAACTACGAGGTGTTCGACGAAAAGCGGTATTTCACGCCTTGGAACGAGCCGTGCATCCTGGAGGTCAAGGGGGTGCGCTTCGGGCTTACGATCTGCGAGGACGTCTGGTGGCCGGAAGCCCCCGCCATGGCCAAGGCGGCCGGCGCCGAAGTGATCCTGTCCATCAATGCGTCGCCCTATCACAAGCGCAAGCAAGCCGGGCGTCACAAGGTGTTCCGGGAATGGATACGTGTCTCGGGCCTGCCCATGGTGTACGTGAACCTCGTGGGCGGGCAGGACGAACTCGTGTTCGACGGTGCTTCCTGCGTCCTCGACGATAAGGGTGAGGTCGTGCAGCAGGCGCCGTTCTTCAAGGAGTCGCTCGAACTGGTCGTGTTCGAAGGCGCAAAGCCAGTGCCCGGCGACATCTCCAAGGAGCCGTCGCTCGAGGCCGAAGTGTATTCGGCTCTTGTGCTCGGGACGCGCGATTACCTCGGCAAGAACGGTTTTCCGGGCGCGCTGCTGGGGCTCTCAGGGGGCGTGGATTCCGCGCTGACGCTTGCGATTGCCTGCGATGCGCTCGGGGTGGACAAGGTTCGTGCGGTAATGATGCCGACACAGTACACGGCCCAAATGAGCCTCGACGATGCCAAGGAAATGGCGCGGCGCCTGGGGGTGCGTTATGACGTGATCCCCATTAAGCCGGTGTTCGATAGTTTTCTCTCCACGCTCTCGAAGGAATTCGAGGGCCGGGAACCAGACCTCACGGAGGAGAACCTGCAGGCGCGTATCCGCGGCACCATCCTCATGTCCCTTTCGAACAAGTTCGGCTCGATTGTCTTGACGACCGGTAATAAGTCCGAGATGGCCGTGGGCTATTCAACGCTGTACGGGGACATGGCGGGCGGCTACGCGGTGATCAAGGACCTGGCGAAGACACTGGTGTGGGACGTAACCCGGTATCGCAACACGGTGTCCGACGTCATCCCTGACAACATCATTACTCGCCCGCCTTCGGCAGAATTGCGCGAAAACCAGACCGACCAGGACAGCTTGCCGCCGTATGAAGACCCCCTGGTGTCCGGGGACCCCGAAACCGTCCACCAGGCCGGGA
>JANXRZ010000052.1 GCA_025352885.1 Pseudomonadota bacterium | reverse complement strand
CATCGGGCGCGAGCTTAACCTTTGGAGAGCTAGATCAGCTTCGTGGCATAAAACGAAAAGGGCCTACCGATTGGTAAACCCTTGTTAATGCTGGCGCGCCCAGAGAGATTCGAACTCCCGACCCCTTGGTTCGTAGCCAAGTACTCTATCCAGCTGAGCTATGGGCGCGAGGGGGCGGATTATAGCCGAAGGGGCTCCTCGCCCACAATAAAGCCTTCCTGAATCAGCCCATGTGCAACCCGCCGTTGCAGCTGAAATCGGCACCGGTGGTGAAGCCGGAATCCTCCCCCGCGAGCCAAGTGACGATGGCGCCGATTTCCTCGGGCGTGCCAAGGCGCTTCACCGGGATACTCGACACGATCTTCTCCAGGATTTCGGGCTTGATCCCACGGACCATGTCGGTGCCGATGTAGCCAGGACTGACGGTGTTCACCGTCACGCCCTTCGATGCCATCTCCTGCGCGAGCGCCATCGTGAAGCCGTGCATGCCCGCCTTGGCGGCCGAGTAGTTGGTCTGCCCTGCCTGGCCCTTCTCACCGTTCACCGACGAGATCTGGATGATTCGGCCCCAACCGCGCTCGACCATGTCCGCCACCACCTGCTTAGTGACGTTGAACATGCTGTTCAGGTTCGTGTCGATGACCGCATCCCAGTCCTCGCGCGACATCTTGAGGAACATCCGGTCACGGGTAATGCCCGCGTTGTTCACAAGGACGTCGATCGGACCATGTTGCTTGCGGGCCTGCGTGAATGCCGATACGGTCGAGTCCCAATCGGCCACGTTGCCCACCGACGCGTAGAAGTCGAAACCCTGCGCCTCCTGCTCGGCGAGCCACTTTTTCCAGTCGCGGCTCGGGCCGCACCCGGCTATCACAGTAAATCCATTTTTGAGCAACCGGCGGCAGATCGCCGTGCCGATGCCGCCCATGCCACCCGTCACATACGCTACCTTGCGTGCCATCTGGGTCTCCTTTTGAGAGTTGTAGATTCGCTGCCGGCGCCTCCTGGTGTGCCGGCAGTGCCCCTTCCCCAAGGGTGTGGATTTAACGACCGGCGCTGGCCGGGTGCAAGCGAAACCGCCTTTTGCAACGCAGCAGTGACGGTAAAATCAGTCGATGAACGCAAACGACGTCGTTATCCGCGGGGGCATCGTTGTGACTGAAGCCGAAACGCGCCTCGCGGACGTCGGCATCAGGAACGGCAAGGTAGCTGCCCTCGGTATCGGCCTTTCGGGTGCAACGACGATCGACGCGACGGGGAAGCTCGTACTGCCGGGCGGAGTCGACAGCCACGTGCATATCGACCAGCTCTCGTCATTCGCCATTCCCTGCGCCGACGACTTCTACTCGGGCACGAAGTCGGCCGCATTCGGCGGCACCACGACGATCCTGCCGTTCTGCGCGCAGCACCGGGAAGACGCGCTGCCCAAAGTCCTCGCCGACTATTTCGGCAAGGCCAAAAACGCGATCGTCGACTACGGATTTCACCTGATCATCGCCAACCCGAACGAGCAGACGCTCGCCTCGGATCTTCCTGCGGCGATCGGCCAAGGTGTCCGCTCTTTCAAGATCTTCATGACTTACGACCGCATGCGCCTGACGGATGAGCAGATCCTCGACGTAATGTCGGTCGCGCGGCGCGACGGCGCCCTGGTCATGGTTCACGCAGAAAATCACGGGATCATTTCCTGGCTCGCCGGAAAGATGGTCAAGCAAGGCAACGTCGCCCCGCGCTATCACGCCATCTGCCACACGCGATCTTCGGAGGCCGAGGCGATCAATCGCATCATCACGCTGGCCGAAGTCATCGACTGCCCGATTCTCATCGTGCACGTTTCAACGCCGGAGGGAATCGAAACGATACGCAAGGCGCAGGCCCGCGGCCTGAAAGTGTTCGCGGAGACCTGCCCCCAGTACCTGTTCCTGACCGCCAGGGACATCGATCGCCCGGGTGTGCTCGGCGCAGCTTTCTGCTGCTCTCCCCCGCCTCGCGACGAGGCCGCGCAGGAGGCCTGCTGGCAGGGCCTCAAGGATGGGACGCTCACGGTGTATTCGTCCGACCACGCGCCCTACAAGATGGACGCATCCGGCAAGTTGCCAAACGGCGACAAGACAACTTTCAAGGAAATGGCCAACGGCGTGCCGGGCATCGAGTTGCGGCTGCCCCTGTTCTTCACTTTCGGCTACAAGGCCGGGCGCATCACGTTGAACGAGTTCGTTGCCCTGACCTCGACACGGCACGCGCAGACCTACGGCCTGTATCCGCAAAAAGGCACCATCGCGCTCGGGTCGGACGCCGACATCGCCATCTGGGATCCGGAGAAGCGCGTGACCATTACCAAGGACCTCGTCCACGACAACACCGGCTACACGCCCTACGAAGGCCGGGAACTTACCGGCTGGCCGGTCACCGTCCTGTCGCGCGGTGAAATCATCGTCCAGGACGGCAAGCTGACCGCCGAGCGCGGCCGCGGACGCTTCCTCCCGCGTGAGCGATCTGCGCCGCTCGAGCCGCTCGGCAGGCAGATTCCCGAAATGGCGCAACTTTCAGCGTGGAACACTCCCCTTAAATCCTGAGAACCGAGATGAGCCGAAAAATCCGCATCGCCGCCGCCCAACTAGGCGGCATCCACCTGGCCGACACTCGCGCCGTCGTCGTCAAGCGCCTTGTTGAAATGCTGCGAGAGGCCGCAAGCATGGGCGCGAAATTCGTGGTGTTCCCCGAGCTCGCCTTTACGACCTTCTTCCCGCGCTACTGGTACGAAGACCAGACCGAAGTGGACCGCAAATTCTTCGAAGCGATGATGCCTTCGCCCGAAACCCAGCCGCTTTTCGACGAAGCGAAGAAACACGGCATCGGCTTTTACATCGGCTATGGCGAGCTCGTGAACGAAGAGGGCCGCGCAAGACATTTCAATACCTCGATCCTCGTTTCGCCCGAAGGCAAGATCGTCGGCAAGTACCGCAAGATCCACCTGCCCGGCCACGCGGACCACAAGAAAGGCGCGGCCTTCCAGCACCTGGAGAAGAAGTACTTCGAGGTCGGCAACCTCGGCTTCCGGACCTTCCGCTTCATGGACATGATCGCCGGCATGCTCATCTGCAACGACCGCCGCTGGCCCGAGGCGTTTCGTGTCCTGGGGCTGCAGGGCGCCGAGATCGTCACGCTCGGGTTCAATACGCCGACTGAAAACCTGCACTATCCCGAGCCGCCGCACCTGCGCGTGCACCACCACCTGATCATGGCGCAGGCGATGGCCTTCCAGAACGCGGTCTGGCTGGTCGAAGTAGCTAAGTGCGGGTTCGAAGACGGATTCCGCATGTTCGGCCACTCGGTGATCGTGTCGCCGGGCGGCGAAATCGTTGCCAAGACCAACTCGGAAGAGGACGAGGTCATCGTGCACAACGTCGATCTGTCGTACGGGGAGAACCTGAGGAAGACCATGTTCAACCTCGCCGCGCATCGCCGTCCGGAGCACTACAAGCTGATTGTTGAGCGGACCGGCGTCGAAGTCACGCCGGCCAACTAACCTCCCCCACCGGATCGATCCAATGAGCTATGGCCTAGTCGTAACCATCCGCACCAAGCCCGAAACGCACGCAGCCTTCATGGAAAAGCTCGCCGCCAATGCCACCGCCGCGCGGAGCGAACCGGGATGCCTCACGTTCGACGTCCTCGTCCACCCGGAAGACCCGAATCAAATAATGCTCTACGAGATTTACAAGAGCGAAGCGGCCTTCAAGGAGCACCAGGCCACCGCCGCTTTCAAGACGTACCTCGCAGAAGCCGTGCCCATGCTCGCCTCGCGCGACCGCACGTTCATGACGCGCATTTCGCACTGACCGCGCGAATGGAGCTCAAGCTCACCGACATCTCCCCGCTCGAACGCTACAAGCTGCTCATCGGCCTGGTCATCCCCCGGCCGATCGCGTGGATCTCGACGGTCAACGAGGCCGGCGTGAACAACTGCGCGCCGTTCTCGTTCTTCAACGTGCTGTGCGAAGAGCCGCCGCTGGTGGTCACCAGCTTCAACGTGCGCTCCGATGGCGACACCAAGCACACGCTCAAGAACATCCAGCGCACCGGCGAGTATGTCGTCAACCTCGTGGACGAGGTCAACGCGGATGCGATGCACATCTCGAGCTACGAGTTCCCGGAGGCGGAAAGCGAATTCGAGAAGGCCGGCCTCACGCCCGCGCCCTGCGCGGTGGTAAAGCACCCCAGAATCGCAGAAGCCGCCGCCAGTTTCGAGTGCAAGGTCTGGAAGCGGATGGAGGTCGGCCCTGGCCGCGAGCTCGTGTTCGGCGAGATCCTCGTCGTGCACGCGCGCGAAGGTGTGATCGACCCCGCTTCGAAGCGCATCAGCGAGACAGCGTATAACCCGATCGGACGCCTGTTTGCCGCCCGCTACTGCACAACCCGCCAGCGCTTCGACCTCCCGGGCGGCCTCTCCAGCCTTGCGCCCGGCAAAACCGATTGAACCGCACATGGACCTCGACTTCACCACCCTCGACCCCGACATCCGCTACAAGCTGCTGGTCGGCCTCGTCGTGCCGCGGCCGATCGCGTTCGTATCCACGTACAGCGCGAACGGCGTGGCCAACTGCGCGCCTTTCTCATTCTTCAACGTGGTCAGCCACGAGCCGCCACTGGTGATCATCAGCTTTGGCGTCCGCGACAACGAAGGCACCAAAGTAGGAAAAGCGGGCGGCATGAAAGACACGCCGAGGAACATCCTGCGCACCGGCGAGTTCGTAGTGAACATGGTCGAGGAATCGATCGCAAAGGGCATGCATGTGGCGAGCGGCGAATTCAGCGAGGACGAATCCGAATTCGAGAAGGCCGGCTTCACGCCGGTTCCCGCGACCCGGGTGAAGCACCCGATGATCAAGGAGTCGCCAGCCTCGTTCGAATGCGTGCTGCGCCAACGCACGGAACTCGGGCCCGGGCGCGTGTTCCTGTTCGGCGAAATCGTCATGCTGCACGCGCGCGAAGGGATCATCGACCCAGTGACCCGCCGGGTCAGCGAGACGCTCTACAAGCCGGTGGGCCGCCTGTGGGGCAACCGCTACTGCACTACGCGCGAGCGATTTGCCCTGCCGGGTGATCTTCCACGGTAAGCGCCTGCCGCGATTGCCCTTAGACCGCCCGCGCTGGACAATGCCGGTTCATTGAAGAGGAACGGACCTGTGAACAAGCCTGCTGAAAAAGTATTGCATCAGGTGGAGCCATGGGACAAGGGCGACGCGATCGTCCTCCAGCCCGATGAAGGCGAGTCTTACTGGCAGCCAAAGCCCGCAAACGGCTACAGCACCGTCAAGGTCAGCCCGCGCAACTGCAGCTCGAACCACACTTCGTTCGGCATCCAGGTCATCGCCCCGGGCGGCTATGTGCGCGAGCACTGGCACGACTCGCATGACGAGATCCTCTTTTGCTTCGAGGGCACGGGCACTTTCCTCATCGATGGCGTCGCGCACAAGGCGGTGCCGGGGACGACGGTGTTCGCAGGCCGCTGGGTGAAGCACAAGATCATCAACGACGGCCCGGGCGAATTCAAGATGACATGGACGTACCTGCCCCCCGGCCTGCACAATTTTTTCGAGGCGATCGGCCAGCCGCGCAAGGCGGGAGATCCTGCGCCCGAGCCGTTCGGCCGTCCGGAGAACACGCTTGCAGTGGAGAAGGCTTCGGGCTTCGGGCCGAAGATCGGCGACTAGCCCATGAATGCTCCGCTGCCCACCGGCGTCACGACCCAATCGCTGCGACGCCACCTGGAGGCGCTGCAGGCTGCGGGGCGCCTCGAGCGCTTCGACCAGGCTGCCGACGTAGACCACGATGTCTCGGCGGTTTCCTACCGGACCTATGTCGACCACCGCAAGGCCTGCCATTTCACCAACCTCACCGGCTTCGCAGGGTGGGAGGTAGCCAGCCAGCTCGTCATGGACCGGGCGATGTGGGCCCTTGCACTCGGCGTTCCGGAAGAAGAAGTCGTCGACACGTTTGCCCGCCGGCTTGCGATGCCGGTCGCCCCTGAGATGGTCCAGACAGCGCCCGTGCAGGAAGTCGTCGAGACCGGCGACGCAGTCGACCTCATGAAGATCCCCGCGATCTGGACCTCCGAACGCGACCCGGGGCGCTACATCGCTTCGGGCATGTGCATCATCAAGGATCCGAAGACCGGCGTGCGAAACATGTCCGTGCACCGCGCACAGGTGCTCAGCCGCAACAGCACCGGCTACTACATGCTGCCGCGCCAGGCAATGCGCATTCACCAGATGCACCAGGAGCTCGGCCGCCCGATGGAAGCCGCCATGGTCATCGGCGGCCATCCGCTCATCATGTTCGCCGCGGGGTTCGTCGCGCCTTTCGGCATGGACGAGCTTGCGATTGCAGGCGGCCTGCTCGGTGAGCCCGTGAGGCTCGTGAAGTGCAGGACCATCGACATCGAAGTGCCGGCCGACGCCGAGCTCGTGCTGGAAGGCGAGATTTTCCCGGACGAGATCGCTGCGGAAGGGCCGTTCGGCGAAGTCACCGGAACCTACTCCAAGGCCGGCACGGCGCCCGTTTTCCGCGTGAAAGCCATCACCCGGCGCAGGAAACCCGTCTTCTATGCGATGAGCTGCGGCATGCCGCCCTCGGACGCGCATTCGATCACCTGCGCCGTGGTCGAGGCCAAGCTCTCCGATCACCTCAAGACAGTGGATGGCGGCCTCCTCGACGTGCGTGACATCCGTTGCCCCGGCGGCATGTCGCCGCTGATCCTCGCACTGCGCCTGCATCCGCGTTACGCCGGCCAGGCCCGCGTCGCGCTGATGGCCGCGGCCGCGAGCCCCTACCTGCATCCGAAGCTGCTCGTGGCTGCAGACGACGACGTCGACATCGCCGAGCCGTGGGAGGTGCTGCGCGCGCTGACCTCGCGATTCGACCCGGCCATTGGGCTATCGCGGATCGACCGAACGCGCGTCTTCACGCTCGACAACGCATCCCCGCTCGAGCCGGGCGCGAACCCGATGCACCGCACCGGCACCAAGGCGCTGTTCGACGCGACGCTCGACCCGCGCATGGAAGCTGCCGAGCGCTCTCGCTACAACTGGATCGCCAGGCCCTCCGGCCGGGCCGAGTGGGCCCGGGTCCTCGGCATCGCGCCTTCAGGATTCGCCTTCGCGCTGCGGGACCGCTCGGAGTCCGCGATCGAGCCTGAGGACATGCTCGCAGCGGGCCTCGTGCCGACGACGCTGGATGCTATCCAGAAACAGCCGCGCGAGGTCTTCACTGGCGTATTGATGGTGGACGGGGGTCTGTGCCTTGTGCGCGCCTTCCGATCCGGCGAAGTGATGCAGATCGCGCTCGACACGCCCCGGCTCGCCATGCTGCTGTCCACGCGGCGCCGCGCACGACTGGTGCTCGGCGCGCCGCCTTCCGTCCTGCTCGCCGCGGCGATTGGAACCCTGGGCGCGCACGCCGACTATTCGCTCGCCGGCGCACTTGGCGGGCGGCCGATTCCTACCGCCGCCCATTCCGGCCTGGCCTACCCGGTTGGCGCAAGCGCGGTCATCGAGGGCGAGATCGATCCGGGCGCGGCAAGCCGCACCACCGCACTTCCCGGCATCGCGGGTTACGCAGGCGTCACGCTCGACACGGTTCGCTTCACGTACGATGCCTGCTTCGAAATTCCTTCCGCCCAATCGCCGCCTGCCGTCGCGTCTTTCGACGTGACCAGTGCGATGGCCATCGCAAGCGAAATCCTCATTGCTCGCCACCTCCGGACAATTGAAGGCGGCCTCGACCTGCGCGACGTGCACTGCCCTGCCGAAGCCGGCGGCCTGCTCGCGGTCATCCAGCTGGCGCCACGCGTCGCAGGCCAGGCTAAGACGGCGCTTCTCGCTGCGCTCTCCGGGCCTTCGACACTCGCGCGCCTTGCGATTGCGATCGACCCGGACGTTAGCTCGACCGATCCGGCCGAACTCATCTGGGCCATGGCGAGTCGTGTGCACGCGCAAAGCGATATTGCCCTCATCGAGCAGACCGGCGGACCGGCATCGGATGCGCTGGCGATCGGCGTTGGGTCGGGCGCCGCCCGGTCCACCAAGTGGATCTACGACGCGACGATCCCGCTGGGCGGCACGGGAGGCGAAGGCGCAGAGGCTTTCGCGCGCGCGACGCCCAAGGGGCTTTGAGGGGCGCTACTCGGCCTTCGCGCCGGACTGCTTCACGACCTTCGCCCATTTCACGAGTTCGGCACGAACTAGATTGCCGAGGTCCTGCGGCGAGCCGCCGTTGATCGTATAGCCCTGCGCCATGAGCTTCTCGCGGATGTCGGCGTCCGCAAGCGCTACGGCGAATTCACGATTGAGCCGCTGCACGATCGGCTCGGGCGTTGCGGCCGGCGCAAACAGCGCGAACCAGGTCGACACTTCGTAGCCGGGCACCCCTGCTTCGGCGACCGTCGGCAGGTCGGGGAAAGCCGCGAGGCGCTGGGAAGTCGTTACCGCAATCGGCCGAACGCGCCCGTCCTTGATGAGCGGCAGGGACGGCGGCATGTTCGCGAACATCACGTTCACGTCGCCCCGCGTCACCGCGACCACGCCCTCCGAGCTGCCCTTGTACGGCACATGAACCATCTTCACGCCGGTCAGCATTTCGAAGAGCGCTGCGGACATGTGCTGCGAGGTCCCCGAGCCGTTCGAGGAATACGTGATCGTGCCGGGCTGGGCCTTGGCGGCGGCGATGAGCTCCGGGATCGTCTTGTAGGCGAGCTGCGGGTTGACGATTACCACGTTGGGGATGCTGGCCAGGTTGATGACCGGCGCGAAATCCTTCGCGGCGTCGTAGCCGACCTTCGAGTACAGCGCCGGGTTCACGGCATGGGAAGCCGCGGTGCCCATTAGGATCGTGTAGCCGTCGGCGGCGCCCTTGGCCACCTGCTCGCTCCCGACGCTGCCGCCCGCGCCGGGGCGGTTCTCGACCACGATCTGCTGGCCGAGCGCCGAGCTCACCTTGGGCGCGGTCACGCGAGCAAGGATGTCCGTGCTGCCCGGGCCATAGGGCACGACCCAGCGGATCGGCTTGGTCGGCCAAGCCTGCGAATGCGCCGCGCCGATGGCAAGGCTGGCCGTCGCACCCGCGATAATCTTCAACATTGTTTTACGTAGAGTAAACATCCATGCGCCTTTCAGGCCAATTCATATAAGTAATCCGATATAACTCATGCGCCCTGCCAGTTGAGCCTCACGCGCGCAATGGCCATGCCGACCGCTGCTTGGGAAGGCTCGACGACGGGGATGCCGAGGGCGTCCTGCAGGCCGGTGCGGTAGCGCGCCATGCCGGCACAGCCCATTACGATCACGTTCGCGCCATGTTCTTCGCGAAGCGCCGTGCCTACGTCGACCATGCGGCCGAAGGTTTTCTTCTCGTCCGACAGCTCGGTGACGCCCAGCCCCACGGGCAACTCCGCCGCCAGGCGGTCCAGCACGCCCATCGCCCCGAGATGGCGCAGATGCCGCGGAATGGACTTCTGCAGGATCGCGATGACGCCGAACTTCTGTCCCAGCGTGAGCGCCGTCAGCACGCCGCATTCGGAGATGCCGAGAACCGGCTTGGCCGTCACCTCACGTACCGAATGCAGGCCCGGGTCGCTGTAGCAGGCGATCACGAAGGCCGCGTAGTCCGCCTCTCGCTCCCGAACGAGCTTAAGCATCGGGGCGACCACGCCGTCGACATGCTGCTGGGTCTCGATGCCGGGCGGCCCTTCCTTCAGCGTCACGCATTCGATCGCCGGCCCGCCGGCCATGCGCAACGGTGCCATGGCCTCGTCGATGCCGCGCGTGACCGCCTCGGTGGAATTCGGGTTGATTACGAGGATCGTGTCCACTATCGCGTCGCCAGTTGTTTGTGCTCGTACCGTGAAAGCAGCCGCACCAGCGGCCACAGGCAGATGAGATAGATGATACCTGCCGCAATGACCGGGGTCGCGTTGTAGGTGACCGCCTGCGCCTGCCGGGCCGCATACAGAAGTTCGGGCAATGCCACGACGCTTGCGATCGACGTGAGCTTGACGACCTCCAGTGTGTTGCCGATGAGGTCGGGCAGCACGTTCTTCACCGCCTGCGGCAGGAGGATGCGGCTCATCGTCTGCGCCGGGGACAGGCCAAGCGACTTCGCAGCTTCTGTCTGGCCTCGTGGGATCGACTCGATGCCGGCCCGAAAAATTTCGCCGTAATAGCTCGACGTGTTCAGCAGGAACGCTAGGCAAACCGCCACGAAGGCCGGCAGGTCCAGGCCCAGGAAAGGCAGGCCGAAGGCGAGGAACATGAGGAGCATCAGCGGCGGGAAAGCACGGAAGAAATCGACATATGCGACGACCGCCCAGCGCATCCACCGCCTCGGGGCGCGCGACGCGAGCGCCACCGCAAGCCCGCCTGCCGCGCCCAGCGGAACCACCACCACGCACAAGAGCACCGTCATGCCGAGCCCTTTCAGCAGGATAGGCCAGGCCTGCTGAAGGATGCCCGCGTTAAAGAAGTTGAGGAGAAGGCTATCCAAGCGTCACCTTTTCCACGCGAAGCGAGTCTCGACCCAGCGCCCGAACCACACGACCGGCAGGAACAGCACGAGGTACGCCGCGGCGCCCAGCGTGAGCGGCGACGGGTTGTAGGTGAACGAATAGGCGCCCTGCGCCTGGTAGAGGATTTCACCTACCGCCACCACCGCGCCGAGTGCCGTGTTCTTGGTGATGGCGATGGTGCGATTGGTGAGCGGCGGGATGGTGATGCGCACCGCCTGCGGCAGGATCACGAAGCGCAGCGCCTGCCCTGTTTCGAGGCCGATGGAACGCGCCGCCTCCCACTGGCCCTTGGGCACCGCGAGCAGCCCCGCCCAGAAGATCTCTTCGGCGTACGCCGTTAACACCAGCGCCAGCGCAAGCCACGTTGCCGTGAACCCGGACATGCGAATGCCGACCGTCGGAAGCGCGAAATAGAACAGGATCAGCACGACGAGGGGCGGGAGCGCGCGCAACACGTCGACGAAGACGACGATCAGGAAGTTGACGGCCCTGATGCGCGCCCACCGCACGACCGCCAGCGCAAGGCCGCAGGCGATGCCGGTGATCACGACCGCGATGGCAAGCTGGATCGTGATGAAGAAGCCCTCGACGATCTTCGGCAGCGCCTGGGCCATGATCGGCCAGTTGAAGAACGTCTCGGCGAACCGGCTCATCGCACGACAGCCGCCGGCCGCTCCGAAACAGCCGCCGGCAGCTCCGAAACAGCCGCCCGCAGATCCACAACAGCCGGGCCTGCCGGCCCCGCCACTACTTGCAGCGCGGGGTGTGCGCCGTCGGGTCGTAGCCGGCCAGGCCCGGGACACCGTACCCCGGGAAGGCGGTGACCGCCGCGGAGCCGGCCTCGGGCTTCACGCCGAACCATTTCTCGTGCAGCTTCGCCACGGTGCCGTCGGCTTTCATGCACTCGATCGCCTCGTCGAAGGCGTTGCGCATCTTGTTGTCGTCCTTGCGGAACACTGCGCCCCAAACGAGGCCCTGGTCGACCTTGAGCGTTGCGACTTTCAGCTGGCTGCTCGACTTGAGGGCGGCGTAGGCGCCGGTCGTGTTGCCCGTGAGCCCGGCATCCGCGCGGCCGGCAATGATCGCCTGCATCGCGTCCGCGTTAGTGCCGTAAGACTCCGACTTGTAGCCATACTTTGCGGCATTGTCCTGCAGCCACTTGTCGTAGGCCGAGCCCTTGTTCGTCGAGATCGTCTTGCCCTTGAGCTCGTCGAGGGACTTGAGGTTCGGCTTTCCGGCCGCCACCACGAACGAGTAGTAGGTGTTGAGGTAGCCCTCGGAAAACAGCAGGTTCGCGGCACGCTCGGGCGTAACTGTGGTCGGCGCGCCGACGAAATCGAGCTTGCCTGCATTCATTGCGGGGATCAGCCCTGAGAATTCGCCCGAGAAGACCTCGACCTTGCGGCCCATGCGCCGGCCCGCTTCCACGACGAGGTCCACGTTGAAGCCCTCGATGCCCCCGCCCATCTTCGGCATGGCATGCGGCGCGAAGGTGCCGTCGAACCCGACGACCAGCGGCTTGTCCTGCGCCAAGGCCGAGGTCGATGCGCAAAGGACGATGGAGGCCGCGAGCGTTCTGAATCCGTTCATTTGTTTCTCCCTGAATTGTGAATACGCCTATTCGGGCTGGATGCCGGCGGCCTTCACCAGCTTGCCCATGTTGTCGACTTCGGTGCGAAATGCGGCGGCATACGCTTCCGGGCTTGCGAAGGTCGCCGGCTCCATGGCCTGTCTGGCGAAAGCCTCGCGCACGTCAGGCATCGCCATGATCTTCGAAATCTCGGCATGCAGCCGGTTCACGACATCTTTGGGCATGCCCGCCGGACCCATGAAGCCGATCATTGCGCCGAAGTTGTAGTTGACGCCCTGCTCGAGGAGCGTCGGCACGTTCGGTAACGCGCTCACGCGCTTCTCCCACGTCGTGCCCAGCGCGCGCAGCTTGCCCGCGTTGATGTGCTGAAGCGGCGTCTGCACGAGGTCGATCATCATCTGGATGTTGCCCGCAAGCAGGTCGGTCACGGCCTGGGAGGCCCCCTTGTACGGCACGTGCACCAGGTTGACCCCGGTGGCCGCCTTGAATTTTTCGCCGGCCAGGTGCAGCGTGTTGCCCACACCTGCCGATCCATAGTTGATCTTTCCCGGGTTGGCCTTTGCGTAGGCAATCAGTTCCTGGATGTTTTTCGCCGGGACGCTGGGATGCACAGAAACGACCAACGGCGAAATGATCGCGTTGTTGATCGGCGTGAGGTCCTTCAACACGTCGTAAGGCAGCTTCTTGTTGAGGAAGGGCTGCGCCGAATACGTCGTCAGGCCGGCCAGCAGCAGCGTGTAGCCGTCACCGGGGCTTTTCGTGACGCTCTCGGTGCCAATGATCGTGTTGCCGCCCGGCTTGTTTTCCACCACGACCTGCGTGCCGAGCAACGGCCCCAGCCGCTCCGCAACAGTGCGCGCCGTGAAGTCCGACGACCCGCCGGCCGTGTACGGGACGACTACATGGATCGCCCGTGACGGATAGGCTTGTGCCCAGGCCGCGCCGCTCGAAAAAGCAGCAAGCAGTGTCAGGCACGCGGTCATCAGGCGAAGCATCGGGTCGGTCTCCGAAAATTTTGTGGGCAGGAATGCACGAAGTGTACCAAGTGCATCGCATGCTAGATTCGACTTCCCCTCTTGTCGTCGACCTGAAAATGGAAAGCCACGGGTTTCTCGCGCAGGCCCTCATCTACCTTGCCGCTGCGGTCATCGCCGTGCCGTTGTCCCGGCGCCTTGGCCTTGGTTCGGTGTTGGGATTTCTCCTCGCAGGCGTGGCCATCGGTCCCTGGGGCCTCAAGCTCATCAGCGACGTGGAAGGCATGCTGCACTTTTCGGAGTTCGGCGTGGTGCTGCTGCTTTTCCTGGTTGGGCTGGAACTCAACCTGAAGCGCCTATGGAGCCTGCGCACTTCGATCTTCGGAATGGGGACAGTGCAGGTGGTCGGAACGCTGGCTGCCGTAGCCGCAGCAGGGATCGCGCTCGGCCAGCCCTGGACCGTGGCCGTCGTGGCGGGAATGGGGTTTGCAATGTCATCCACCGCGATTGCACTCGCCACCCTCGAAGAAAAGAACCTCCTGCCGACGCCGGGTGGCCAAGCCTCGTTCGCCGTGCTGCTGTTCCAGGACATTGCGGTGATCCCGCTGATGCTCGTGCTGTCCCTCATGGCGCCTGCGAGCGATGCGGCGACGGGCTTCGACCTCTGGGCAGCCGGGCGCGCGATCGCGCTGATCGCGCTCATCATCGTCGCCGGCCGCTTCCTGCTGCGGCCCGTGCTCCGCTACATGGCGAACACGGGCCTGCGCGAAATCTTCATCGCGTTCTCGCTGCTCCTCGTGATCGGCATCGCCCTGCTCATGCAATCGGTCGGCCTGTCGGCTGCGCTCGGCACCTTCATCGCAGGCGTCCTCCTGGCCGATTCCGAGTACCGTCATGAGCTCGAGCTCGACATCGAGCCTTTCAAGGGGCTGCTGCTGGGCCTCTTCTTCATTTCGGTCGGCACCTCGGTCGATCTCGGGCTTTTCGTGCGCATCCCGGCAATCGTGTTGGGTCTGGCTTTCGGGGTCGTTGCGCTCAAGGTCGCGCTGCTCTATGCGGTGGCGAGAAGTTTTCGGCTGTGCGGCGCCGACGGCATCCTGTTCGCGCTGGGCCTGTCGCAGATCGGCGAGTTCGCGTTCGTGCTCTTCGGCGTCGCGGCGACCGAACGGATCCTGCCTCGCGAGACGGTGGACATCCTCAATGCCGCCGTGGCCGCCTCGATGCTGACTACGCCGCTCCTCATGATCGCCTACGAGAAGCTCATCGTGCCGCGCCTCGCGCGAACCGAGGCTCGCGCGGCCGACGTCATCGAGGAACAGAATTCGGTGATCGTCGCAGGCTACGGGCGCTTCGGCCAGGTCGTCGCAAGGCTGCTGAACGGCCGCGGCATCGGCACTACGGTGATCGACCATGACCCGAACCAGATCGAGCTCGTGCGCCGGTTCGGGCAGAAAGCCTATTACGGCGATATCACCCGCCTCGACCTGCTGCGCTCGGCAGGCGCCGCAAAGGCGAAGTTGCTGGTGATTGCCGTAGACGACAAGGACGCGGCACTCGCCACGACGCGGCTGGTGAAAGCGAACTTCCCGGATCTCGCTCTGCTCGTTCGCGCTTACAGCCGCACCGATGCCTTCGAATATGCCGGGCTCGGCGTTCCCGCAATCCGCGAGACGTTCGGCTCGGCGATCGACGCCGGAGAGAGCGCGTTGCGCGTGCTTGGCCACAGCGAGCCAGAAGCCCGGCGCTTGGCCGAACAGTTCAGGCGGCATGACGAGCAGTTGCTCGCCGATTCGGCCCCCCACCGCGGCGACGTGAAAAAGCTCATCACCCTCGGCCGGCAGGGCCGCGACGACCTCGAAAAACTGCTCCAGAACGAGCAGCAGGCGGCGGTCCCGGCGCCCGGCGAGGATGCCTGGTAGCCACGCAGGAGGCACCATAGATAAGATCTATTGATCGCATATAAACCAATCATTGGACGCTATCGAACTTCGTCTGCAGACTGGGAGTCACTGAAATTCAAATTCCCTCCAGGAGACCCCCATGTTCGAAAGCAAGGAAGGCCAGAAGATTCCAAAAGTTGCGTTCCGAACCCGTACGCCCGAAGGCAACTGGAAGAACGTCACTACGGATGAACTTTTCAACGGCAGGACGGTAGTCGTATTTTCGCTGCCCGGCGCCTTCACCCCGACCTGTTCGACCACCCACCTCCCCCGCTACAACGAGCTCGCCCCGGCCTTTTTTGCAAGCGGCGTCGACTCGATCCTGTGCGTGTCGGTCAACGACGCGTTCGTCATGAACGAGTGGGCCACCGGGCAGGAGGCCGACAACATCGTCATGGTGCCCGACGGCAACGGCGAGTTCTCCGCAGGCATGGGCATGCTGGTCGACAAGGCCGACCTGGGCTTCGGCAAGCGCTCCTGGCGCTACTCGATGCTGGTCAAGGATGGCGTCGTCCAGAAGATGTTCATCGAGCCCGAGAAGCCCGGCGACCCGTTCGAGGTCTCCGATGCCGACACCATGCTGGGCCACGTGAACCCGGGCGCGAAGAAGCCCGACCAGGTCGCCATCCTCACGCGCGACGGGTGCTCCTTCTGCGCCAAGGCGAAGAAGCTGTTGAAGGAAAAAGGCTACGACTTTGCCGAGGTCACGCTGCCGAACACGAATCGAAGCCGGATCGTAGGCGCGATCACCGGGAAGGGCACCGTTCCGCAGGTGTTCATCAACGGCCAGCACATCGGCGGGCTCGAGGACCTCGAGCGCTGGGCAAAAAAAGCGGCCTAAGCCAGGCTTTTTCGGAGCGGCTCCAGCGCTACTCCTGCGCGCAGGGCCAGGCCGAACCCGGCTTGAGCCCTGCGGGCAATTTTGTCTGCTTGTCTCCGCAGGCCGTATCGAGCTGCGCCTGCGTCAATCCCTGCGTCGCTGACAGGTCTACGCCCTCCAGCCGTGTGCGGAACAGGCGCGCATTCGTGAGCTTGGCGCCGGACAGTTTCGCGTTCGTCATGCTTGCCCGCGCGAGATCGGCGCCCGTGAGGTTCGCCCCGGTCAGGGTGGCGCCTTCGAGCGAAGCGCGCAGGAACTCCACTTTCTCCAGATTCGCATTGCTGAGGTCCGACGACTTGAAGTTGGCCCGGATGAGCTCGGCCTTCACGAGCATGGCCCCGGTCATTTTCGCGCCGCTGAAGTTGGTGCGGTAGCCGGTGACCTCCATCATCTTTGCGCCGCTCAGGTCCGCGCCGCTGAATCGCACGCGATCGAAGCTCGAGTTCGACAACATGGCGCCGGCTAGGTTGGCGTTGGCAAGATCGGTCCCATCCAGCTCCGTCTCGACGATCTTCGCGCCCTTGAGGTCCGCCTTTGCGAGGCTCAGGCGCTGCTTCTCGCATTTAGTCCACTCGACGCCGGCCTTGGGCGAGTCGTTGCACGCAGCCTGCGCGGCCATCGGTGCCAGGGAAAGCAGGACGAGAAGTGCAAAGGTGCGCATGGGTGCATCCGGGGGTTTCACGAGGGGCCGATTTTAGACGCTTTCACCGAACGCACACCATGCGCGCAACTTTGCGTACCACGCCGCCGACTGCGAGCTGTGTAATAAGATGGCGCGATGCGAGCAAAGGAAGGACCACCCAAAGTGCGAACGACCCCCGGCGACTCCTGCGTGTTCGTCATTTTCGGCGGCACCGGCGACCTGATGCGCAAGAAGCTCCTGCCGTCCTTGTTCCGAATGGAGCAGAGCGGCGCCCTGTCCAAGGACTGCACTATCCTCGGCGTCGCGCGCGACCGCACGCTCACCGATGCGCAATATCGCGACTGGGCGAACAAGGCCTTGGGCGAAGTGGGCTTGTCGCCTTCCGACCCGGACTGGTGCGGAAAATGCGTGCATTACCAGCCGGTCGACACATCGAGCGAAGAGGATTTCAGGGCGCTGGCCGCGCGCATTGAGGCGCTCGAGGGCAAGAACGCGGGCGGCAACCGCATCCTGTACCTCGCGCTGCCGCCCCAAGCGTTCGAAGGGACGATCGAAGCGCTCGGCAAGGCGGGCCTCAACAAGAGCAAGGGCTGGACGCGCCTCGTCGTGGAAAAGCCTTTCGGCCGAGATCTCGAGTCGGCCCAGAAGCTGAACGCGCTCGTCCACACCTATTTCGATGAATCGCAGGTTTACCGGATCGACCATTATCTCGGCAAGGAAACGGTCCAGAACCTGCTCGCCTTCCGCTTCGGCAATGCGCTCTTCGAATCGGCGTGGAACCGCGACCATGTAAAGAGCGTGCAGATCAGCGTGGCCGAGCAGACGAGCATCGGCAGCCGAGCCGGCTACTACGAGAACACGGGCGCGCTTCGCGACATGGTGCAGAACCACCTTACCCAATTGCTCACGCTCACGGCCATGGAGGTCCCCGCCGCGTTTGCCGCCGACAGCATTCGGTTCGAGAAGGTCAAGGTACTGCGCTCCGTCGCCCCGATCGGCAAGGACGCAGTGGTCTTCGGTCAATATTCGCCGGGCCGCGTCGACCGCAAAAAATTGCCCGGCTACCTGGACGAGCCAAACGTAGCGAAGGGCTCGCGCACGGAGACGTTCGTCGCCATGCGCCTCGAGATCCAGAACTGGCGCTGGCAGGGAGTGCCGTTTTACCTGCGCACGGGAAAAAGCATGCCGCGCAGGTCGACGCGAATCGTCATCGACTTCAGGAAGCCTCCGGTGGCATTGTTCCGGGACCTCGGGCGCGGGCCGCATCGCAATATCCTAGCGATCAACCTGCAGCCCGACCAGGGATTCGACCTCTCGTTCGAAGTGAAGTCGCCGGGCGACCGGTTCTCGCTTCGCACTGAGCGCATGCAGTTCCGCTATCCGGAGGAATCCGACTCCGGCTGGGACGGCTACGAGACGCTGCTGTTGGAGATCCTGCGAGGCGACCAGACGCTCTTCGTGCATGCGGACGAAACCGAGGCGTCCTGGCGGTTGTATGCGCCGCTCCTGCGGCGACGTTCTGCCCCGTACCTGTACCCCGCCGGAAGCTGGGGTCCGGAAGCGGCGAACAAACTCATGGAAGGCACCGGCGGCGACTGGACCACCTGAGTGGCGCAGTACGCACGGTCGGAGGCGAGGCAGTGGGTGCGCAGGAACCTGCGCGGCTATTTCGCTGTGCTGTACACACCCTTCCTGCCGGATGGCGAAATCGATGAGGCGGGCCTGCGGGCGAATGTCGCCCGGACGCTCGCGCTCCCCGGCGTCGGCGGGCTGTCGGTGCATTCGATCCACCAGGAATTCTGGACGCTCACCTGTGCGGAGAGAAAGCGCGTCACCGAGGTGGTCATCGAAGCCGCGGCCGGCGGGGCCCCCGTCGTCGTGGGGGCCTCTGACCCGAGCGCCCGCACGGTCGTCGAGCTCGCCCGGCACGCGGACGCGGCAGGCGCGGCGGCCGTGATGGTCTGGCCGCCCTACTACGGTCCGCGCACGGCAGAAGGCGTTCGCGTGTTCTACGAGTACGTGGCCGAGCGGATCGACATCGGCCTGATCGCCTACAGCACGACGCTCTCGGAACTTGGCTACTACCTCACGCCGGACCAGGTGGAGGAACTTTTACCTATCGAGCACCTGTGCGCCGTGCAGAACACCACGCTGGATGTCTCCAACTATTCGGCGATGATGGAGCGCGTGGGCAACCGCATCAGCGTCACGACGTCGCTCGAAGAGTATTTCCTGTTCGGGAAGATGGCGTTTTCCGACGGCCGCGCGCCCGAGTTCCTGCTTGGCGCCTCGCGGCCGCTCTTCGTCCAGAACGCCGCGCAGCCGCGCTGCGGCCGGTTCCTGGAGGCGGTTTCACGCAAGGACTATGCGGCAGCGGCTGAAGAAGTTCGCGCGATCGTCGCCATCGCCGGGAAGCTGCAAAGCCGCTACTTTGCGCGCGGCTTCCACCACATCGCGCTGTCGAAGGAACTGACCCGCCTGTTCGGCATGGCCACCGGCGGGACGCGTCCGCCCCTGGGGACGGCGTCATCCGAGGAGATTGCGGAATGCACCCGCATCCTGGTGGAGGCAGGCCTGGTCAGCCGTTCGCGCTGAGGAAGTCGAGCAGGTCCCTCACGCAGCTTTCTGCATAGCCGTCGCAGATGTTGTGCGCGCCGGTGTCATAGAGCTTCAGGGTCGACCCCTTGATGCGCTTGTGCATCTCGTCATAGGCGCTCGCGTGGCCGATCTTCTCCTTGCCAGCCGCGACGATGAGGGTCGGAGCCTCGATCCGGCCCACCTCCTCCATGAAATCGTGGGTCGTCATGTGGGTCACGAACCGCGCGATGAACGCCGGGTCGTTCGATCCTGCCTGCTCGATGAACCACTTCACCAATTCGGGCTCCGCGTTCCCGTCGAAACGTTCATCGATGGTATCGGCGAGGAATTTCTTCAGGCCGACTTCCTTCACTTTCGGGATCCACGTGAGCGCGTGGCTGTTCTTGAGGCCCGGCGTCGACCCGTACAGCGCGAGCGTCCTGACCCGGTCAGGATGATGGATCGCGAGTTGCTGCGACACATAACCGCCGGCCGAGTTGCCGACTACATGCGCGCTCTTCACGCCGACCTTGTCCAACACCTCGAGCGCGTCACTGACCAGCTGGCTCAGCGAAAACGGCTGGTCCGCGGACGGGATCTGCGACGCCCCATGCCCGCGCAAGTCCATTCGCACCACTCGGTACTTGCGAGACAGTGGTGGCACCCACTTGAACCAGCGGCGCGAGTTGCCCATGGCTGCATGCAGGAGCAGTACCGTGTCCGGTTTCGTCCACGGGTCCGTGAAATCATCGACGTAGTAGGCAACGTCCACGCCGTCACGCGTCTTGAGAGTGTTCATTCGAAGTCCTTCAGCCTTTGAACGGGTGCTTCTTGTCGTAAACGCCGGCGGCGTCTTCCATCGCCATGAACGTCGCCCCTTCTTCGCTGAGCATGCGCAGCAACGACTCGAGCGCCATCATGCGGTGGCCGCGGCCGATCACGAACGGGTGGAAGGTGTAATTGAGGATGCCCCAGGTGGTAAGGCTCTTCATGTAGCGGAAATCGTTGATCCAGTTGCCGAGGACCGCCTCCGCATTCATGAGCCCCGGGAGGATCGTCGCCTTGGTGCGCAGGAATTCGAAGTGCGGATAGTCGTCCAGCGACCAGCTGACCGGCAGCTCGATGAGCGGCGTCTCCTTGCCGAACACCGCGGGCTTCTCCAGCTCGATGATGTCGCCCTGCCGCACGCGGTACGGCATGTGGTCGTTGCCCATCATGCTGCTGTCGTAGAAGAAGCCGTGCTTCAGCATGAGCTCGACAGAATTCGGCGAAAGGTCCCACGAAGGCGAGCGATAGCCCCTGGCATAGCGGCCGGTGAGCTTCCTGATCTGCTCGTTGGCGCGAACCAGGCCCGCCTCCTCCTGCTCGCGCGTCATGTCGTTCGGCGGCATGTGGGTCCAGCCGTGATGGCCTATCTCGTGACCGGCCTCGAAGACCCGGCGACACTCGTCCGGGTAGGTTTCGAGGGTGTGGCCCGGCACGAACCAGCTCGAGCGCACCTTGTACTTCTTCAGCAGGTCGAGGATCCGCGGGACTGCGACCGGCCCGAACTCCCCTCTCGAGATCGGCGTGGGGCTGGTGAGGCCGCGCGAGATGAATCCGGACATCGCGTCGAAGTCGAACCCGATGGTGACGATATGCGTTGCCATTGCCTGAATCTCCTAGTCGACCTTGATGCCGGAACTCTTGACCACGGCGCTGAACTTCGTGACATCTGCGCGGATGCGCGCCATGAATTCGTCCGGCGTGCTCGACTGCGGGTCGGCGCCGCCGTCGACCATGACCTTCTGCACGTCCGGCATCGCCACGATCTTCACGATGTCGGCGTTCAGGCGATCCACGATGGCCCGCGGCGTGCCGGCCGGCGCGAGGATGCCGTACCACGACGTAAGCTCGTAGCCCGGCACGCCCGCTTCTTCGATCGTCGGAACATCCGGAATCGAGGACGCGCGCTTTCTCGAAGTCACGCCCAGCCCCTTGAGCTTGCCCGCTTTCACGAACCCGACCTCGCCTGCGATGGTCGAGCAGTACATGTCGATCTGCCCGCCCATCAGGTCGGTGAGCGCGGGCGCGTCGCCTTTGTAGGGCACCTGCAAGATGCTGATGCCGGCGAGGCTCTTGAGCAGTTCGATGCACAGGAGCGGCGTGCCGATCCCTGATGAGCCGTAGGTCAGCTTGCCCGGATTGGCCTTTGCATACGCGATGAGCTCCTTGATGGTATTGGCTTGGAGCGTGGGACGGATCACGAGGAAGTTCTGCGACGAGACGATCTGGGAAATCGGCGCGAAATCGCTCAGCACATTGAACGGAAGGTTCGAGGAAAACGCTGGCGCGATCGTCATGTTCGCCGTACCCGTCAACAGCGTGTACCCGTCCGGGGCGGCCTTGGCTACGAAGTCGAACGCGACATTGCCTGAAGCACCCGCCTTGTTCTCCACAACTACGGATTGCCCGATCATCGGCGAAAGCTTTTGGCTGATGAGCCGGCCGAGTATGTCGGTTGCCCCACCGGGCGGATACGGGATGATCATCCGCACGGGTTTGGCCGGCCAGTTTTGCGCGCCTGCGCATACGGAAAAGAATGCCAAGGCAAACGAACAAACCATGCCGGACACTTTCGTCATTGCCGTCCTTTCTGCCAGTCGCGCTCGGTCTTGAGCGCATCGGGGTTGTCCATGTCGACGCCCAGTGCCACCACCATGCGCCCGAGTGCGCCGTAATACGTAGCCGACATGGCGATATCGACAATCTGCCGCGGGGAAAAGTGCCGCTTCAGGTCCCCCATGATGGTGTCTGTCACTTTGAGATCGCCCAAGGCCATCACGAAAGCGACCAAGGCCTGCTCCTTGTCCGGCAACGAGTCGGGGACTTTCCCTTCCCCAATGCGGTTTACAGCGGACTCGTCGATTCCCGTCTGGATGGCAAGCGGATGATGGTGCGCCCAGGCGTAAGGCACCCCGCGCGCGGAGGTCAGAATGGTCAGTTCCCGGAGACGCTCGGAAAGGTCGGTTTTGTACTTGGCGTATTCGCCGACGCGCGCAAAGTGGAGCAATCCGCCCGGCGAATGGCCGAGCGACTTGAGTGCGTTCGACACGAAGCCGCGCGTCGCCATGATTTCCGCATACACGGCGGCCAGCTCAGGGTTGTCTTTCTCGCTTGCGGGGGGAAGCCTTGCCATGACCGATGATTCTCCGTTGTTTTGCTATTCGACCTTGGCGCCCGAGGCCCGAACCACCTTGTGCCACGTCGCGACCTGGTTGCGGATGTAAGTACCGAATTCCTCAGGCGTGCCGCCCACCGGCGACGTGCCCAGCTGCTGGAACCGCTCGCGCACTTCGGGTTGCTGCAGGATGCGGTTTGTGTCCGTGTTGATCTTCATGACGAGATCGCGCGGCATACCGGCTGGGCCGACGACGCCGAGCCAGGAGACGTAGTCGTAGCCGGGCACGCCCGACTCCGCAACGGTGGGCACCTCCGGCGCGACCGGCGAGCGCCTGGCGCTGCTGACCGCCAGCGCCTTGAAGCGGCCCGATTGCACGAACGGCCAGGCGCCGGGCATCGAGTCGAACACCATGGTGATCTGGTTGCCCATGACATCCTGCCCCGCCGGCGCGCTGCCCTTGTAAGGAACATGCGTCATGTCGGTACCGCTCATCATTTTCAGCACTTCCATGAAGAGATGCATGGAAGAGCCGCTCCCCGCAGTGCCATAGGTGAGCTTGCCGGGGTTGGCCTTGGCGTAGTCGAGCAGTTCCTTGAGGTTTTTGAAGGGCGAACCCGGATTGACGACGAGGACGTTGATGCTCGACACGGCCCAGATGATCGGCGTGAAATCCTTGACTGGGTCGTAGGGCAGCTTGGACCCGAAAAGCGCCGGGTTCGCGCCGTGCGTATTGATGGCGGCGATCTGCAGCATGTAGCCGTCGGGCGGTGACTTTGCAACGGCTTCTGTGCCGATGCTGCCGCTCGCCCCGATGCGGTTCTCCACGAGCACCGACTTGCCCCAGGCCTGCGTGTACCTTTCCGCCAGGATGCGGCCGACGATGTCCGTTTGGCCGCCCGGCGCGAACGGCACCATGATGCGCACGGGTTTATCCGGCCAGTTGGGTTGCGCGTTTGCGCCCAGCGCCAAGAGCGTGAGCGCGGCAAACAATCCCTTTTTGACGATCACCATGGGGCCCCTCCAAGCGAAGAGCCGCCGCAGACGTGCAGCAGCTGCCCGGTTACGTAGCTGTTGTCCGGCGAAATGAAGAACAGTGCGGCGCGCGCAACATCGTCCGGCGTCCCGCCCCGGCCGACCACGCACAGGCTCACGAGCTTCTGGGCCACTTCAGGCGGGTTATTCTTCTTGAAGAGCTCGGTCAGGATCGGCCCCGGCGAAATGGCATTCACCGTGATGCCGAATTCACCGAATTCCAGGGCCCAGCTTCGCGTGAACGCAACCAGCGCGGCCTTGGTTCCCGAATACACCGTGCGCGCTTTCTTGCCGTGGATCGAGCGCGAGGACATGTTAACCACCCGGCCGAAGCGCTGCTCTTTCATGGACGGGAGGAACGCCTGCATGAAGATGACCGCCGCACGCAGGTGCAAATTCACTCCGTAATCGAACGCCTCGTCGGTCACCTGCTCGAGCGTGCCGGGCGTGGGAAAACCGGCGTTGTTCACGAGCACATTGACCTTGAAGCGCTTCGCGATCCCGGCCGCAGCTTCGCGAGTGGCCTTGGCGTCGGTCAAGTCCGCCTGCACGAAGTGATAGTCGCCCTTTGGCAGAACCCCGGGCTTCGCAATGTCGACGTTGACCACCGTCGCACCAGCTTGTAGGAGGTGACGGGCGATGCCTTCGCCGATGCCGGCGGTAGCGCCTGTTACGACTGCAATCAGCTTTGCCACGGTTACTCCGTAGTGATCTTCAGTTTTTCGATGACGTCGGTCCAGCGCGCAATCATGGACTGCATCTGCTGGGTATGCTCCTGTTGCGTATTGCCGATCGGCAGGAAGCCCAGCGCGGCAAGGCGCTCGGCATGCGCGGGGTTGCGCAGCGCCGCCACAAAATGGCGATTGAGCGTGGCGAGCGCCGCTGGAGGTGTGCCGGCCGGCGCATAGAGGCCCCAATAGGAATCGGCATCCACACCCTGCAAGCCGAACTCCTCGAACGTGGGGACTGTCGGCATTGCCGGATTGCGCGCCTTGCCGGTGACGGCCAGCGCTCGCAGCTTGCCGGCGTCGACGTAGGTGCGCGCGGTGCTGATCCCGGCGAACTGCATGTGTACCTGCCCACCGAGCAGGTCGGTCATCGCCGCGCCTGTGCCTTTGTAAGGGATGTGCGTAATGTTCACGTTGGCAGCGAGCTTCATGAGTTCGGCGGCGAGGTGCGTGGACGTACCCGACCCGCCGGAGGCGTAGTTGAGCGAGCCCGGTTTGGCTTTTGCAATGGCCAGCAGCTCGGGCAGCGTATTGGCCGGGACCGACGGATTGGTGACCAGCAGGACCGGCGCGTAAGCCAGCATCGTGACCCCGGTGAGCGATTTTGCCGTGTCGAATGGCATCTTCGCGCGGAACAGCCCGGGATTCACCAGCACCGCCGTGTCGGTCGCCATTAGCGTATAGCCGTCGGGCGCCGCCTTGGCGACGAGTTCCGTGCCGATGATGGAGTTGCCGCCGGGCCGGTTTTCGATGACCAGCTGCTGGCCCATAGACGCACTGACCGTAGGCGCGATCGTGCGGATGAGATTGTCGGTGCCGCCGCCCGGCACGTAGGGAATGACGATGCGCACCGATTTCTCGGGGAACGTCTGGGCACCGCTCGCCGCAGAGAACGCCATTAGCATCGCGGCAAGGACCACCTCGAGGAAACGGTTCATCAACAACTCCTTAGTCGGTCTTCCACAGGTCCCGCATCGACGTGAGGGTTTCGAGACGATCGATGCGCTCGACGAATCGTTCGGCCCTGTCCTTCGCCATCGGATTCTGACCGCTTGCAAGGCAGGCCAGAGCCTTCGCGCGATGCTCTCCCTCAGACAACGGATGATCCGGTGTGCCCGGCAGGCTGGTCGCAACTGCCTCATGGCGCGCGCCCAGGCGCGTCTGGAGCGTGACCGTCGCCGGCACGAACTTGCCGGTCAGCGCTGAATCGATTTCAACGGAGACACGCTTCGCAAGCGCCCCGACTTGTTCGTCGATGACCGCTTCGGGCTGGATGTCCTCGACGGTAAATCGTCCGCGCATCAACGTGCTTGCGACCGAATACTGCACGCTGAATTGCGCGGATACCTGCGGATTGCCGCCCGGTGCAAAGGGCGCCCCCACCAGCTTCGCCATGAAGGGGGAGATCTTCACCGTCGCGCTTGCGATGTCGGAGCCTTGCAATCGGTGGCGGGAGACCAGGTCGAGCGTCGCCTCGATCGCCGCATGGTTGCAAAAACAGCTCGGATACTTCTTGAGCGTCAGCGAGGTGAACCGGTAGTCGGACCCGAGTCCCTCGAGCAGCGTCGCGTGATCGAGCTTCGTGTAGAGAGTTTCGAACCCACACGCCCCATCGAACATCGATGCCGGTGACGTAACGCCGCACTCGGCCAGCAGCGCAGCTTCGACGCCATCCCTTGCGGCGAAGGCCGATTGGAGGCGCTTGGTCGCGCCGCGTTCGACAAGCGCCTGTTGTGTGCCGGCTGCCCGACTCAGCGCGATGCCCATCGCGGTCCTTACTCCGTCTGCCCCCAACCCCAGCGCCTTCGCGCTCGCCGCTGCCGAGGCGAACACGCCGAGCACGGACGTATAGAACCAGCCCGGGTGACTTTGGATGGCCAGACCGAGGCGCACCAGCAGCTCATCGCCCGCTATGCAGGCCGCGAGGAAAGCCTTGCCGTCGAGCTCAGCCTGCTCGGCGATCGCCATGACCGCGGGCACGACGACAATGTCGGCATGCACCGTTGCCTCGTCATGCACGCTGTCGAAGTCGAGCGCTGCGGCCATCGCCCCGTTCAGGAAGGCGGCCTGCGGTGCGGCGAGACGATTTGGCGTGGTCCACACACAGCTGTCGGACGCCCCGCCTTGCCGCACAACCATTCGTTGAAGTGCATTGATGCCCGGCGCGCCGGATCCTGCCCACGCAACCGCAATCGTATCGAGCAGCAGACGCTTCGCAGCCTTCACAACGGGCGCCCGCACATCCTCGTAGCGCAAACCCGCAGTCCATGCCGCGATTCGCTCGCCCAAGGCACCTTCACGCATAGGCCGCCGGCGGCGATTTCGGCTTACCGGCCTGCGAGCCGGTGATGTAGCCGTCAGCCATCTCCGGGTCGACTGGCCGCAGGTTGTCGGCCTTAAGCCACAGCCGATACAGCAGGCGGTTCTTCTCGGGCTCAGGCCAGTCGGTAAACGCGGTCCTCCAGTGCAGGATGGTGTAGTTGTTGAGGATCTGCAGGTCGCCCGTCTCGAAATTCATGTCCAAACGGTATTCGTCGCTGCGCGCAAGATCGACCATGTAGTCGATGGCGCGCATCTCGGCCTCGGGCACCAGCGCGCCCATGCGGCGTTGGGCTTCCTTGATGGTGCTCGCGTTGAAGACGCAACTGAGCGCGCCGCGGTAATACCGATAGACCGGGATCGGCTTGGGCGTGCAGCCGAAAGGAGCACCCTGGGCCGCATCGCCGCGAAGATTGTGATGAAAACCGCGATACAGCCAGTCGAGATACTCAGGATGGTTTTGCAGCACGGCGTTGTAGAGCGCCATGGTACTGGCTATCCGGCTGAGTCCACCCGACTGCGCCCCCCGGATGCATAGGAGGCCGACAAGATCCGCAGGATCGGTGTGCGGGCGCTGCTCAGCGTTGGTCTCGGAGGGCTTCACGTCGAGGTTGTTCACGTCCTTGCCGCGATCGCGGATCTCGGCGATAAGGTCGCCCTGCAGGTTTTGCGTGACGGCCTTGCCCAGCCGGGTTCCTAGCCCCCAATACATCGCGCGACTGAGTTCGGCACTGCGGCCTTTGACCGGCATGCCGCGCAACAGGACGAAACCCCTGCCCTCGACCACGTGCCGGCGAACCTCTTCGAAGACGCCATCGCATTCCGGAAGGTCGAAATCCTGCTTCGCAAGATCCACCGGCGAAGTGCCGCGCTCGACTACGCGGGCGGCCGCTTGCTCCAACTCGGCGGCTTGGGACCGGGTAAGCTCCACGATCCATGCGCGGTCCGATTTGAGATCGCATCCGCGCCAGGCGGAAGGATGTGTCACGGGTGTCCTGAGGATCTCCGCCATTGCCTACTCCGGCTTGATGCCCGCGCTTTTTGCGATCTGCGCGAACTTGGCCACGCTGTCGCGGATCAGCGCCTGGAATTCCTGCGGCGTGCTGGTCGTGGGCTCGGAGCCGAGACCGACGTACTTCTCGCGCAGGTCCGGCTGGGCCACGGCCTTTACGATCTGCCCATGCATGAGGTTCACGATTTCACGGGGCGTTCCTGCGGGCGCGAGGATGCCGAACCAGGACACCACCTCGTAACCGGGAACACCGGCTTCATCCAGCGTCGCCACCTCCGGCAGCGCCGCGGCGCGCTTCTTCGCGCTCACGCCGAGCGCGCGCACCTTTCCTGACTTGATCTGCTGGATACCCCCCGCAATCGTGGCGAAATAAAGATCGACGCGGCCGGCGACCAGATCGACCAGAGCGGGCGAATCGCCTTTGTAGGGAATGTGCGCGATGTCGGTCGCCGTCATGCTCTTGAAGAGTTCCATCGTGAGATGTGGAATCCCGCCCGGGCCCGCCGACGCGTAGTTGAGCTTGCCCGGATGCGCTTTTGCAGCCGCGATGACATCCGGCACGTTCTTAAACGGTGAAGCCGTGGGAACCATAAGCACGTTCTGCACCACCACCACGAGCGAGATCGGCGCGTAGTCGTTCACCACGTCGAACGGCAGCTTCGCAGTCAGCGCAGGCGCCACGGTCATGGAGCCGGCGCCCCACAGGAGCGTGTAGCCGTCGGGCGCGGCCTTCGCCACATAATCGAACGCGACGTTGCCTGCGGCTCCCACGCGGTTCTCGATGACGATGGGCTGGGGCAACTCGGTCAACTTCGCCACGAGCAGGCGCGCATGCAGGTCCGATGCGCCACCGGGCGGATAGGGCACGATCAGGCGGACCGGCCGAGATGGATAGGCCTGCGCAAAGACGCCGGCCGCAACACTGGCCAACAGCAAGAAAGGCAGGATGAAGCGCCTCATGATTCGGAGACCGGTTTTTCCGTGGAAGTGGCCGGAATCCTGCGACGCGCGTCCAACCCCCGTCAAGGCAAGGTTCGCCACAGCGACACTTTGCCCCCGGGGGCCGATCGGATAGAGTCTCACGGCAACTGCACCGAAGCGCACGACGCTTCATGCGGTGCCCACATCAAGGTGCCATCTTGCGTGCAATCGTCCTCGGATCCGGCCTGCTCGGCGTGTCCTCAGCGTATTACCTCAGCCGTCTCGGCCACGAAGTCACCGTAATCGATCGCCAGGGTTCGCCGGCCGCCGAAACCAGCTTCGCCAATGGCGGGCAGATCTCCGTGAGCCATGCGGAACCATGGGCCAATCCCAGCGCGCCGCTCAAGGTCCTCAAGTGGCTGGCACGGGAAGACGCGCCGCTTCTCTTCCGCATCCGCGCCGACCTGCGGCAGTGGATGTGGGTGCTCGAATTCCTGGGCGAGTGCACGCCCGAGCGCACGCGCCATAACATCGAGCAGATCGTGCGGCTCGGCACTTACAGCCGCCAGATGCTGCAGGCCCTGCGCCAGGAAACCGGCATCGAATACGACCAGCGCACGCAGGGCATCCTGCACTTCTATACCAATCCCCGCGAATTCGAGGCCGCGCAGAAGCCGGCCGAGCAGATGCGCGCGCTCGGCTGCGACCGGCGCGTGATCTCGGCAGACGAAGCGGTGGCCATCGAACCGGCGCTTGCGCACGTTCGCCTGCAACTGTCCGGCGCCACTTATACGGCGGAAGACGAGTCGGGCGATGCGAATCTCTTCGCGCGCGAACTCGTCAAGCTTTGCGAGCAGGCCGGCGTCCGGTTCCTCATGAACCACACCATCACGGCATTGCGCGAGGCGGGCGGCAAGCTCGATCATGTCGAGGCCACGGACAAGGATGGCCGCTTCCAGCGTATCCGCGGCGACGCATACGTGTTGTGCATGGGCTCGTTCAGTCCGCTCTATGCGGCACCGCTCGGCATCCGCCTGCCGATTTATCCGGCCAAGGGGTACTCCGTCACGCTGCCGGTCAAGGACGAGTCCAAGGCACATCGCGTGTCACTGACGGATGACGAATACAAGCTGGTGTTCTCCCGGCTCGGCAACCGACTGCGCATTGCCGGCACAGCGGAACTCAACGGCTACGACCGCGACCTCAACCGTGTGCGCTGCGAAGCGATCGTGCGGCGTGTCGAGCAACTCTTCCCGGGCGCAGGGGACACCGAGCAGGCGCAGTTCTGGACGGGCCTGCGCCCCGCTACGCCTTCCAACGTGCCAGTCATCGGCAAATCGAAAATCCCGAACCTGTTCCTGAACACCGGCCACGGGACGCTCGGTTGGACGCATTCGTGCGGCTCAGGCATTTCGATTGCGCGAATCGTGAGCGGGCTGCCGCCGGAAGTCGACTTTGCGTTTTCAGGGAACGCCTGAAGGTATAGTCTTCGGCCCGTCTCCACCCGAAGATCGAAGGAAAAGCCATGCCCACGCTGCGCCTCGGCCTGACCTCCGGCTACTCCCGCGGAACGATGGCGATCGACCGCGAACTGATCCTCGAGGCCGAGCGCCTCGGGTTCTACTCGGTCTGGACCGCGGAGGCCTACGGTTCGGATGCGGTCACGCCGCTCGCGTACATCGCTGCGTTCACCACGAAGATCCGCTTGGGCACGGCAATCATCCAGATGCCCGCGCGAACGCCGGCAGCCACGGCGATGGCGGCGATGACGATCGATGCGCTTTCAGGCGGCCGCTTCATCCTCGGCCTGGGGCCCTCGGGTCCGCAGGTCGTGGAAGGCTGGTATGGCGTGCCGTACGGCAAGCCGCTCACGCGCACGCGCGAATACGTGGAGATCATTCGGCGGATCCTCGCGCGCGAGGCGCCGGTCGAATTCAAGGGCGAGATCTACGAAGTGCCATATCGCGGTCCGGGCGCAACCGGACTCGGAAAGCCGCTCAAGAGCATCCTCCATGCTCGCAAGGACATGGAGATCTACACGGCCTCGATCGGCCCGGCGGGCATCGAATGCAGCGCCGAAGTGGCCGACGGGCTGATCCCGGTCTGGATGAACCCCGAGCGCTTCGACCTGCTCGCGCCGCATCTCGAGAAAGGCTTCGCGAAAGCCGGCGGCGGGAAAAGCCTCAAGGAATTCGACGTCGCGCCGTTTGTGACCTGCGTGGTCGGCGACGACCTGGACAAATGCCGCAAGCCGATCAAAGAGAACCTCGCGCTCTACATCGGCGGCATGGGCGCGCGCGGCAAGAATTTCTACAACGACTACGCCAAGCGCCTCGGGTACGAGGCCGAGGCCGTCAAGATCCAGGACCTGTTTCTCGCCGGCAAGAAAGCTGAAGCCGAAGCGGCGGTGCCGGATAGGCTCGTCGACGACATTGCGCTGGTCGGCGACAAGGCGCGCATCCGCGACCGGCTGGAAGCCTGGAAGGCGTCGCCCATTCGCACGCTGCTCATCGGGACCAAGCAGCCGGAGGCGCTCCGGGTGCTGGCCGAGTTGGCACTCTAGGCGAGTTCAGATCGGCGACGGCCGGTCGCTCGCATAGCCCTGCACGCCGTCGAATCTAAGCGCGGCGAGCTGTTGGAGGATGGCCGGATCCTCGACGTTGCTTGCGATGAGCTTGATTTCGAGCGGCCGGACGATCCTCACTAGCGACTCGACCAGGAACCGAAGGTCCGCATCGTTGGCGATGTTGCGCGCATAGCTTTCGGCGAGCTTCACGTATTCCGGCAGCAGGCGGTGCGCCACCCGCAGCGAGGCGCCCGAGAGTTCGAAGCCGTCGATCGCAAACCGCGCGCCTACTGCGCGCACTTCCTCCGCAAACGAGGCTGCGAGGTCCGTATTGTGGACGACGGCGTATCCGCTCAATTCGAAAACGACCCGGCGGGCGAGTGCCGGCGAGCGCAGCAGCCGGGTCTTGAGCGACTGCCTGAATTCGGGTTGCTCCAGGCTCTGCGCCGAAATGTTCACCGCCACGCTTTGAGGCAACGCGCCAGGTTTCTCAAGGACGCGCCAGAGTTGATCGAGCAAAGCACGATCGATCAGCGGCAGCAGGTGGTGGCGGCTCGCTGCCGGCACGAAGGCCACGGCGGCCACGGCGCGCCCATCCGGCTCGAGCAGCCTGGACATGATCTCGGCATGCAGCACTTCATTGCCCGGCACCGTGAAGACTTTCTGCGCGTAGAGCACGATGCCTTCAGTGGCGAGCGCCTGTTCCAGGCGCTCCCGCCATTCGTCCGCGGTGCGCGCATCCGCGCTGCCCACGGTCATGTGCCGGGCCACGGAGCCGCCCTCCGCACTTTGCATCGCCTCGGAAAGCGCCTGCCCGGCCTGTCGCTCCAGCTCGGACCAGGCGGGGAGTTGCGCGTCGAAGTGGACCAGCCCGGCAGCCACCCGGATATCGGCCGGGATGGATTGCTCCCGCATGAGTGCCGTAAAGCGGCTGCACACCGCCGTGCCCCAATCCCGCACCGATTCGAAACCGCGGTTGGGCAGCAGGACTGCGAAGGACGCTCCGTGCCAGCGCCCGGCCACTGGACTGTCGCCTTCTACGGGCGCCGCCACGACCTCACCCAGTTGCTGGATAAGTTCATCGCCCTTTGTAGTGCCGAGGGTGAGGTTGACCTCTTCCAGCCCGACCATGCTCACCAGCGCAAGCGCGCCGGAAGACATTTCGCTGTCCTGCGAAAGGAGTCCCTGCGCCTGCTGCTCCAGGCCGCGGCGGTTCAACAGGCTGGTGAGCGGGTCCTCGAACGCCTGGTGGTGGAGGCGGTCTGCGCGCGCCGACTCCTCAGCGATGGAATCGCGGAGCTTCACCGAGAGATCGTTCATCGCGTGGCCGACGCGCTGCAGCTCGCGACTTCCGGCCTTCACCTCCACGGTCCCGAACTCCCTGCGGCCGATCGCCAAAGCGGCCTGCTCGATCGCTTCGAGCGGCTTGAGGATGCCTTTCAGGAAGCGGCGGAGCGCGAGCAGGGCAAGCGCGAACAATACAAGCAGCCAGGCAAGCGTCTCGAGCGTCGTGTGCCAGAGTTGGCCATAGGCAAACCGGGGATGGACGACCACCAGCACGCGCCCCAGCTGGCGCCAGCCCGAGCTCACGAGCGCTTCGCCTGTGGGCGCGTCGAAGGCAAGCACCCGCCTGAAAACTGCCGGCATCTCGTCGGCCACTTCGCCAAGCCGCCGGTCCACGATCGGACGGCCATCGACGCCGATCAGGCGGATGGAGGCGAAATGCCCTCGGTCGAATACCGGATTGATGAACGTCTCGGCAAGCGCTGCGTCCGGCGACGTCATGCCAAGGCCGAGCGACAACGCAAGCGAGGTGGCGGTCTCTTGCGCGTGCGCATCGAGTTGCTGCTGAAGGTAGCGCCGTGCATTCGCGACGAAGATGGTTTCGATCCCGGCCACGAGCAGGGCGAAGACGATCATCAGGCCAATGAAGAGCTGGCGGCCAAGCGTCACAGTCGCGTCTCCGCTTCGAGCTTCACGAGCAGGTCCCGCCAGGCCCGGATCTGCAGCGCGCTCGCCTTCCGCGCATCGCGAACGAGCACCACGTCGTCATCGTTGAAGCTGTACACCGGCACGAGATCCGGGCGGTCGGACGCAAGGCTTACGCGGTCTTCGAGGTTGTCTAGGATCAGGGGCTCTGCGCCCGGGGCGGCATAGTAGGCGAGCACCATGTGGGCCTGGTTGAGCTTGACGGCTTTCACATACGTGATGCGCAGGCGCTCGACCGGCACCCCCGCCTCCTTCAGCAGGAAGTACTTGGCGATCGAGTAGTCCTCGCAGTCGGCGCCGTTGCTGCTCACCATCTCGGCGGGCGTGGCCCAATAGTCCTCGGCGGACCAGTGGACTGCATCGGAGACGTACGCCACGCGATTGAAAAAGGCATTCACGACCTGCAGCGCATCGAGGTCAGTGCTGTTCGGCGTGAGCAGGCGCTGGATGCGCGGCGCGGCCTTTTCGACCTTGGCTAAGGCAGACCAGCCGCCCAGCCGCTCGGGGACTTTTACCCCGAAGAGCCGCGTATAGGCAGCAGTCAGCCCGGGAGTGACCTGGCTCGTGAACCCTAAATCCGGCCTGCCGGCGGCTCCGCCCATGGTCATGCCGATGGAGAGGAGCAGGACGCCCGCTGTAATGGATGCGAATTTTTTGATCGCAGACCCCGGCGCCGATGCGGCGCTCTGGTTTTTCAGCAAATGAGGATACGGCCCCCGCCTGCAAATTGAAAGGCAGTTTAAGAGCATCTGTAGGAAAAATCCGGACAGACCGTCGCCCGCGCCGGGAGGACAATGCGCCCATAAAAAAAGGGACCGAAAGTGGCTCTATTGGTGCGCTGTACTTTGAAGGGGAGCGGGCTCGACCCGTATACGAAGATCATGTCCGTCGGGGGGACCCGACGGGATGGCACGGCTTGGACGTGCACCGTTGCGGCCGCCATAGAACAGATCCAGCACGGGACCGAAACGTATTACGTAAACGTGAACGGCTTTACGCCCAACCTCGTGGTGGCCGTCCACAAGGGAACGCAATATCTCAAAGCCCCGTTCGACCCGGACGTCCCGGCCACCTTGCTGGGACTGCCTGATTGCGAGGGTGCCTGACCTCCGCGTGGTGGAGACGATTTAATGAAGCCTTCAAACTTACTTTTGGCAGCGACCATTGCTGCGCTCGCGGGATGCAACTGCATGACAGAGAGCGCACCAGGTTAGGACGTAATTTCAGTGTCGCGATGGCAGCAATCTGCCTGAAGACTGGCTCTGGGCGCGGGCCCAACCAGAAAAATGGCAGCAATGCGGAACGGGCTGAGAACCCTTACTTCGCAGGGCCCCGCGTTCCGCCGAGCGCGGGGTAATCCTCCTCCGCGGATCGGCCTCCCTTGCGTAGCATTGCCAGCCGGCGCTGCATCGCCTCGATCTCCGCCGTCTGCCCGGCAATGATCTCCTCGGCCAGCCGGCGAGTAGCAGCGTCGCGCCCGTGAATGAGGACCAACCTGGCCATTTCGACCGCCCCGGCATGGTGGGGAATCATCATCGCGAGAAAGTCTACGTCAGCATCGCCCGAGTAGCCGGGTCTGTGCATGTCTTCCATCATCTTGCGCATGCCCAAATCCATCTCTTTGGCAAACGCCGATGCGGATGACGCAGGCATTGCATGCCCGGCGTGAACGCCGCGATCGGTCACGCGGTCTGGCCGCGGAAACCCGGCCGGACGTAGACCAGGTTGATGCTTTTCTTGTTGCGCAATTCTCCGGAGGGTAATTTCAGTGTCCCAAGCGGGATCTGTGCGACGAACTTCGGATTGAAAGGGTCCGAAACGTCGAACGCGCTGCAGACCGTCTGGCCTGCGTTACCTGTTCCTGGCAATTCATCCTGCTCATGGGCGACGTATAACAAGTCGTGCGCCGGGTTCGTCCACAGGCCATGGGCTTCTCGTCCGTGAGAGAAGAAAGTTCCGACCACCTTGCGTTGGCCGCCCTGTACAGACCGATCGATGATGGAAATCTGGCTCGATGCCGTGCCGCCGGATCCATTGTCGTCGACCCTCGCAAGGCTTGCGTAGACCACCCGTCCCTTGGCGTTTTCGACGAACTCGACGTGATTGGGCCGCGCTTGCGGACCGAGTGGGACCAAGTCCAATTTTGCAAACGGCTCGGCCGTCGAACGGCAGGAAACGGCATCGGCAAGCTTGTGAGAAAACCAGACCTCCCTTCCGTCAGGCGAAGTCTTGAGGAAAGGTGTGAAGCCCGGCTTGTCTTCGCCGGTCACATCGAGTGTCGTGAGACGCTCGGGCCTCGACATCCCGTTCGCATCCGGATTGACGCGGAGCACGTCTACGCGCGGCACCTTCTGGCTCGCCACGAAGGCAAGCATGCCATCTGCGCTGAACCAGACCTGCGCCGGCCCATTGATGGTCGGCACGAATCGCAGAATGGCGCCGGCTTCCGTGCCGCCCGCCTGTCGCCGCGCCCGTTCGACGTCGAGGATTGCAATCCTGTCTTCACCCCGCAAGGTGACCCAGAGTTCCTTGCCATTGCGCGTGAAGGTCGGCTCATGCGGCTCCCGGCCGACCAGGATCCCCGAAGAAAGCCGTTCCGAATTCGTCGATTGGCTTGCGAAAGGATTGGCCAGATTACCGATGACACGTTTTTCAACTGCGTCGATGAGGTAGACGTTGCTCGAACCGCGGCCGCTGGTCGCAAGTATGCGGCCGTCGGGCGAAGGCACTGCACCATGCGCATCGATGCAGCCGTGGTAAAGGGGCTTGTGGATCATCGCCGCATGCGCAGGGGACACGCCCGCGGTCACGAACCGGAAGGGCGGCCTGGGATCCTCATCGAAACTCGTGAGGTTGATGCTTGTATCGACCGTATTGCTCGACGGATCGATGACGCTCAGCGTGTTGGAATCCTCGTTCGTGATGAACACGCGGTCTTCCCGCAGAACGCTCGGCGGCCGTCCCGATTGCGCGTATGCAACGCTCTCGACCAAAGCCGCGCCTGCCGCGGCTGCGGCCGCCTGCAGGAATTCCCGTCGATCGAGTGCCATTTGCGGTTCTCCGTTTTAGCCAGGAGCTGCAATTTTAGCTTCGAAGGCGGGATTTACGAGGCAAATAGTCAGCGTACGGGCGATATCCGCCAGACGACGTTGCCGACGTCATCCGCTACCAGTACGGCCCCGCGGGAATCGACGGCGACGCCTACCGGCCGGCCCAGTGCATTTCCCTCGGCATCGAGAAATCCGGAAAGCACGTCTTCGGGTTCCCCTGATGGCCTGCCTGCCGTGAACGGGACGAATACAACTTTATAGCCGCTTCTCGGACGACGGTTCCAGGACCCATGCTCGCCGATGAATGCCCCATTCGTAAAGCGGCTGGGCAATAGTTTGCCCTCGTAAAAAGCCAAGCCCAGCGCCGCGACGTGCGCTCCAAGCGCGTAGTCGGGCTTGATCGCCTCTGCCACGAGATCCGGGCGTTGCGGGCTCGGACGAGCGTCCACATGCTGCCCGTAATAGCTGTAAGGCCAGCCATAGAACCCTCCCTGCTTCACCTGGGTCAGATAGTCCGGGACCAGGTCGCTGCCCAGCTCATCACGTTCGTTTACCACTGTCCACAGCGCACCCGATTGGGGTTGCCAGGCCATGCCGTTGGGATTGCGAAGGCCGGTTGCATAGGGCTGCGTTCGCCCGGTGGCAAGCTCGATCTCGAGAATGGCTGCGCGGTTAACTTCATTGTCCATGCCTCTTTCCGCGATATTGCTGTTCGAGCCGACGGTCGCGTAAAGGCGCGCGCCATCCCGGCTGGCAACGATGTTCTTCGTCCAATGATGGTTGATCGTCCCGGCGGGGAGGTCCGCCACCTTTGTGCCCGGTGCATCGATTCGCGTTGCTCCTGGCTCATAAGGAAACCGCACGATCGCGTCGGTGTTGGCGACGTAAAGATCGCGTCCTATGAGCGCCATGCCGAAGGGCGAATTGAGGTCGGTGAGGAAGACGCTTCGAGTCTCGGCGGTTCCATCACCATCCGCATCGCGAAGCAACGAGATCCTGTTTGCGCTCGGCGTACCGGCGCCTGCCCGCTTCATGATCCTCTTCATGAACCAGCCTTTGATGCTTTTGCCGTCGTCAGGCTTCGGTGGGGCGTTCGACTCCGCGACCAGCACGTCGCCGTTGGGCAGGACGTATAGCCAGCGGGGGTGGTCCAAGCCAGTAGCGAACGCGTTCACAGCCAATCCCTGTGCGGCGACCGGCTTGGCGCCCTGCGGCCATCCCTTTGCGGGCGCAATATGAACGGTGGGGATCAGGCTGGATTTCGGCGGCGGCAACGTCGGTTGCTCGCCAGTCCCGGCGCGCAAGGGCAAGGTGGCCGATTCGCATGCGGCGAGCGAAATGCACGCGATGAGCAGCGCGCACCGCCGTCCCATCGGGATGCTCCTTGCCAGGGTGCAAGGCACCTTAGAAGGACCGAATGCCCGCATAGTTTTCGGACACGTCATGACGTGTTCCCGCATCGTCATACCAATAGAGCTTGCCTTCCTCTTCGCCCGCAGCAAGCTTGTGCGATCCATCACAGAGCGGCTGCTTCCTTGACAGGCCGCACTTGCAGAGCCAGACGTCCTTGCCCTCAAGGGTGTACTTGGTCGGCTCGAAGGCCGTGCGCTTCACGATGCGTGCCATGTAGATTCCTTTCTGCGGTGAAGCGATTTATGCGCGGGTGCCGCCCCATGCGGCAACGAGCAGCAGTCCAAAACCAAGCACCGCAAGCACCGCATGCAGACCGATGATGCCCTTGGGCAACGGCACCTTTTTCCAATGGAAATTGAGGTTCAGGAAAGCGCCGCCGGCCGCTGCAACGAGAAACAGCAGCAGCGCCCAACCGGCGAGTGTCGGCAAGCCCACAGTGAAATACGCATAGAGCAACAGCGTGACGGCCGCGCCTGCGAGGAACCCGTGTCCCATCGCTAGCGCGGTGGGAGGAAGGCCTCCCCTAAATGCGATGACCGCCATTACGAGCCCCCCGATCGCCGACAAGGCCAGCAACACGCTCGCCGTTTTCATGATCATTAGCGGTTCCATCGGTACCTCCATTTTCCAGCTTAAGCATGAGCAAGACTGGGTCGACTCTCTGTGCGCTTGCGTACCCATGGTCTCCCGTTACTTGATGACGACAACTCCTTTCATGCCGGGATGCAAGCGACAGACATAGGGCATCTCGCCTTTAGTCTTCGCGGTGAATTTCCAGCTTTTCCCGGACTGGAGATCACCCGATTCGACTTTCGACACCGTCGACGTAACCGTATGCGGCACGATGTCCCGGTTCGTCCAGGTGATCGTGTCCCCGGCAGCAACCTGCAACTGCTCGGGGACGAATTTCATGCCTTCGATCGTAACGGCATGCGACTTCCCGGCGGCGTGCGCACCCGTCGCAAGGGCTGCGGCGAGGAAAAGCGCCGCACGAATCCCACGCCGCATTACTTGCCCTTCTCCAGTTGCGACACGATCATCTTCGCGTGGTCGAGGTGGGCGGCGATGGCCGGCCGAACCTTGGTCAGAAGGTCTTTCAGCTCCGCGTTGCTGGCGCTCGGCAACAGCACCTTGTCGATGGCGTCGAGCACCTTCTGGTGATACGCCACTTCGTTTTCAGCGTAAGCCCTGTCGAACTCGGCGCCCTTCAAGCCCTTGAGCCTCGCCTCGGCTTGCTTGGCGTCGCTCTTCAGGGACTTGCTGGTATCGCTCTCTTCGGGCTTTACGCCAAGCTTCTTCACAAGGTCGGAAGCCTGCTTGTTCACCGCCGTGTGGTCGGTGATCATCTGCTGCGCAAACTTGTCCACCTCCTTGTTCTTGCTGCGTGATTTGGCAACCTTGCCGGCGTCGATGTCGATCTGGTTCGCCGCCACTACGATTCCCGCTATCTGCGGATCGCTTGGGCCGCCGGCTTTCGCCGCACCTTTGTCCTGCGCGGAGGCCAAGCCGAAAACCATCGCCAACACCAGCGTCGAACCTACTCGGGCCGCTTCCATATCCTTCTCCTTGTGAATGTGGTCTGGAAACGATTAGATGGAAGCAACCCCTTTTTCGTTCCCGCGACAGACGACCCTTGCTACAGTCGGGCTCCGGCCACTAGCCCTTGAAGACGATGCGGTCAGCCAGGTTCGCGCTTTTCTTCTCATTTTTGCTCGCTCTTTCATCTGCTTGCGCGCAGGGCGATCCGTGGCACGCGTCCGACCGGAAGGCCGGGAAGGTTTCCGTCATTTCCGAAAAGGACAACGAGGAAGCGTGGCTCGTCCCGGGCGGCAAAGGCGACGATGGGAACCCGGTGCTTCTCAAGGCACGACTCTTCAAGCCGGCAGGCGATGGGCCTTTCAAGGTCGCAATTGTCAGTCACGGATCCCCGCCAAGCGCGGCTGCGCGCCCCACACAGCCCGTGCCCCGGTACTTTTCACCTTCGACGTGGCTCCTTCAGCGGGGCTATCTGGTCGTTATTCCGCAGCGCCAGGGCTACGGCGGCAACGGAAGCTGGAAAGAGGACTACGGCAACTGTCGCGGTGCCGATTACGTCTCCGGCGGCAACGGGACGGCGGACGACATCGAGCCGGTCGCCCGGTACGTTTCGACGCTTCCAATGGTCCGGCCTGACCGCATCCTCCTGGTCGGCGTGTCCGCTGGCGGGTTCGGCAGCGTTGCGGCATTGCATCGCAACCTTCCCGGGGTATTCGCCGCAATCAACTTTTCAGGCGGGCGTGGCGGAAAGCAAGGACGCTATGGGGACGAAAATTGCGCGCCTGAGAACCTTGTCAAAGCAATGAGCATTTTTGGCACCGGGACGCGAGTACCTTCCTTGTGGGTGTACTCGGACAACGACAGCTTCTTCGAACCCCAGCTCGTGCGACGGATGTTCGACGCTTACAAGGCGACCGGTGCGACTGCGGAACTAGTCGTCCTGCCGCCGTTCAAAAAGGACGGGCACAACATCTTCAACGATCCGGATGGCCGGCCGCTGTGGGCGGAGAAAGCAGGAGCCTTCTTGCGGGCGCTCGAATAGGCCAGTCTCGGAGTCACATCAGGCCGGCGACGATGTTGATGCAGAGCGCCAGGATCACCGTGTAGAACGTGAAGGACAAGGCACTGTGCCCCAGCACGAACCGCCTCATGCCCTTGGACGTTACCTGCACGTCCGAAACCTGGAACGTCATTCCGATGACGAACGACACATAGAGGAAATCCCAATAATCAGGCTGCCCGTCGTCGGGGAATCTCAGGCCTTCGGTTGCATCCTCTTCTTTGGTCGAAGGATCGTCGCGATAAAAACGATGGGCGTAGTGCAAGGCGAACATCACGTGCGTAAACACCCAGGAGCAGACAATCGTACCGATAGCGAGACCGATCTGGGCCGCGCCCGGATTGCTCATCCCATGCTGCTTCTGGAGGAGGAAAAAAATCGAAGCCATGCTTGCCGCGCACGCAAGTAAAACGAGGATCAGGATGGTCGAGCGTCCCTGATCGTTTGCCAGCACCGCTGCGCGCATCTTGTCCTGGGAACAGTTCCGGATGACGCGCCAGGTCAGGAAGAGGAAGATGAGCACGCCGCAGTCCCACGCGATGGCCATGCGCACCGAGAGCGCCCAGGCAGCGGGCGTGAGCAAGCCAGCCGCAGCGGCGCTCGCAAGGGCGAGCAACAGTCGGCGGTGCGCAGTCAGGGCGCTCTTCGAGCTCACTCGAGGCGCATCAGGCGATCGCTTTTCACTGCGCCATATTAATTGCGACCTTCTTCGAAGTGCAGCTCCACTTCGCGGTAGAGCTGCATGCGGTTCTTCTCGGTGAGGATGGTGTGGGTGCCATCGCCGATCACGACCATTCGCTTCGAAGGCGCGTTAACCAGCAGCGGAAAGAGCGTTTGGGCCATGTAAAGAGGCGTGTCCGCGTCCTGCTCCGCGAGGATGAGCAGCGTCGGGACTCGGATAAGCCCAGGATCGTAGATCGGCTTGCCGATGTTCTGGAATTCGCGCCCGTCGAGGACGACTCCGTTGGGTGCGCGGAAGGCGCGTGGATTTTGGGTCTTCGACCACGGGTCGCTCGCCAGTGCTGCTTCCATGTATGCGTCGAACCAGCGCGCCGGCATCAGGTCCTCGAGCTTGCCGGGCGGGAGGCCTGCGCCGCGGCGCTTGCGTACGCCGTCCTCGGTCACGATGCGGTAGGCGCCGAGTTGGCCGCCGGCGTCGGTGGGCGAGCGGCCCTGGGACCGCAGCCATTGCGGCGCATACAGCGCGAGGCGATGCACCTTGGCGTTGTTCTGCGCGGTGTAGGCCGCCATGATCGTCGTGCCCCACGAATGCCCAAGGAGGCTGATCTTGCCAACGCCGCGACGCGCTCGGATGAAATCGACGGCCGTGTCCACGTCGCGCAGTGCTGTGGGCAGCCGCACAACCGGCGGGTTGTTGAGCGCAGGCTCGTCCATTTCCTTTGGGCGTGAAGACCGGCCGTAGCCGCGCACGCTCACGAACCACACGTCATTGCCCTGCTGCGCCATCCACTCCATCCAGGACTGCCCGTCGAGCTTGAGGTCGAATCCGGCCTCCGGCGGCGTGGTGGCCCCGTGTACAAACAGGATTATGTTGCCGGGCGCCATCCGTGCCAGGTCGGCCGGGCGCTTGTTGCGCACATGGATCTGCACGCCCGCGTCGGGCGAGGGAACCATGAAATCTTCGGTGACGAGTGGAACTTCGCCGCGCGAAGAATTCTGCGCGCAACCGGCGAACGCGAGCGTAAGGGCGGCGAGCAAGACGCTGATGAAGGCGAGGGTGCGCGATCTCATGATCTGTCTCCTTGGGTAAGGCGGCGTACTTTCAAGCCTCAAACACTGAAATCAGGACACTCCCTCTACGGCAGGCCCGTCTCACGCAATGTCGAAACGGTCGAGATTCATCACCTTTGTCCATGCGGCCACGAAATCCTCGACAAACTTCTTCTCGGCGTCGGCAGTAGCATAAACCTCGGCGATCGCGCGCAACTGCGCGTTCGAGCCGAAGACCAGGTCGACGCGCGTGGCGGTCCATTGCAATTCGCCCGTCTTGCGGTCGCGGCCTTCGAACTGGCCTCCAGCAGCCGTGACAGGATTCCACTCCGTGCGCATGTCAAGCAGGTTAACGAAAAAGTCGTTGCTCAATCTGCCCGGCTTGTTGGTGAAGACTCCGTCCTGCGTCTGACCGACGTTGGCACTCAGTACCCGCAGGCCGCCGACGAGCACGGTCATCTCCGGACCCGTCAACGTCAGTAGTTGCGCGCGGTCGATCAGAAGTGCCTCTGCCGCTACGCTGTAGCGCGTTTTTTGGTAGTTCCGAAAGCCGTCCGCGATCGGCTCCAGAGGGGCGAACGAGTGCACGTCGGTCTGCTCCTGCGAGGCATCAGTACGCCCTGGGGTGAAGGGGGCATAGACCTCGTGACCGCCGTTCCGAGCTGCCTGCTCCACGCCAGCGTTGCCGGCCAGAACGATGAGGTCGGCAAAGGACACCTTTTTACCGCCGGACTGCGTGGAATTGAAATTTTTGCGAATGCCCTCCAGCACCTCGAGCACCTTGCCCAGCTGTTCTGGCTGATTGACGGCCCAGTCCTTTTGCGGCGACAGGCGAATACGCGCACCGTTCGCGCCGCCCCGCTTGTCGGAGCCTCGAAACGTAGATGCCGACGCCCACGCAGTGGAAACCAGCTGGGAAACTGTTAAGCCCGATGCCAGCAGCTTCTTCTTAAGGGACGCGACATCCTGCTGATCGACGAGCGCGTGGTCCACTGCGGGGATCGGATCCTGCCAGATGAGTTCTTCGGCCGGCACCTCCGGGCCAAGATACCGGGCACGCGGCCCCATGTCGCGGTGCGTCAGTTTGAACCAGGCCCGCGCGAAGGCACCGGCAAACTGGTCCGGGTTCTCCAGAAAGCGCCGCGAAATCTTTTCGTAGGCAGGATCCATCCGTAGCGAGAGGTCCGTAGTCAGCATCGTCGGGCGGTGACGTTTGGAGGGATCGTGTGCATCCGGAATCAATCCGTCGCCACCCTTGGCCACCCACTGCTGCGCTCCGGCGGGGCTCTTCGTCAGCTCCCACTCGAAGCCAAACAGGTTCTCGAAAAAGTTGTTGCTCCACTGCGTTGGGGTGGTGGTCCAAGTGACCTCCAGGCCGCTCGTGATGGTGTCGCCGCCTTTGCCGGAACCGAAGCTGTTTTTCCAGCCGAAGCCCTGAGCCTCGATGCCGGCCGCCTCGGGCTCTTCCGCAACGTGCTCCGCCGGCGCTGCGCCGTGTGTTTTACCAAAGCTGTGACCGCCCGCGATGAGCGCGACGGTCTCTTCGTCGTCCATGGCCATGCGGCCGAACGTCTCGCGGATATCGATGGCTGCAGCGAGCGGGTCGGGCTTACCGTCCGGTCCTTCGGGATTGACGTAAATCAAACCCATTTGCACCGCGGCCAGCGGGTTCTCGAGGTCGCGCGTGTGCTTCACTTCGCTGTCGTCGTCCTTTACGAGTACGCCATGGTCCTCTTCCACTCCCGGTGAACCCTTAGAGTAGCGGACGTCGCCACCGAGCCATTTCGTCTCGCGGCCCCAATACACATCGTGGTCCGGTTCCCAAACATCCTGGCGGCCGCCTGCGAAGCCGAAGGTCTTGAAGCCCATGCTTTCCAGTGCAACGTTGCCTGCGAGAACGATCAAGTCTGCCCATGAAATCTTCACGCCGTATTTCTGCTTGACTGGCCACAGCAGGCGGCGGGCCTTGTCCAAGCTCACGTTGTCCGGCCAGCTGTTGAGCGGCGCGAAGCGCTGCTGGCCGCGACCGGCACCCCCGCGGCCATCGCCGATGCGGTATGTGCCGGCACTGTGCCATGCCATGCGCACGAACAGCCCGCCGTAGTGCCCGAAGTCCGCAGGCCACCAGTCCTGGGAGTCGGTCATCAGGGCGGTGAGGTCCCTTTTCACCGCAGCCAGATCGAGGCTCTTGAAAGCCTGGGCGTAGTCGAATTCCTGGCCCATGGGGTCTGACTTGGAGGAGTGCTGATGAAGAAGATCCAGGCGCAATTGCTGCGGCCACCAGTCACGGTTCGTCGTTCCAACGCCTGCGGCTGCGCTGAATGGGCACGTCAGTTCAATCTTGTCGGTACTCATGCCGCACTCCTGTTGTTTCAGTGAAATGGAAAATGAAGAGGGTCGAAAAATTATATTGCATGGCTTTCTTGTGCGGATTGGCAATCCTTATCGCCGCGATAGAGTCTTGCACTGGCACAATTCTGTTTACCTATCGGGCCCATAGGGCTTCAAAACGTTTCTGGATTGACGACCTGCCTCAGCCGCACGAGTGGCCGAGGCGGTGGCTGGAAATGTGAGACAGGCGGCTCGAAGCAGGCGAGCCAGGAGAGAGCGCAGATTAAACCGACGGTTGCATCGGCGCTGGGCCTCAGCGAGGCAGCGATGTCCGTCAAGATGTCCCAAAGCCCGCACGGTGCGAGGCTGAGACTTGGTGGCGGTGGGCGCAGTCTCTCGCGAACCCGTCTCACCTGCAAATTCCCGTTAACAGGGAAAATAAGAGGGAATATCCCCTGTTTAGTCGGGCGAAAATGCGCCCCACTACCCCGAAAGCTAGGCTCAGAGCCACTCTTCAGCCATTGCAAGTATCTGCGGCATGAAATCGAACAGGGAATTATCAGGGGCGCATCAGGGAATTAACAGAAGCCGAGCAGGGAATATACAGGGCGTCAGTTTGCACTGGCCTCTCAAGCATAAGACCTTAGTTCAGCCCACGTCTGATCGACCAATCCGGTCAAAAGCGGACATCGCAACTATGACCAAACAAGAGAGGCAATTGCGCATGAGATCGACGTCACTGTTGGACAACCACTGCAATCTTTCGCTGAGCGGAAAAGCCGACAATCTGAGCAAAGATGGCCGGCTCAGGATACGACAGCTCTGCCTGCGACCGATTGAACCAAAAGACTTGCTCGCCTTTGGCTAGCCGTGCCAGCTGTTGCTGTAGCTCTGCAACCCCAGAGATAGCCTTGGCGGGCTCTAGAATCTCAGTCAGCGTCTTCAATCGGTTCGTTCCTGGCAACAGGGCGAACTGCCAATCACAGGACACGCAGGCTCTCCAGCTGTAAAGCTCCATTCCCTTGAATGCAGGGCGAGAAGATCTTGGGGCCTCTTGGCCAGGCAGAGCCGTTGAAAGCATTCCTATCAGCAGAGCGAGAACGACGGTGCGCATGTGAGTGCCGTCTAGCGTGTATTGGTTGAAAACGTCTCAGCCGAAAAAGATTAGTTCACAGTGTGACTGCCGAAACCGCCAACGCCGGACTGTCCGCTGTGGGTCGAAACCGGCCGATCAACGGCGAAGTTCTGTCTCCGTAAAAATCAAACGTATTGCGATGTCGGGCATTTCCAAACCAGTATTAATAGCGCCGGTATGTGATGTGGCAGGAGTCGCACTTTTGCCTAAGGTCGAGCGTAAGCCGTCTAAACTGATCTGTCCTCTTGACCAAGCTGGCGTCAAGCGCGGTTTGCGATGCCGCCTGCGCACGGTCATAGAAATCGTCGAATGTCAGCCAGACCTCAGATTTGGCGAACGAGACTCGCCCGGCATCTTCATTCTCGAATGCTTTCGACCACGTGTCGGTACCAGGCGGAAAAAGGTGTGGAAACGACAGCAGCATTGTCGATATCTCGTACGCATGCTCCCGCGCCTCTGATAGGTCAAAGTCGCCGGGCGTATCGATCATCCCGAGAATTTCGTCCATGTTCCGGGCAATGCCGGACATGAGGATTCGGCGAGCAAACACGACGTCATGCGGCTTGCTGACGCCAGTGGCGCCGGACGTAGGGGGCACCTCCCCGACAACGTGTGTTGACGCAGCAAGAAAAATTACGGAAAGGGCAGCAAACGTCTTATTCATATCGCGGTTCAGACTCTAGAATGGATTTATCGCGAAGCCAGTCCACCGGCCGAACGTCACGATCCCGATCCAGAGCGTGAGGGACAGCGCGCCCGCGATCTTCCCGTTCAACGGCACTGGGCGGTCGCGATCCCAGTCCGCGATACCGCGCGCCGTGAGCAGCTGAAAAACCAGCATGTTGAGTCCTGCAAGGAGCAGGAGCAGCAGCTTCATGCGGAAGGGAACTGCACCCAAGTACTTGACCGCATTGCTGGTGAACATCAAGCCGCCGGTCAATAGCGAGAAGGCGAAACTGCCCCATGTCCATTTCAGACAGTCCCTTGCGACCTCAGTGACCGGGCGGTCGGTTGAAGCGAGCCCCAAGAGCCGGAGGTCGACGATGGCGATAGTGCCAAAGACCAGTGTGAGCGCGAGGACGTGCACCGTCTCGAGCGCTTGAAACGCCCACTCGGACTCCTGAACGAAGGTGGCGACCGGCGTATCTTTCAGCCAGTTTGCAAACACATTAATGCTATCCATGCTCTACATAGGCAATCCAACGCCCGGCCACCACAATCGCAACCCAAAGAAAAAAAGTCAGGAACGCGATCGCACGCACCGCCACGCCCGCGGGCGATGGTTTTTCCTGCGACGAAACGATTCGCCACTGTGCACGCTGCAGGCCCAAGACTGCCGTTACAGCCAATGCCAGCAGACACATCTTGAGCCAAAACGCGGAATTAACGAGCGACCTTTGAGGCTCGCTCACAATCAACAGCGCCCCGGTTATCGCGAGCACGGCGAGGCTGCCCAATACCCAAGGCAGAAAACGGCGGGCGACCTGGTTCGTGCTCTGCGACGTGCCGGCCCATTCAAGCACCCGCAACTCGATCATCAGGACCGACGACAGTACGATCGCTATTGCGAGAATGTGCAGTGTCTGCACCATGGGCACGACCCAGCGCGTGCTCCCGATCATCACGCTTAAAGGTGTGGCCGCCAGCCAGACACAAAACGCGCGGATCATCGCGTAGTCCCCATCAGCGCGCCCCGGGGACCGTCTTGGATTTGTCCGGCGCGTCGGGGAGATTGTCGAAGCTGACATCGGGGGCCCCGCTCTCGAGCACGGTGCCGGTCTTGAGGATGGTCAATTTCCTGAACGAGCCGCCGAGCTCGCCACTGCGCAAGGGGCTCAACTCAATGATCACGCGGTCGCCCGGCACGACCGAGCGCTTGGTCCACCCCACGCGCATCAGCGGTGCGGGACCCGTGGAAAGTTCGATGGTCCACATTTTCCCGGTTGTTTCGCCCGGCTTGGGGTCTTCGACGACCCAAAGGAGGGCATGCGGCGCTGTCCACTGGAATTCCTTGATCGTAGCCGTCACCGCCACGACCTTGGCCATATCGAACATCGCAAATGAATGGTGCGCATACACCGAAGCGGCCGGCAGCGCAAACGTCGCCGCCAGCGCGGCCATCAAGAGAATTCGGTTCATGTCGAAATATCCCGATGATTGTGGCTAGGTTTCATTTGCGCCCAGTGGGTAGCCTGGCGCCGCTAGCGTCTTCCTTGATCGGAAGGAAGACGTGATTGCTGGTTGCGTCGACGGCCTCATAAAAATCGCCATGACGGCAGGAGGCCTCGGAAATGTCGTCGCTGCGGTTACGCGAGCGCACAAACGACTTGGTGACGCGCCAGGGCCCTGCCAGAACCTTTGGCGCTTCGATTTCGATCGCATCCTCGATCCGATCGGGGCCCGCCAAGCGGATACGCTCGACAATATGCATGTCGCCGTTGTTGGGAATGCCGACGGCCTGGCCAAGCGGTAGAAAGACCTGAGGCAGTATGGCCACGGTATGGACGACGAGCGTATCGCCTTCCCAATGGCCGATCGAATGGCCGTTGAAGCTTAAGTCCGGATCGTCGGGATGCGGCCGCCCGTCAGTGTAAATCCGGCGCAGGCGGCTGCCGTCGTTCTCGCCAAGGATTGTGACGCGGCCGGGCGTAAACAGAAACTCGCTGCCACTTCGCGCCATGAGGACGTTGCTCGGCATGCCCTCGGGCAAACAGTTGATGTAGATGTTGTTGGGCGTGCCGGCCCGAACTAGCGCCTCCTGCGCAGCGATATAGGCCGCAGCCTCCGGCGTGAAGGTCGGCCGCACTGAGCCGAAGCGGTGGGCGGGGTGCTTGCCGTCGGGCAGCCATACGCCGCTCCAGTCGGGCAACTTGGCAAGATCGGCCCAGTCCCTTGACGACGGGGCGGGGTTCAATACCGGCTTGGGCGGTTCCGCGTAGCCGGTAGACGCCAAGGCCAAGGCCAAGGATATGACCAGACTGATGACAAGAAGCGGTTCGTCCTTCCTCATCGAATCCCCCCCTAGATGCGACCGCGGACGAGCTTGATATTTGAGGTCTGGCAATTGCACCAACTTAGCGAGTATATAGCGGATTATCTAGGGACGTGGACCGTCATCGCCGAGCCCCACGAGTACCAAGCTTGGCGGGGCGGGTCGGTGGTGACGTATCGTTGCTTGTTGTGCCAAACGCCCATCAGCGCGGACAGATCTGACCTGCAAACCAAATGGTTTTAGGTAGTCTCGCTCACGTACAGATGGGTATTGCAGAGCAGAGGCTCGTCAAGGCGTAGCTTTACCATCCTATGTTCGTCCTGCCTGTAGCGAAAAGCTTGCGCGCTGCCGGGTGATCATTTCCAACGATGGATGGGGTCGCCGAGGTTTCGAACGAGAACGTTCCTGCATGACCTGCAGACGAACACGGATACGGTGGGCT
>JANXRZ010000218.1 GCA_025352885.1 Pseudomonadota bacterium | reverse complement strand
ACGTTGGCGCCTTCGCTGATCGTACCTAGTAGCTGCACGATGTCATGCGCGCGCCGCACGGTGAGACCCGGATGCGCACTTTGAACCAGCTTTACAGCCGTAAGATGAAGTTCGCTGTAGAACCCGTCCATGGCCTCGGCGATCTCCGCGTCATGCAAGGCCATGGCCCAAAGTTCGCGAAACAGACGGCTGGTTTCACTGGCAACGGAGTCACTCATGTAGTACCGGATCAGCTTCGCGAGGCCGTCGGACGGTCCGCGCCCGGACATTCGAAGGTATTCGCTCGACTTTCGCCGGTAGTACTCCAGAAGTGACAGGATCACGGCGTGGATGAGGCTCCGCTTTGACGGGTAGTAATAGACAAGATTGCCGACCGCAACTCCGGCGCCACGGGCGACCGCGCGCATCGTGAAGCGCGAATAGCCGGCCGTGGCTAGAACCTCGCGAGCTGCACGCAAAATTCTGCCGCGCGTGTCGTCCCCTGCCCCAATTTCGTCGCGCTTCGGCTTTCGCGCTCCCCGAGTCGATGTTCTGATCCGTTTCGATGACATGCAATTCCAGTCGTCAATGCACTCGGCGGGAGGCTTTGAGGTTACGCGAAGTCACCTTTTCGACAAAGCCAAGATGGGAAGTCGCAGGCTCCCAGCACATTAAGCGACTGCTGCACTGCGATATAGATCATGCGGGGATAGCCAATAGCGCATAAACGTAGTAAAACTTCTCACGTCTAGTACAACAGTACTAACCGAAGAGTGCGGCATTGATGGCGAGAGGCTGTCTCAGGTTGCCGTGCGGCGAACGGAACCAGACGCGCCGTCTCTTCAATTGATGAGCTAGCTGCTTTGGTTGTCAGCTTCCTAACGAGGCCATCGAGGATCCAACATGACTCGAAGCGGATTTGTCTTTATCAGACGCGTGTCGACCGTCCTGTCCATGACCTTCGTTACGGCCACGGCGATCATGGACGCGCGAGCGGACTCCTTGGGGCCCGCGTCTAAGCCCGTCGCCGAATCCACCGGTATTGCCGAGATCATCGTCACAGCCCAGCGTCGAGAGCAGAACCTCCAGGACGTCGGTATTTCGGTGACTGCGCTGGATTCCCACGCGCTTGCGACGCTCGGGATCACCGACACCACCGACCTCGTGCGCGCCGTTCCCGGCCTCAAGGTGAATTCTTATTCGCCGACCTCCGTCGTGTTCAACATCCGCGGAGTCTCGCAGAACGACTACGGCGACCAACAGGAGCCGCCCGTCGCGCTCTACCAGGACGATAGCTACTCGAGCACAATTAATCTGTCGGGGTTCCCGGTCTTCGACCTCGCTCGGGCCGAGGTGCTGCGCGGCCCGCAGGGCACCCTGTTCGGCCGCAACGCGGACGGCGGCGCGATCCAGCTGGTGTCGAATAAGCCGACGAAGGCATTCGAGAGCTACGCCACTGTCACAACGGGCAGCTACAGCCAGCTCGTTACGGAGGGCGCCGTGTCCGGTCCGCTGGCGGACACCGTGCAGGCGCGCCTTGCCTTCACGACCAACAACGACGATGGCTATTTCAAGTCGATCTTCCTGGGCGTCCCGTCGCGCGGCGCGAACAACCACTACGCGGCGCGCCTGCAGTTCGCGTGGCAGCCCACCGATGGCACCAACGTCGCTCTGATTTACCGGTTCCTGCATGCATCGAAGGAGCGTCAGGCCGGGATGTATTCGCTCGAGCCTGCGTGCCCCAATGCTCAGGGCCAGGGCGAATTCCTCCCCACCGACCAGACCTGCGCGTTCTGGGCGGGGTTCCTCGTACCGCCGGGCCTGCCGGTGCCTGGCACCGCGACCGGTCTGCCGGGCCCCGGCACGACAGCGTCAGGCTACCGCAACGACGGCATCACGCCGAGCCGTGGTGGCGATCCGTTCCTCGTCGCAGGAACGGCGCCTTCTTACGTCGACCGGTCGATCCACGCGACGACACTTCGCATCGATTCGAAGCTCGGCAATGCGGACCTGGTCTGGATCACCGACTACCAGACGGCCTCGAAGTACTACCTCGAAGATGCTGATGGCACTCCCGACAATTCGTTGGTGTTCTTCCAGGATAGTAACGTGACCCAGCTGACCCAGGAGATCCGGCTGTCCGAGTCGATCGGGGCGCACCAGCTGGTCGGCGGCCTGTACGGCATGAAGGTGGACGGCGACTACACCGCCGCGTTTGCCGCGCCGCTGTACGGCTACCTGCCGAACGTCGCCTTCTCGCAGCACACCCGTTCGATCGCCGCGTTCGGGCAGGACGAGTGGCGTGCCAATGACCGAATTACCCTGATCACTGGATTGCGCTACTGGCGCGACCAGCGGCGCGGTGCATACCAGGCCTCCGAGCCGAGCAACGCAATCACCGTCACTTTCAATTCGAACCAAGTCACCTCGACGCTGAACGGCGTCACCGCGCCGCTCGATGGGCTCGTGACCACGCCCGCAGACGCCGACAAGGTCTTCTCCGGCGTCACGGCACGGCTCGAGCTCGATTATCATCTGAGCGACAAAGTAATGCCCTTCGTCAGCTGGAACCGGGGCAGCAAGAGCGGCGGCTTTACGTTCTCGACCGGCACGCCGTTCGCGGGCGCGCAGACGGCATTCCTGAACGGCATTCCGTACCGTCCTGAGGTCCTGAACTCGTTCGAGGCCGGAATCAAGTCGCAGATCCTGCCGTCGACGACGCTCAACGCCACGGCCTACTACTACGACTACAAGGACTATCAGGCGTTCGCTCAGCTCGCGCAGGACGCCACGGTCGTGAACGTGGACGCGACGGCCGTCGGTTTCGAGGTGGAGCTGAACTCCCACCCGATGACCGGACTGACGTTGCAGGTCGGGGTCTCGTCCGAGAGCTCGCGCGTCAAGCACATCCTGCTGCCGGACCTCGTCACGTACGTCGACCACAGTCTGCCGCAGGCGCCGAAGTTCGCCGGCAATGCCGTCGTGCGCTATGAATTCCCGCTCGGGAACGGCATCGCATCGCTGCAGTCTGACATCGACTACACTGCGCACTTCTGCTTTACCGTCCTGTGCGCGCCTGTCGAACGGGAGGGTGCGTACGGCGTCGCGGGAGTCCGCGTCGGCTATGGCGACGGATCTAGCATCTGGTCCGTAGCCGCCTACGTTGATAATCTCGCGAATCGGTACTACCGGGCCTACGCCTACGACAGTTCGCCGTTCGGTGGCATGGTCGCGGGGGTGTACGCGAAGCCGCGAACTTGGGGCCTGACCGGAACGTATCGTTTCGGCAAGGCCCACTGACGGCGGCGCGGCGTGCATCGTTCCATGTCGCAAGTGTCGATCGTTAACCTCCCAGCGACGGTTACGGGTCGTGAGCTCGCTGATCCCGCGGATGGCCCGCCGTGAAGGCGCGGCATCCCGGGGAGCCGGCGCTGACCGCCGTCGCGGCGATGGTCAGCGTCGGATTCGTGCCGCTGAACCTGCTGCCGTTCACGGTCGTCGCCTACTCCACGAGCCTCGGGCTCAGTAGTGCCTATTCCGGGATGCTTGGCACGACTGAGATGTCGGGTGCCGTACTCGGTTCGCTCGTCGCGCTGCTGTTGATGAACAAGGTGCCGCTCGCCCGCCTCGCGTTTTTTGGCGCTCTCGCAGGCGCCGGCTTCGAGGTGCTGTCATGCGGGATGCACGACTTCTACGGAATGGCGATCGCGCGATTGATGGTTGGCCTGTCTTGCGGCATCGTGCTGGCGGCGGGGAACGCCATCGCGGCGTCGGCGAAGGATCCGGCACGCTTCTACATGAGAGTGCTCGCGGTCCAGTCCGCGCTGACGATCTTCATCTGGTCTGCGATGCCGAAGCTGCTGTCGTTCGCTGGTGCGAATGGCGCGTTTGGAGGTGCGGCCGTCGCGCTTGCGGCGCTGGCGAGCGCTATGCTGCTCGTGCCGGCGAGGCTATCGGCACCCGCCGCACCGGCCCCCGGCGCGGGGCCGCAGGCCAAGGCCGGTGTCGCGACTCGCCCGGGTCCCGTCACAGTGGCGATGGCCCTGCTCGCGGTACTCACCTGCTGCATGCGCGACGGAGTCGCATGGACCTTTTCCGACAAGATCGCTATCGAGGTCGGGCTATCGGATCTGGGTCAGTCGCTGCTCTACGCAGGCATCGGTGCACTGGGCCTCATCGTCTTGCTCACCTCCGCGCGCCTGGACATCTGGAAGCGACCCGTCGCGAACGTAGCTGGCGCAATCATCGTGGCGTCAGTTACGACAACCGGGCTTCTTTTCAGCCATGAATGGAGCGTCTTTGTCGCGCTCGCTCTACCATGGGCGGCGGCACAGTTTCTGGCGCTCTCCTTCCTCACGGGGCTGGCAGCCGAGCTCGACGCCTCAGGACGGCTCAGTGCCGCGACCGGTGCGGCCTTCCAGTGCGCCTACGCCGTGGCACCCGCCCTCGCCGGATTTGTCTTCAGCCGAATGGGATACAACGCGGTCGGCGCGCTTGCAACAGTGCTGAGCGCCCTCACCCTTGCCTCCGGATCCTGGCTCGCCCAGCAGGCGATGCGCGTTCGCAACTGCCGATAATCCTCATCGCTACCGAGGGCGCAGATCTGAAGATCGTTTAGCCTGTAAAGTGGGAAGGCGGCCTCCTGGGGGCCCTCGTGACCTGCCGGCTTTCGTCAGCCCATCCAGTGCTAGGGATTGGCCCAGCATCCGTGCATGTTGGTCGATCGTGCGCGCTGAATGCCCAAGTCACGCAATTACAGCCGTCTGAAGTATTAGGTCGTCGCCGCCGAGGCCGCGAATCAACACAATCACCCGTCCAGCCGAAGCCATTGGACTCCGCTATGCCAGCGAATCACCGGCCGGCACACCCCAAAGGGTACCCCCGATCGAAGCCGCTTGTTCAGTTGCATCCACGAGCCGTACCGGTTACGTTTATTCAGCGAATGCTTAATAGCTTTGAGCAGTTCAGGCCTGAGCTCATGCGCGGCTACGGGTTGTTACACCTCGCTCCGAACGGGGAGTTGCCGAAGAATGAAGACTGGCGGCGGTGACACACGCGGTCTGATAAGAGAATTTTCCCTTCGCGATGCATTCGCGCTCGCGTTCGCGTTCATTTCGCCGATTGTTGGGCTCTATTCGATATTCGCAGTAGGGCTAGCTGCAGCTGGTCCTGGATTCTGGTTTGGCTTTCCCATCGTACTGGCGGGCCAAGTGCTGGTAGCTCTAGTTTTCGGGATGCTGGCGTCTCGCTGGCCTCTCGAAGGGAGTGTCTACCAGTGGTCCAAGCAGCTTGTCGGGCCCCGCTATGCCTGGTTCACGGGATGGGCCTACGCCTGGGCGCTACCCATGGCAATGGCTGCGGTCGCCATTGGCGGGGCGGGCTTCCTAGCTGACCTGCTAGGTCTGGACGGCCATTCTGCGCCGACTACTGCTGCCCTCGCGCTCGGGCTGCTCGGATTCGCAACTTGGGGCAATACCCACGGGCGCTCCGTCCTGAACGCCATCGTGGCTCTCTGCATCCTAGCAGAGATCGTCGGATCCGTGGGCGTAGCACTCGTCCTGTTGCTCGGCCATCGGGTTCATTCAGTCTCGATTCTCGCGACAACACCTCACCTTTTCGAGGTTCCGCGCTCACTTCCCGCGCTATTCGAATCTCCCCTCTGCGCGGCGACCGCAATCGCAGGCTGGGCATTCCTGGGCTTCGAAAGCGCCGGCTCTATTGGTGAGGAAGTACGCGATCCATCACGCGCGATCCCGCGTGCGATGCTGCTCTCGCTTGTCTCCGTGGCGAGTGTCGTTGCGTTCACCGCGCTGGCGATGATCCTGGCGATGCCCGACATCGAAGCTGTCATCGCAGGTCACGTGGCAGACCCTGTAGCCGCGACCCTCGGCGCGTACTTCGGACGGGTCGGTATGAAGCTTGTATTGGCTGTATTCATGGTTGGGTTCATCGCCGGCATTCTGTCCATGCAGGCTTCTGTATCCCGTGTGATCTGGGCGTTTGCTCGGGATCAGGAACTGCCAGGCTCGGTTTGGATCAAGGTTCTCTCGCCATCCGACCGACTGCCGGTAAACGCGGTTTATGTCGCGGCGGCAATGTCTCTTATCCTCTTCGGATTGAGCTTCACGAGCGTCTACACGACGGTGGTTGCGTTCACGGCAGGCGGTTTCTACATTGCGTTTGCGTTCCCTGTCCTTGCCGCGGCTTGGGCGCACTTCAGGGGTCGATGGGAGAGGACGCCATTCGATCTCGGGCCTGCGACGGGGCCAGTCCTCTACGGAGCCGCGGCCTGGATCATCTTCCAGACGACCAACATTGCCTGGCCGCGCGATGCTGGCGCACCATGGTACGAGCGCTGGGGCGTCGTGGTCATGGTAGTGTTGCTCGGCACCCTTGGCGTGATCGTGAGGATGACGGTCAACCGCGCTAAGCGGGTCGACGAAGCTGGTTAGTCGTCGCGCGTCTCGCGAGTCCGCGGGGCATGCTGAACCCCAAGGTAGGCCCAAATCTCCGTCCACGCAGACTCGGTGCGCGCCCGTAGGTTGATGTCTGGCCGTGTCATGGCGACGTAGAAAAGCCCGTCCAAATGGGTTGAAATGAACGTCGCCGCCTGCGCGGGATCGAGCCTGCGGAACACGCCCTGTCGAACGCCCGCTTCGATGCTGGCGTGAAGGATGTGCTCCTCGCTGCGATACAGATTGCGAATCAATGCATCGATGGATGCCTTGCGGCGCCCGGTGGTCGAGTAGGTGACGAGCACTTGGGCCATCTTTCTAAGCGGCTGGAAGAACTCCACGTTGACGCGCAACCATTCATCCAGCGCGTCAACTGGCGAGGTTTCCTTGACGACACGCTGGCGATAGCTGTCGATGGCAATCCGGATTGAACGCTCAATGACAGCCTGGACGAGGACGTCCTTGCTCTTGAAGTAGTAGTAGATTAACGCGACATTGACCTTGCAGGCCTTCGCAATGTCACGCGTGGTGACTCTGTGAAATCCCTTCCGAGAGTACAAGTCCAGTGCGACGTCAAGAATGTGTTCCACGCGGTTCGCCGGCGTGAGTCGCCTGCGTACGACTGGTTTCTTCTTGGATACATTCCCGCGCATGATTTTCATCGTTTACAAGCAGGACGGGCTGCCTAGGACCTAGCCTCGGGCCCGGATGGAACGACGGGCCAGTCCTCCCGTAACGCCGCTTCGAGCATTGCGGCAAGGTCTGTAATGAGTGCATCCGCCATTGCTGCCCCGTCGTCCGACGTCGCTTCCGTCGGCCGCCCGACGACGCCCGTTGGGGTTGTACGTGTCATGTCGTACGACCAGATGCAGCCGGGCGTCACGTCGGGCACATCGAATGCCTTTTCCATGCGTACCATTTCCGGGGCGGCATGTAGGAGCAGAGAGGTCTCGCCCCGGTTTGCGTGTACGTCTGCTCCGTCGCGCGTGTAAAGGTCGAGAACCCTCGGCGAAATCTCCCAGATGCCGATCTGCCGAAATCGGGCGTGGGGTGCCTCGTGGCGCAGTTGGAGCACGGCGCTGCCCAGTGACGGACCATTGGTGGCATGCCCGGAAAAGAACAGGAGCCTGCGGATGCCGGATTTCAGCGCCCACCGGGCCACCTCGAGCACGACAGTCGTCAGGGTCATCGGTGAGAGCGACAGCGTGCCAGGCCAGGTGTCCGTGTGCCCCAACGAGCAGCCATATGGAATGGCCGGCAGGACCAATATCCCGTGCCTGTCGGCGGCCCTCCGGGCCACCCAGTCGGCCGAGATCGTATCGGTGCCCGTGGCGAGGTGGGGTCCGTGCTGTTCGGTCGCACCGATCGGCAGGACGGCCATGTCCATGCCGGCTCTGACCCGGGCGCCGATCTCCTCGCTGGTCAGCTGGTCCCAGATCGCCATGCGCCTCCCCTAGCCCGCCTCGGGCTGCGCCCGAGAGGCATAATTACCACAGGTGCAGGTACTTGCGCTCCTCCCACTCGGTCACGGTGAGGCAGTAGTCCTCCCATTCGCGTCGCTTGTAGGCAACGTACGACGCATGGAAGTCAGCGCCCATGACTTCCTTCGCGAACGCGTCCCGATCGAACGCCTCAATCGCCTCGCCCAGCGTCTTCGGAAGGCGCCGGATGCCCTTCGCGGCGAGTTCCTCCTCGCTGAAGCTGTACGTGCTGAATTCAACGGGGTCACCCGCCTCGAGCCTATCGCGTACGCCAGCGAGGCCGGCAGCCAAGATCAGCGCCGAGCTGAGATAGAAATTCGTCGCGCTATCGACATGGCGCACCTCAAGGCAACGCCGGTTCATCGGAAGTCGTGCGACGAGCGTTCGGTTATTGTGCCCGTAGGCCGTATACACGGGCGCCCACGACATCTCGTTCATCTTCCCTCGAGGAGTGAGGCGCTTGTACGAATTGACGGTCGGACAGGCAATCAGCGTGATCGCGTCAATGTGCTTGAGCACGCCTGCCGTGAAGTGATACGCGAGGTCGCTGTAGCCGCGCGTGCTCGACCGGCCCCGGCCGGTAGTGCCGATGAACGCATTCTTCCCGTTCTTTCCGGCAAGGCTGATATTGATATGGGCGCCCGAGCCAAACGCCTCGGACCATGGCTTTGGCATGTAGGTTGCGATGCATCCGAGCGAGCGAGCAACGTGCTTGCTCATCAGCCTGAACAGGACCATCCGGTCGGCCATCGAGACGACGTCGGTATACCGGAAGTCGAACTCATACTGTCCCTGGCCACCCTCATGATCGAACGAGTAGGTCTTCCACCCCAGCTCATTGATGTACCTGACCATTGGCTCCAGGAATTTGTCCGCGAGCATCGTCGTATCAACGTCGTAGCCACGGGTTGGCTTGTTCAGCAGATCCTCGTCGACGAACGGCCGCCAACCCGCAGCGGTCTGCTTGAGGATGTAGACCTCGGGCTCGACGCCCATGTTGCAGGTGAAGCCCATGTCCGCAGCCGCCGCGGCCTGGCGCTTCAAGACCTGCCGCGAGCACTGGGTGTATGGCTTGCCCTTGAACATCAGGTCGGTCGGCGCCAGCGCATAGCGGGGATCCCAGGGCAGCACCACCGTCTTGTCGATTTCCGGAATGCCGACGCACTCATCTTCGTTCGGCCCAAGCTCACCCATCGCCTCGAGTGCCCCGACGGTATACAGCTCCGAGCCTCCGGCTGCATCCTCCAGCGAGTCGATCGGGACGAACTTGGATTTTGGAACGCCGAGGCCATCGACGTACGCGCCAATGAAATACTGCACACCCTTCTTGGCGAGCGCGGCCTGCAACTGCTTGGCTGTGGGCACGGAAACCTCCAGACGCTGGGAACGGATGTGCGCGGGGCGCGCGCGTTAACTAAACGATTGCTTAGTTCAGGTTACTGTGGCGGCACGCCCAAATCAAGGCGGCTCCCGACCATCGCCCACCTGTCCGGCTGCGCCGGGCGGTACATGCGCAATACGGCTATTCGCGTTGCGGCGGCTTGTGAAACGGCCCGTGGACAGGCCGGAAGGTCGCTTCGAAGAACGCATCCAGCAGCTGCACCTGGCGACGTCGTCCACATGCGCGCTTCTCGAGGCTCGCTGCGACGCAAAGCCCATCCAGGAAGATCACGCTCAACTCGACCAGCTCGTCGGTGTCGATTTGCGTCGCGATGTGCCCCTCGATGCGGGCCTCCTCGATGAACTGCCGGATGCTGCGCCGCAGCACCCCATATGCCAATCGCTGCGTGCGAGCCGCTCGCTTGCCACTGACGGTCTGGACCCAGAAGGCGAGCGTCGTCACCGCGCCGATGCCAAACCGATAGGGACAGGCGGAGTCCAGAGCCGCATACAGCCGTGGGCCTCCCCCATCGAGCGCCGCAGCCTGTTCCTGCATGCGCGTCACGACCGTGTCGGTGAGGTATTCGTAGGCAAACCCCAGGACATCGTCGAGATTTCGAAAGTAGTGATGCAGGGACGTGTGGCTGAAACCGCCCCGGCGCGCAATTTCTCGCAACGTGGTGCGCTCCGGACCGACCGCAGCGATCGTGTCTAGGACAACCTTGGCCACTAGGCGCCGTCGATGCTCGTGATCTACGATTTTTGGCATTCCTCGCGGCCCCCGAAAGCCATCTGCCCACCGAAAATTTTAGCGCCCACCCGGCGCGGGACGACCGAGACCATCCCAAACGCCGACCCGCTCGACCGCCCCAGCCCACTGCCGGGACTACCGGTCCCTTCAGCAGATGAACACGTAGGTGGGTTTTTTAACAGGTGCTCAAGAATCCGTTGACGAAGTGACGATACACGCTCTAGGATCAATTCGCATTTGCGAAGTCCTGCCGATGTGCCTTCACTCGCCAACACGGCGGCGACGCTGTCCGATCTAAGACCACCTGGTTGCGACGCCCGTCGCCGCTCTTGCAATCACCGGCGCCCGTCGGCCGGTTCGCCAACGCCGCGCACCCGCGCACTGGGAGAGACGATGCGCAGAGCCACCGTTGCTGGATTCACTGAAGCTCTCGCCACAGTTGCGATTCCGCTTGCGACGTTGGTTACGCCGGCAGCCGGTGCGGCCACCACAGCCGATGTCGCCGGTGACGGCCTGCAGGAAGTCGTAGTGACTGCGGCGAAGCGTGCGGAGACCCTACAGAGCGTCCCGATCAGCGTTAGCGTCATAGGCGGCGCCACTCTTGGCGACCTCAAGTTGGACACCCCGGCGGCCATCGCGGAATTGACTCCCGGGCTGCACCTGAACTCGATCAACGGCGGCGCGATCCCGGTGTTCGCGCTACGTGGCGTGTCGATGTTCGACTACAGCTTCAACCAGTCGAGTCCAATCGCCTCCTATTTTGACGAAGTATACAAGGGCGGCTTTGTTCTTCAGGGCGTCGAGATGTTCGACCTCGACCGCATCGAGGTGCTGTCTGGACCGCAGGGAACCCTGTACGGCAAGAACGCCACGGGCGGGGCCATCAACTTCTATAGCAAGAAGCCCACCTTCGATACCGAGGGCTACATCAAGGTCGGCATCGGCAACTTCAATAGGCGCGAAGCGGAAGGTGCGGTTCAGACGCCGATCGTGAAGGACGTCCTGACGGTCAGGCTGGCGATGACCTATGCGAAGGCGGACGGCTGGACCCAGAACCTCGCACCTGGGCAACCGGACATGGGTTCGCTGGACCAGTGGGCGGCTCGCCTCAGCGCGCTATTCACGCCGACCGAGAACCTGGACATGCTGCTGCGGTTCGCGCACAGCCAGCAGACACCGGTGAGCGAGGGAATCCTTCCGGTGCCTGGGCCGCTCGGCATCGGCAACGGGGTATACACCCAATTCCACCTTGCCGATCCAACTCACAACCCCTACACCGACTATTTCCGGACGGGGCTCAATAACAACCAGATCGAGTATGTCGGCGCGACGAATCATTTCCAGCAGACAGACGATGTCTCGCTGACCGCGCACTGGCGGTTTGCACCCGGTTACGAACTGACGTCGATCACCTCGTACAACAGCGGTCAACTCAACCTGCCGGATCCCAGCGACGGCGCCCCGATCGAGGTGTTTCGCATTAGCTACTTCGCGCGTGCGCGACAGTTCACCCAGGACATGCGCATCGCATCAACGGGCGCTGGTCCGTTGGGTTTCATCGGTGGGCTCTACTACCAGCATGAAGTCGTCTACAACACACAGGAAATCAAGCTCTACAACAACATAGACGTGAATGGTGACGGCACCATCGACTACCAGGACTGCCTTGCATCTGGCGGTCTCTACGCCTGTGATTACTGGAATCAGTTTGACCAGAAGCGAGACAGCTGGGCGGCGTATACCGACGCCAGCTACGCCTTGACGAATCAGTGGAAGGCGCGCGTGGGGCTTCGCTATAACCATGACAATGGCGCTCTACGGAATTTCGTCGCCCAGATGCGCGGTCCGGACCAGGTTCCGCTGGCGAACTTGATCCCGGGCGACCCAAACAACGTCGACTCCACCCTGTCCCATGACCTTCACAACACGGCGACGACCGGCCGCGTCGGCCTCGACTACACGCCGACCGAAAGCACGCTCTTCTACGGCAGCTACAGTCGCGGCTACCGTTCGGGCGCGTTCGCGGCGCAGGCGTTCTTCCTGCCCCAGGAGGCGACCATCGTCGTACCGGAGACGCTCGACGCGATCGAGCTCGGGTTCAAGACGCGTTGGCTCGCGGACCGCCTCCAGGTTAACGGCGCCGTGTTCCATTACAACTACAAGAACCAGCAGATCATCGACTTCGATCCGGTAACGGCCGCCCAGCCGCTGGTGAACCTGCGGGACGCGAAGATCCGTGGCCTCGAGGTCAACGTGGAACTCCGCCCCATTCGCACGCTCATGATCAATGCGACTGGCTCCCTGCTCGACGCGCGACTTACGGACGCAACGCTGCGCGGAACGTCCATCAACGGCAATCTCCTGCCCAACGCGCCGAAGGCCTCCGCGAGCCTCGGTGTGGACTGGCAGTACGCCCAGGTGAACACCGCACAGTTCTCCCTCCACCTCGACCAGGCGTACCAGTCTTACCAGTACTTCGAGCCATTCAACGAGCCGCAACTGCGGCAGGGCGGCTACAGCACCCTGAACGGTCGCCTCAAGGTCGCGACGGTAGACGCCCATTGGGATGCTGGGGTCTGGGCCCGCAATCTGACCAACAAGTTCTACCTTGTCGCCGCGCTCGATCTGTCAGGCTTTGGCTATCAGTACACCCGGAGAGCGCCACCTCGGATGTTCGGGGTCGATATGCGCTACCGGTTCTGACGTCCCAGCGCAGTCCTTGCGGGAATCCGCCCATTGGCGTCCGTACCCGGCGGATGCAGGCACTACTGGGGCACCGATGGGCCGCCGACGACGCGGGATATCCCGCATGCGATCGGTCGGAGACGAGTCCAATGCGGTCCCTGCCCTGAGCCTTTTGCAGTCGAGGAGGGCGCGCGAACTGACGCGTGGCCTCGGGGATTTCTGATCATCTGGTGGAGGGTTGGCAATCGGCTCACCAGTTGAAGCTTGAAATGCCACGCAGCCGGGCCAGCGGTGCGCTCCTTGGAAACGATCAATTGGCCGGGCAAGGATGCCGCACTGAAGAGTATTCGGGTCATCCAGTCTTCCACTGCCCCATACGGGGAATTCGCGACAGAATGGAGAAAAGTCATGCGCGTCCTGCTGGGAACGTTGATTGGGTCCTATGGTCTCTTGTCGGTTGCAGCGGCCGCCACGCCGGCGTCGAACGCCGGAGCACCTGTTACCAGTCCGCCCGTGACCAGCAATGCGCTGTCGGGTGATACGACGACGACGCAGCTCCAAGAAGTGATCGTCCAGGCGCAGAGGAAGACTGAACGACTGCAGGACGTCCCGATCAGCGTCAGCGCGATAGACCAGAACGCCATCGCGAAGAACGCCATCAGCGACATCCAGGACATCTCGCGGCTCACGCCGGGGATCGATGCGACGGTGGGTTTCGGCGGGCAGTCTGTCGTCGCCATCCGTGGCATCGTGTGGACGGTCGGAGCCGCGACGACCGGGATCTATGTCGACGACACCCCGATCCAGGTGCGCTTCGTCGGCCAGGGTGCGACCGCCGGCAATGCATTCCCCATTCTGTTCGACATGGACCGGATCGAAGTCCTGCGCGGTCCACAGGGAACGTTGTTCGGTTCCGGGTCTGAAGGTGGAACCATCCGCTTCATTACTCCGCAGCCGAGCCTGACCGAGTGGAGCGGATACGCGCGCGCCGAGGCCGCATTTCTCCAGAACGGGGAACCCAGTTCCCAATACGGACTGTCCGGTGGCGGACCGATCCTGGACGGCAAGCTCGGATTCCACCTTAGCGCCTATAACCAGGAGGACGGTGGCTGGATCGATCGAGTCCCCTACGGGAACCCGGGCGGACAGGCCGAGAAGAATGCGAACTCGTCCAGCTCCCAAGCCATCAGCGCGTCCGTGACGTGGGCGCCTTGGGACAACGTGAGGGTTACGCCGTCCGTCTATTACCAGCGCCAGCACCAGGCGGATATCGGCCAGTACTGGCCTGACCTCTCAAGCCCGGGCAAGAGCTTCGTCAATGGCTACCTGATGGCACAGCCGATACTCGACCAATTCACGCTTTCGGCGCTCAAGGTGAGTGCCGGCTTTTCCGGCATGACCCTCTACTCAAATACTTCGTACATGGACCGTACGCGCGACATGACCCAGGACTATTCGTTCTACGTCCCGGCGCTGCTGGGCGCGACCTCGCTCCTGCCGCCCAGTGGCCAAACGCCATCGCCGACGCTGATGCGGAATCCGCAGAAGCAATTCACACAGGAAGTCCGCCTGCAGTCCGACGACCAGACCCAGCGACTGAGATGGGTCGTCGGCGGCTTCTTCCAGCGGGTGAGCCAGACCGCCGATCAAACCATCGTTTCGCCGGGCCTGGATTCAGTGACGCAGGCGCTCTACGGCGCGCCGGTGGTCGGGATATTCGGCATCGACCTGCTGCCCGGTGGCGTGTCCTATACCGGCGTGGATCAGACCGTGGACAAGCAGACCGCTGCCTTCGGCCAGGCCGAGTTCTCGATTACGCCGAAGTGGATCCTGACCGCTGGAGTCCGGGTCTCGCGTACGTCCTTCGAGCATGCGAACTTCCAGGACGGTCCCATCAACGGGGGAACCAGTGGTGCCACGAATGGCAGTTCCGAAAATGACACCTCCCCGAAGGTCGGCATCAGCTACAAGCCGGACGATCATCTGCTGTTCTACGCGTCGGTCGCCAAGGGGTTTCGTCCCGGCGGAGGCAACACGCCGATACCGCTATCGCTCTGCGCCGCCGACCTTCAGACGCTCGGTCTGACGCAGGCCCCGCCGACCTATGGGTCCGATCACGTCTGGAGCTATGAGGTAGGATCCAAGGGCGATGCCTATTCCCGCCGCCTGCAGTGGGATGCCAGCGCCTTCTACACCAACTGGAGCGAAGTCCAGAGCTTCTTGCTCCTGCCGTCGTGCGGCTTCGCGTTCGTCGACAATCTGGGCACGGCCGTCAGCAAGGGATTCGATGCCCAGGTCAGTGCCGCCGTCACGGACGGACTCGTCGTGGGTGTCTCGCTGGGCTACACGGATTCGACGTATACGAAGACCGTTACCGGCCTGGGTACGGCTCCGATCGTGATGGCCGGCGACCGACTGCAGGCTGCCCCATGGCACGGCGCGGCGAGCGTCGACTACACCTTCGCGTCCCTGTCCAATGACGCAATTCCCTATGCGCATCTCGATGCCCAGTACACGAACAGCTACACGACGAATAATCCCAACGACGCCCTCTACGACCCCGTCACCAGCAAGAACTTCAGCGCCTTCTTCGCGACAGCTCGCCTCGGGTTCAGGAATAAGGAGTGGGATGTCTCGGCGTTTGCCAAGAACCTCACGAACTCACATTCTGTGCTTTACACACAGCACCTGGTCCTGACTACACCCCTGGCCATCCAGGGTGCGTACGTTCCGCGGACCATCGGCGTCACGGTGAGTTACCGGTTCTGATCAGGCGCTCATGGAGGCGCGGCCGAATTGCAGCATGGACTAACAGGCGGGGTACGTCGGTGCACATCAACATATTGAAATGCTTGGGGTTCTCGCGTCTGGGTCCCGTTTCCATTGCGGGGAACTTGATCACATGCGCCTTCCTATCGCTTGGCGCGGTGGCGTCGGCCACCGCGGCGCACCCGGCCGAACGCGAAGCGGCGCCCAGTGGCTGGTTCAAGATCATCAAGCTTGACGAGCACACTTATGCGATATCCGAACCCAAGTATTGGCAGGAGAACGTCAGTTACTTGTTGATCGGAACCCGAAGGGCTCTGCTTTTCGACACGGGGCCGGGCGTCTATGGCATACGGGCCGTGGTCCGCGACCTGACCCAGTTGCCGCTGGTCGTGGTCCCATCGCACCTGCACTTCGACCACGTGGGCGACGTCGAGGAATTCGACGACGTGCGCCTGCTCGATACGCCCGCGTTGAGGGCCCAGGTCCGGAACGGGCGCTTCGTTGAACCCGCGCCACAGCACATGTTGCGCAATGAGAAACAGTTCGTCGTTCGCGGCTGGATCAAGGACGGCCAAACCCTGAATCTTGGAAAGCGGAAGGTCCGGATAGTCAGCACGCCCGGGCACACGCCGGACTCGGTGTCTGTCATTGATGATGGCGCCAAGCGAGTCTTTACTGGCGATCTCGTCAACAGGATCGTGACGCTCTGCGATGTCCCAGGATCGGACGCTGCGCAAATGGCAAGGTCGCTGAACCGGCTACTTGCCCTGGCGCCCGCTGCAGACCGCGCGTATGAGGCGCATTCGGAGAAGCCACTCGAGCGGTCTGAACTCGAGCAGCTCGCGACGGGGATTGCAAAGATCGCCGCAGGAGCCGCCACGCCGAGCGCCATGTGCCTCGGCGGAATTCCCATGCGACGCTACGATATTGGCCCGTTCGCCGTGGTCCTGCCCGTCACGGACGGCAAGACGCTCGCGCCGCTCGGTTCGGTGACCGAGACCCTGGATTGGCAGGGCGGCGAATGTGTCGCGCCGAGCCAGCCTCATTAAACACAGCGACGTAAGTAATGCATCATAATGGTATGATTGCGCAGATCTTTTCTCAAGGGGAAGACCGATGCGCAAGCTGCAGATCGAGGACGCTGACGTGATGCGGATTGCGATTCAGCAAGAGATCGGACGTAACGA
>JANXRZ010000202.1 GCA_025352885.1 Pseudomonadota bacterium | reverse complement strand
ACCTGCGGGTAGCCGGCCTCGGCAAACGTCGGCAACTCGGGCAGGAGCGAGACGCGCGTCGCGCTCGAGACCGCGATGCCGCGCAACTTGCCGCTCTTGATGTGCTGCGCGAGCGACACCAGCGGCACCATCACCGCGTCGAGTTGCCCGCCGATCGCATCGGCGACCGCAGGCGCCGTGCCTTTGTATGGGATATGCACGAGATGCAGGATGCCTTCGCTGTTCATCATCTCGCCGATCAGGTGCGAGCTCGTGCCCACGCCGGGCGAGGCGAAGTTGAGCGGCTTCTTCTTAGAGAGCGCGATGAGTTCCTTCAGGTCTTTGGCGGGCACGGAGGGGTGCACGGCCAGCGCCGAACTCACCCACCCCAGGCGCGTGATCGGCGCGAAGTCGGCGACCACGTCGTAATTGAGCGTCTTCCACATCGAAGGATTGGTCGTCATCGAGACGTTGGCGATCAGCAGCGTATAGCCGTCGGCCGGCGACTTGGCCGCGTGCTCGATGCCGATGTTGCCGCCGGCGCCCGCGCGGTAATCGAGGACGACCGCCTGGCCGAGGATCCCGCCGAGCTTCTCCGCAAAGGGACGCGCGATGCCGTCGAACCCGCCGCCCGGCGGGAAAGGCACCACCAGGCGCACGACCTTGGACGGGTAAGCCTGCGCAAACGCAGCCTGCAATCCGAACAGCAGCAGCGCGCAAGACAGCGCCGCGGCAACACAGCGGGCAAGCCTCACTTCGCCGGCCCGCTGATGATGCCGCGCGCGTGCAGGGCCTTGACCTCATCGGCATCGAGCCCCGCCTCGCGCAGGATCTCGTCGCTGTGCTGTCCTATGGCCGGGGCCTGCCGGCGCAGGCCGAAGTCATGCGTGCCGAGTTCGATCGGCAACCGGGGGATCTTCGCCTTCACGCCGTCCTTGAACTCTATCTCCAGCATGCGGCCGCCGGCATTCAGCTGCGGGTCTTCGAACAGGTCCCCGGGCTTGGCGACCGGCGCAAAGGGAATGCCGATGCGGTCGAAGAGCTCGGTCAGCTCAGCCAGCGTCAGCCGCCCGACGCACTCCGCAACCACCGGGCGGATCGAGGCGCGCTCTTTCACGCGGTGCTGGTTGTTCGCGTACTTCGGGTTGTCGAGCAGGTCCGAGCGCTCGAAGTGGTGGCAGAAGCGCCGCCAGTGGTTGTCGCTCGTGAGGCCGATGAAGATCATCTCCCCCTCGGCCGTCTTGAACGTTTCGTAGATGCCCCACGCGCCCTCGCGGGCCGGCATGGGCGGCGGCGGGCGCCCCGTGACCGCCTGCCCCGCCATGTGCTGCGTCATGAGGAAGGCGGTCGACTCGAAGAGCGCCGACTTTACGAGCTGGCCGCGGCCGGTCGTCTCGCGCTCGCGCAGCGCCGCCTGGATGCCGATCACCGCGAACATGCCACCCATGAGGTCGATCACCGAAGCGCCGGCGCGCAATGGCTGGCCCGGCGGGCCGGTCATGTACGCGAGGCCGGCCATGTACTGCACCACTTCGTCTAGCGCCGGGCGATGCTCGTACGGCCCCGAGAGAAACCCCTTGAGCGCGCAGTAAATGAGCCGCGGGTTGCGCTTGGAAAACTCATCGAACCCGCAGCCCAGGCGCTCCATCGTGCCGGGCCCGAAATTCTCGAGCACCACGTCGGTATCGGCCAGGAGGCGATAGACGAGGTCGCGGCCCTCCGGCGACTTGAGGTCGACTGCGAGGCTGCGCTTGTTGCGGTTGAAGGCAAAGAAGAAGCCGCTCGCGAACCCTTGCAGCCGGCGGGTCGTATCGCCCTCCGGTGCGGATTCGATCTTGACGACGTCGGCGCCGAGATCCGCGAGCAGCATGCCCGCGCTCGGCCCCATGATCGTGTGCGTGAACTCGAGGACGCGCACGCCTGACAGCGGCAGCGTCCCGGCTGCCGTCGCACCCGCCGCTTCGCTCAAGCGCGCGCCGCCTCGGTGATTTTCTGGCGCAGGGCGCGCAGGGTGCCGCCTTTCATGACCGAGCCCGGCAGCGGATGGCCGACTACGTCCTCGGCCAGGCGCCCGCATTCGGCAAGCTTGGCCAGGTCGATGCCGGTTTCGATGCCGACCTCGTCGCAGAGGAAAACCAGATCCTCGGTGCACACATTGCCGGCCGCACCGGCGTGACCCGCAAACGGGCAGCCACCTAGACCCGCCACCGACGAATCGAAACGCGCGACACCCATCTCCATGCCGGCATACGCATTTGCGATGCCCATGCCGCGCGTGTCGTGCAGGTGCAGCTCGAGCTCCAGATCCGGGTGCTTCTCGCGCACTGCGCCCACGAGCCGCTTGATCGAGAGCGGCGTGGCCCACGCCATCGTGTCCGCGAGCGACACGCGTGTAAGCGCCACGCCCTGCTCGGCCGCAAGCGCACGAAGGCGGTCGACGTTCTCGAGCACGCGCGAAATAGGGATGTCGCCTTCGAAGTTGCAGCCGAAGGCGGCCATCACGGTTGCGCGTTCGATCGCGATGCCGCGCTCCTTGTACGTGCCGATCATGCCGCGCGTGACTGCAAGCTGCTGCTCGGGCGTGCGGTTGAGGTTCTTTTTCAGGAATTGCGCGGAGGCGGTCATCGAAATGTTGCCCTTGATCTCCAGCCGCCCGGTAGCGATCGCGCGATCCAGCCCCTGGTCGTTGAACCACAGGCCCGTGTACGACACGCCGGGTTGCGGCGTGAGGCCTTTGACGACCTCCTCCGCATCGATCATGTTCGGCACCACCTTCGGGCTCACGAACGAGACGATCTGCATGTGCTTGATGCCGGTCTTCGACAGAGCATCGATCAACTCGATCTTGCGGGCCGTGGTGATCGGGCCTTTCTCGATCTGGAAGCCCTCGCGGGGCCCTTCTTCCTTGATGCTCACTTTCTTCGGCAAGTCAGCCATGGGTCACTCCTGTGGTGTGCTGGGAGGCTTCCTGTTTCAAGAGCGCCATCATGCCGCCGGCGGCGACGATGCGCACGAGTTCGGGCGGCAACGGCGTGCCGCGCAGTTCGGTGCCGCGCGAAACGTTGCGCACGACCGAGCTTGCGAAATCGAGCTCGAGCTGCTCGCCTTCCTCGAAAGCTTTCGAGATGCCCTTGCAGATCAGCACGGGGAAAGCGATGGCGATGCTGTTGCGCAGGAAAATCCGCCCGAACGACTCGGCCACCACGCAGCCGACTTCCAGGCGCTTGAGGTTCGCGGGCGCCGCTTCTCGCGAGGACCCGCAGCCGAAGTTTTCGCCCGCGACGATCACGTCGCCGGGCTTGAATCCGGCCGTGAAGCCCGGGTGGATGTGCAGGATCGACTTCTTAATGAGCTCCCACGGCTGGTTCTTGAGGAACCCGGGGGACATGTAGTCGGTGTTGATGTCGTCGCCGAACTTCCAGGTGCGGCCCTTGATGACGAGGCTCATCTGGCCGTCCCCATGTATTTGCGCGGATCGGTGATGCGGCCTTCGATGGCCGAGGCAGCCACCGTCTCAGGCGACGCGAGGTAAAGGAAGCTCTCGGTGCTGCCGCCGCGGCCCTTGAAATTGCGATTGGTGCTGGCGATGCCGGTCTCCCCGGGCCCGAGCACGCCGGTCGAGCCGCCCGCGCAGGGACCGCACCCCGGTGTGCCGACCATCGCGCCCGCTTCAACGAGCACGGCGAGCGAGCCGTTTTGCATCGCCTCGACCATGACTTCGTGCGAGGCGGGGATGATGAGGAACCGCGTGCCGGCTGCGACCTTGTGCCCTTTCATGATCGCGGCCGCGCGCTTCAGGTCGCCCGCGCGCGAGTTCGTGCACGAGCCGATGAACGCCTGGTCCACGCGCGTCCCGGCGAACTCGGAAACGTTCTTCACGTTATCGGGCTTGTGGGGCGCGGCGACCTGCGGCTCGATCTTCGAGCAGTCGATCGTGTGGACCGCCTCGTACTGCGCATCGGCGTCGGGGCCGAAAGCCTGCACCGCGGCTTGCGTACGCGGACGCAGGTACTCGAGCGTCTTGGCGTCGGCCGCGAACATCGAAAATTTCGCGCCCAGCTCTGAGGAAATATTCGCGAGCGTCAGGCGGCCTTCCATGTCCATGGACTGCGCAGCGGGACCCGCGAATTCGACCGCCTTGTATTGCGCGACCTGGGTGGTGAAGCGCCCGAGCAGCGCGAGCATGAGGTCCTTGGGCGCGACGCCATGGCCAAGGGACCCGGTGAGGTTGAAGCGGATTGTGGGCGGCACCTGGAACCACAGCTTTCCCGTGTACATCACGTACGCAAGCTCGGTCATGCCGATGCCGGTGGACGCCGCACCGAGGGCGCCATAGGTGGTCGAGTGCGAATCGCTGCCGAGGATGAGCTGGCCGGGCAGCGCGTGGCCCTTCTCTGGCACCACGTTGTGCTCGATGCCGACGCCCGCATCGTAGAAATGTGGCAACCCGAGTTCCCGGACCTGCTCCCGGATGCCACGGTGCATCTCCGCGATGGCCGGCGTGTTGGCGGGCACCCAGTGGTCGATGACGACGACGATCTTGTTGGCGTCGAATACTTTCTTGAGGCCGGCGTCTTCGAGCGCCTTGCACGCGCCGGGGAACACGGCATCGTTGGCCATCACGAGGTCGACCTTTGCGGTGACGAACTCACCGGGCGCGACGCGTGTGCGCCCGCTCGCCCGCGCGAGGATTTTCTCGGCCATCGTCATACGCTGGTCTGCCAACATTGCGCCCTTTCAGCTGTGCGTTCGATCACATTAGATGCGCTGCTTCACTGCATTACAAGGCATCCCTGCGAAACGAAATCTCTGGCGTAAGCTGACGCAATGGAAAGACGACTCAGTGCCATCCTAGCGGCGGACATCGCAGGCTACAGCCGGCTGATGGGCGAGGACGAAGAGGCCACGGTAGCGGCCCTGAAAGCCCACCAACAAGCGGTTTTCCCTTTCGTCACGTCTTACGGCGGCCGCATCATCGACACGGCGGGCGACGGCATCCTTGCCGAATTTCCCAGCGTGATCGCAGCGGTCGAATGCGCCACCGAAATCCAGGTGACCATGGCCCGCCGCAACACCGATGTGCCGAAAAGCCGCCGGATGCTGTTTCGAATCGGCATCAATCTCGGCGACGTAATCCACGATGAAACCAGGATCTACGGGGACGGCATCAATGTAGCCGCTCGCCTGGAAGGCATCGCCGAACCCGGCGGCATCTGCGTCTCGAGCCAGGTGTTCGAGCAGGTCGACCGCGCGCTCGACACGGTTTTCCGGGCGCTCGGGCCGCACACCCTCAAGAACATCGCACGGCCGGTCGACGTTTATGCGGTCGATTGGGCCGGAGCGGGCAAAGCAGCGGGCGGCGTCCCGGCGGACAAGACTCACGAACAGGAGATCCACTTCTGCACCTCGCCTGACGGCGTGCAGCTCGCCTATTCGACGATCGGAGCCGGGCCGCCGCTGGTCAAGTCCGGCAACTGGATGACTCACCTCGAGCACGACCTCGAAAGCCCCCTGTGGCGCGCCATGTGGAGCGGCCTCGCCGGCATGAGCGCGCTCCTGCGCTACGACACGCGCGGCTGCGGGTTGTCCGACTGGGACGCCGAGGACATTTCGTTCGAGGCCTGGGTGCGAGACCTCGAATCCGTCGTCGATGCCGTCGGCGTGGAGCGCTTCACGCTTCTTGGTATTTCGCAAGGGTGCCCCGTGGCGATCGCTTATGCAGTGCGACATCCCGAGCGCGTCGCGAAGCTCATCCTCTATGGCGGGTTCGCAGTGGGCCACCTCAAGCGGGCGCGCACCGAGACGCAGCGCGAGGAAGCAGCGGCGATGATCTCGCTGATGCGCGTGGGATGGGGCAAGGAGAACCCCGCTTTCCGCCAGATGTTCACGTCCCTGTTTGCGCCGGAAGCCTCCAAGGAGCAGGCCGAGTGGTTCAACGAGCTGCAGCGCCGGACGACTTCTCCTGAATGCGCCGTGCGCTACTTACAAGCGGTCGGGGTAATCGACGTCCTCGAGCTGCTGCCTAAAGTCACGGCGCCGACACTCGTGATGCATGCCACCGACGATGCGCGAGTCCCCTTCGAAGCGGGACGCAGGCTCGCGGGCTCAATCCCGGGCGCCCGCTTTGTGCCGCTGCAAAGCAAGAACCATTTCATCCTGCCCAACGAGCCGGCGTTCGCCCGGTTCCTGGAAGAGGTACGCCAGTTCCTGTCGCACTGATATTCTGTATTTGTTATACGAATTGGCATGACAACCGCATGCCTGTTAGATCTACGAAAACTAAAGTCTATGATTTTCGCTTCCTCGGCAGCCTCTCGAGGTAGATGTAGATCTCCGTGTGGTCAGCACCGTGGACCAGCGTTTTCTCCGCCGCCCGCCACAGGTCGCGCGCCTTTTTCGCAAGCGGCGCCTGCACGCCGAGCGGGCGCGCAAGCGAATCGGCGATGCGCACGTCCTTGGCCATCAGTGCCAGCGAGAAGCCTGAGCCGAACTTTCCGCTCAGCACATGCTGATTCACCTTGTTCTCGGTGGTGCTGTTCCTGCCTGCCGAGGCGTTGAAGATTTCGGTGATGAGTGCTGGGTCGAGTCCGAACGCGCGGCCGACGATGACTGCCTCGAACGCGGCAATGGTTCCGGCAGCGGCGATGTAGTTGTTGAGCGCCTTGACTGCGTGACCCGCGCCCAGCGGACCGGCCAGGAAAATCCGCGTGCCGAGCGCTTCGAGGATCGGGTGGACCTTCCGCAAGGTGGTGGCCTTGCCGCCGGTCATGATCGAGAGCGTTCCCGCCCGTGCGCCATCGACCCGTCCGGAGACGGGGGCATCGAGAAGATCGATTCGCCGGGCGGCCAGTTCTTTTCCCAGCGCCCGTGTGGCGACCGGGTCCGACGAACTCATGTCGATGACGATGCTCCCGGCCTTAAGGGATCGGGCCGCGCCTTTAGGTCCCATCAAAGCTGCACGCACCGCCTTGCCATCCGGCAGCATCGTGATCAGGACCTTCGCCCCAACAGCCGCTTCCATGGCCGAGTCGCAGCTCGATGCACCGTGCAGCCGGACAGGCCCGGCCTTGTCGTAAACGCGCAAGGGATAGCCGGCCGCAGCCAGGCGTGCGGCCATGGGCCGGCCCATGCGCCCGAGACCGATGAAAGCGAGGGTGGGAAGGGTCTTCATGCCGGTACTTTCCTTGCAATTGGGCCTGCGTGCAACGCTGATACACTCGCGGCTCGGGTCGCCACAGGCCCACAGAGCACATCGGAGGAGACATGAAAGTCATGCACAAAATCGCACTGGCCGGGATGGCTGCGTTCAGCCTTGCGGCCGCACCGCTTGCCTCGGCGCAGACCACGCTCACGATGTCCTCGTGGGTCGGGCCTGGCCACCACCTGACGCACACCGTGCTGCAGGGATGGGCCAACGACGTCGAGAAAGCCACTGCTGGACGCGTCAAGTTCCAGATGCTCCCGAAAGCGCCCGCTGCGCCGCCGGGAACGTTCGATGCGGTGCGCGACGGCCTGGTCGACGTTTCGTTCGTGACGGCAAGCTACACGCCTGCGCGCCACCTCATGCCGCTGATGGCTGAGCTTCCCGGCGCAGGCACCACGGCCGAGATCAACTCGGTGGCGTTTTCGCGCATCCATTGGAAGTACTTCGACAAGGTCGGCGAGTACAAGGGCGTGAAGCTGCTGGGCGTATTCACGCACGGCCCGGGCCAGATGTTCACCAAGAAGCCGGTCAATTCCATTGCGGATGTGCAGGGCCTCAAGATCCGCACCGGGGGCGGCATTGCGGAAGCGGTCGCCAAAGCCCTTGGCGCCTCGGCCTTCGTGAAGCCCGCGCCCGAGTCCTATGAGCTGCTGAATGCGGGCGTGGCCGACGGCGTGTTCTTCCCGTTCGAGTCGATCGCCTCGTTCAAGCTCGAGTCGGTGATCGGGCAGGCGACGATCTTCCCCGGCGGCATGTACAGCTCGGCCTTCGGCTTCTTCATGAACGAGGACAAGTGGGCGAAGCTGCCCAAGCAGGACCAGGACGCCATCACTAAGCTTTCGGGCGAAGCGCTCGCGCGGCATGCGGGCAAGTCGTGGGACGTGGCCGACAAGATCGGCATCGACGCGCTCAAAAAGAACAACGTAAAAATCGTCGAAATGAGCCCTGCGATGGTGAAGGAAGTGCAGGCGCGCTCGGCGCCGATCATCGACGACTGGGTCAAGAAGGCCAATGCCAAGGGCGTGGACGGCGCCAAGGTCCTCAACGAGTTCCATGAGGAACTGAAGAAGGTCGCGGCGGGCAAGTGAACGCGCAAGAGACCGGGCGGGAGCGCCCCTGGGAGCGCCGCTTCGACGCGGCGCTCGGTTTTTCGGCCTCGGTCATCCTTTTCGTGCTGATGATCGTCACGTTCGTCGACGTCCTCGGCCGGTATCTCTTCAACAGTCCGTTGCGCGGCGCTTTCGAGGGCACCGAGCTCATGCTCCTGGTACTGATCTTTGCGGGGCTGCCGCTGGTCTCGCATGCCGATGAGCACGTCACCATGGATTTCATCGACAACATCCTCCCCGCCGGCGGCCGCAGGATATCTGTGGCGCTGTCGCAGCTCGTGTGCGCCGCAACCATGCTGGGCCTGGCTTGGCTGATCTGGCTCAAGGCCGGCAAGATCGCGGCCTACGGCGACACGACGGACGTGCTGCGCATCGAGTTGGCACCGTTCGTCTACTTCATGGCGATCATGATCGCGCTGTCCGGCCTGATCCACGGGTGGAAGATCCTTCACCCGGGAACGGGCGGCACCGGCGGACCGACCACTTGATCGCTGCCGGCCCGGGGGGGCGATGACCGAAGCGCTGATCGGCCTGGCGGCCATGATGGTGCTCGCCTTCATCCGGATCCCGATCGCGCTTGCGATGGGCATCGTGGGGATCGTCGGTTACGCCTACATGCGCGACTGGAACTGGGCCGTGGCCTTTGCCACCGCGCAGACTAAGATCTACGAGACGGGGCGCAACTACACCTTGTCGGTCGTGCCGCTTTTCATCCTCATGGGCAGCTTCGTCACGCGCGCTGGGATGTCCCAGGAACTGTTCCGCATGGCGTATGCGTTCATCGGGCATTTGCGAGGGGGCCTGGCCATGGCCACGGTGGTCGCGTGCGCGGGATTCGGCGCGATTTGCGGCTCATCCATCGCGACCGCCGCGACGATGGCCAAGGTCGCGTACCCGTCGATGAAGAAGCTCGGGTACTCGGATGCGCTCTCGACGGGGTCGATTGCAGCCGGGGGAACCCTCGGCATCCTCATCCCACCCTCAACGATCATGGTGATCTACGGGATCATCACGCAGACGAACATCGGCAAACTCTTCGCGGCCGGCATCCTGCCCGGCATCCTCGCGACGTTCCTCCTGTGCCTCGCGGTCGCGTACTCGACGTGGCGCGACCCGAAAGCAGGCCCTCGCGGCGAGCGCGCGAGCTGGGGCGAGCGCTGGGCGGCGTTCAAGGGCGTGTGGGCCGTGGTGGCGCTGTTTGCGCTCGTCATGGGTGGAATTTACTTCGGCGTCTTCACGGCGACCGAAGGCGCGGCCATGGGCGCGGTCGGCGCCATGATCTTCGCGCTCGCGCGCAAAGTGCTCACGTGGAAGTCGCTCTACGCATCGCTTGTGGAAAGCGCGCGCACGACCTCCATGCTTTTCATGATCCTCATCGGCGCGCTCATGTTCGCCGAGTTCGTGAACATCACCACCATGCCGGCCGACCTCACCGGGTTCGTCTCGCGCTTCCAGCTGCACCCCATCGTGGTCGTCGCCGCGATCATGGTGATCTACGTGATCCTGGGCACGGCGATGGAGGAGCTCTCCATGATCCTGCTCACGTTGCCCGTGTTCTTCCCGATCATCGTGCAGCTGGGGTTCGACCCGATCTGGTTCGGGATCCTCATCGTGGTGGTGGTCGAGATCGGCCTCATCAGCCCGCCCGTGGGCATGAATCTCTTCGTGCTCTCCACGCTGCTGCCGCAGGTGCCCACGAGAACGGTGTTCAGGGGGGTGATGCCGTTCGTGGTCGTGGACATCATCCGGCTCGCGATCCTCGTCGCTTTCCCGGCGATCTCGCTTTATTTGCCGAGCTTGATGAAATAGCGGGGCGTTGAAAAGGGGCCAGGACAGGAATATGGCATTACGCGAGAACGGGCTGGGCTTTCTTCTTCCGCTTCATCCCCTCCAGTGCCGCCCCCAGGATCCCCTTCGGCATGTAGATGATGAAGAGGATCAGCATCAGGCCGTACACCGTCGTATCCAGCGCATGAAACCGGTTGCCGAATCCCAGTCGCAGCCCTTCGGCCAGCAGTAGCGTAAACGCGGCACCCACCGTCGGCCCGAGCCGCACGTACATCCCGCCTGCTATCACCCCGAACACCATCTGCAGAGAGATCCCGATGCCGGACACGGTTTCGGGATTCACATAGAGCTGGTACTGCGTATAAAGCACGCCGCCAATGCACGTCATGAGCGCGGAGATCATCGTTACGCCGAGCTTGAGGCGCGTGACGTTGATGCCGATGGAGGCCGATGCATCCTCCTCCTGCGAGATCGCCTCGAGCGCGAGGCGCCCCATGCTCTCGTCGACTTTCTTCCAGATCCACAGGCCCGCGAGCCAGAACACGAGGATGATGTAGAACCAAATGAGTTTGTTCGAGAACTGGAGCGCGAAGATCGAGTAGGAGCTCTCGGTCAGCGCGCTTTTCGGCGTGACGCCGAGCGAGCCTCCGGTGTGGTCGCGCAGCGCGACGATGATGAGCCGGGTGACTTCCGACAGGGCGAGGGTCACGAGCGCGAAGTAGTGCCCCACGATCTTGTAGCGGAAGCACGGGTAGCCGATCAGGAAAGCGACCATCGCGGTGACCGCCAGCGCGATCGGCACGCCCAGCCATGGTGTAAGGCCGTAGTGGTTCCAGCACATGGTGATCACGTAGGAGCCGATACCGAGGAACGCGCCATGGCCGAAGCTCACCATGCCCAGGCGCCCCATGATCGACCAGCTCGTGTACACGTAGCCCCAGAGCAGCACCTGGATCAGAAGGTGCAGCGGATAGTTGCCAAGGCCCAGCAGCGGGGTTACCGCCAGGATCGCCAGGCCGATCCAAGGCAGGGTGCGCATCACCTACTTGCTCCCCAGGATGCCCTGCGGGCGCCAGAACATCATGCCGATGAAGAAGAGGAAAGCGATCACGTAGCCCCATTCCTGCGCCAGGAAGAAACCGCCCACGGAAATGAACTGCGCGAAGATGAACGCCGCGATGAAGCCGCCGATCATGTTGCCCAATCCGCCCAGCACGCAGATTAGGAAGGTGATCGGCCCGAAAGTGAGGCCGATGCCCGGATGGATGTCGTACTGCAGGACGAGCAGGCAGGATCCGAGACCGGCGAGCCCGCCTCCGATGGCCGAAGTGATGATGAAGATGCGCCCCGGATTCACGCCCATGAGCGGCATGATCGCGCGGTCCTGCGAGATCGCGCGGATGGCCGTGCCGATGTAGGTGCGCGTGAGCAGCAGGTACATTCCCAGCATGCCCGCGAGGGCGACGCCGAATGCGATAAGCCGCGGCATTGAGAATGAAACGTCGCCGACCACGATCGGGGAGAAGGTCACGCCGAGGTTCTTGAACTCGATCCCGAAAGCCAGCGTCGCGGCGGCCTGCAGGAAGAACAGCACGCCGCCCGTGACCAGCAATTGGTTGATCGGCTCGGCGGCCAGCACCGGGCGGATCACGAAGTAGTGCAGCGCCGCACCCGCAATCGCGACGATCGCCACGCCGCCCAGCATCGCAAACACCAGCGGCCAGCCGAACACGACGTGGAAGTAGTACACGGCGTACATGCCGACCATGATCAGTTCGGCGTAGCAGATCCACACGACGTCGATCACGCCGAAGATCAGGTTGAGGCCGAGGGAGAGCAGCGCCAGCAGGCCGCCGAGCAATAGGCCATTCAGCACTGACTCGAGCAGGAAGACGTCGAAAATCTCGCTCATCGCGCTTAAATCCCCAAGTAGGCTTTGCGAATTTCAGACGAGGCCAGAAGCTCGGCGGCCGCTCCGCTCTGCTTGATGCGCCCCGTCTCCAGCAGGTAGGCGCGGTCGACCACTTTGAGCACCTGGCGGATGTTCTGCTCCACGATCAGTACCGTGTAGCCCTCGGAGCAGATGCGCTTCACCATCTCGAAGATCGACTGCACGACCACCGGCGCGAGGCCGGCCGAGGGCTCGTCGAGCAGGAGCAGCTTGGGGCCGGACATGAGCGCGCGGCCGATGGCGCACATCTGCTGCTCGCCGCCGGAGAGCGTTCCGGCCTGCTGGTGGCGCCTTTCCTTCATACGCGGGAAGAGCGAATATACGTAGGCCAGATGCTCGGCGTATTTCGCGCGCGCAGAAGGCAGGAACCCGCCCATCTTGAGGTTGTCCTCGACCGTCAGGCGCGGAAAGAGGCGGCGGTTCTCGGGAACCTGCGCTACGCCGTAGCCGATGACTTCATGGGCCGGGACGCTCTTGAGCGAGCGGCCTTCCATCGAGATGTCGCCGTCGGTCACATCGATGAGCTTCGAGATCGCGCGCAGCAGCGTTGTCTTGCCAGCGCCGTTTGGACCGATTACGGCCACCGATTCCCCCGCGCTCACCTCCAGACTCACGCCGAAGAGCGCCTGGAAGCCTTCGTACCCGGCCGAAACGTTGTCGATGCGCAGCATCGAGGCACCCGTCATGGGGTGGCCGTTCCGGCCCTCGCGGCGACCGTCTGCTGCACTTCCTCGGCATCGGTGCCGAGGTACACCTCGATGACTTTCGGGTCGTGCGCCACGGTGGACGGCTTGCCTTCCGCAATCACCTCGCCATGGTCGAGCACGACGCAGCGGTCAACCACGCGCATGAGCACGCCCATGATGTGCTCGACCCAGATGATCGTGACGCCGCGCTCGTTGCGGATCATCGCGAGCATGTCCGCGGCCTGGTTCATCTCGGATTCATCCAGCCCGCCGAGGCTCTCGTCGGCGAGCAGCAATTTCGGCTGCGTCGCCAGCGCCCGCGCCAGCTCGAGTTTTTTAAGGCCCGCTGCGCCGAGCCCCTCCACTCGCGCGGACTCCTCGGTCGGAAGGTTCACGAGCGAGAGCGCCTCTTTGGCCTGCGTCCAGGCCTTGTCGCGCGAGGGCCGCTCGGCCTGCCCGTAGTACGCGGCCAGCGCGACGTTCTCCATGAGCGAGAGCTTCCTGAAGGGCCGCGGGATCTGGTAGGTGCGCGCTATTCCGAGGTGCGCGACCTTGCTCGCATGCGTGCCGGCAATGTCGTTGCCGAGAAAGCCGATTGAACCGGCCGTCGGCGGCAGCGCCCCTGCGATGAGGTTGAACGTCGTGCTCTTGCCCGAGCCGTTGGGGCCGATGAGGCCGAGGATTTCGCCCTCGGCCACCTCGAATGAAACGCGGTTGACGGCGGTGAAGCCGCCGAATTGCTTGGTGAGTCCCGCTACACGCAGCACCGCGCTGGTCGCCGCCGAAGACCGTGCCGTCTCTCAGCGCCCGTAGGTATGGCCTTTGGGCAAGGGGAGCACGGGGTCGGCCGTCTTGATGGCAGCCGGCCAGACGATCTTCGTGTCACCGCCGATGTACTGCATGACCACGGGGGAAGACCTCTCGTTCTGGCCGGACATTTGCGAACCGGCCGGGAAGAACTTCACGCCGTAGCCCTGGATCGTGCCGCCGACCGGGATGTCCGTTTCGAGCGCGGCTTTACGCAAGGCTTCCGAATCGATCCCGCCGTACTTCTTGATCGCGCGCGGCAGCACGTCCGTGAACAGGATCCACGACTGGTTGAAGCCCATCGACACGTGCGGGGGAATCTCGTCGACCTTGCGGTCCTTGATCTCCGCAACGTAGCGCTTGATCATTTCCTTGGTGATGTCGCCAAGGCCGGCCTTGAGCGAGTTCGGATTGAGCAACTGCGCGGCGACCGGGTCGACGTTGTAGATGTAGTCCGCGTCCTTGCCGAACGCGTCGCGCAGCTTGTCGTACTGGCCGTAGCCCGCGCCGTGGCCGATCAGCGCCGACCACTTGAGGCCCTGCTCTTTGGCCTGGCGCCAGAAGAGCGTGATGTCGGGGTTGTAGCCCGTGTGCAGGATCACGTCCGGCTGTGCGCGGCGCAGCTTGGTGATCAGGCTGGAGAGGTCTGCCGAAGTGGCGGCGTAGCCTTCCTTGAGCACCGTCTGCATGCCAAGCGCCTTGCACGTCGTTTCGTTGCCCGAGGCGACGCCGGCGCCGTATGGCCCGTCTTCATAGATGATCGCGACCTTGAGGTCCTTGGCGTCCTTGCCGAGCTTCGCCTTGGCGTTTTCGGACAGGAAGGTGCAGGACGCGGCACCGAACTGGTCGGAATGCACCTGGGCGCGGAACACGTACTGCAGCTTCTTGTCCTTGAGCACCGCCGAGGCCACGCACACGTTGGCCCACATGAATTTCTTGCGCGCATCCATCTGCTGCGCGATGGGCACGCAGTGAGCGCTCGAGAACAGGCCCATCACGATGTCGACCTTCTCCTGGTCGAGCAGGCGCGTCATCTCATTGATGGCGACGTCCGCCTTGGACTGTGCGTCGGCGTAGATGGCCTTGATCTTGTAGCCCTCGATGCCGCCACGCTCGTTGATCATGTCGATCGCGGCCTTGGTGCCGAGACCCGAGGCGATCGATCCCCCTGCGGCAAGCGGCCCCGTGTAGTCATAAATGACGCCGACCTTGATCTCCTTCTGCTGGGCCTGGGCAGTGGTTGCGAGGCCTAAGGCGGTGAGTGCGGCGACCAGGGCGCGCACGCCTGCATGACGACGGATTTCCATTTGATTCTCCTCTGATGGACCGCAGGTGGCGCGGCTTGATTTCTTATTGTGGAAGGCAGTGTTTCAAAGGGCCGCGCGGGTGTCAACCAAGACCGCTTTAATCCAGGAGAGGCAGGACTTCGTTGGCCATGAGCGCCATCGAGCGCCGGGCGAGCGCGGGGTCGGCCCAGTCGTGCCCCGTATACAAAAGCGTCCCGAAGTCACCGACTTCGCTGCGCAACTCGTTGACCTGTGCCGCGACAGTCTTTGCGGTCCCCGCGATCACCAGCCGTTCGACGCAGCGACTCACGGTGAGGTCCGAGTCCGGCTGGCCGGGATGGTCGCGCATGACATCGAGCGAGCCGCCCTTCGCGAGCTTGGTCCGCATGACATGAAAGTAGAAAGCGCGACCCAGCCGCATGCGGCCCCTTCGCGTCCGGGCGGATCGAGGTGATCGCAATCGGCGGATGCGGCAGTTGCAGCGGGCGCACGGCGATGCCGACGCCGATGTCCCGATCGAACGATTTCTCTGTGACGGTCCGGTAGAACTCGCCTTCTATGCGGTACGGCGGCTCATCGCGCCAGAGCCGGAGCATATGGCTCAGCGCCTCCTGGCTTTTGCGGTTGCGGTCCGAGCCCAGGTGCCCCAGCGCCTCGGCGTCGCCCGGGACACCGGGCCCCACGCCCAGCACGAATCGGCCGCCGACGAGGTGGTCGACCATCGCAACCTGCGCCGCCGCCATCGCTGGGTGGTAGTTGGCAAGCGGCAGCACGCCGGTGCCGAACGTGATCGAAGGGCACGCATCGGCCAGGCTGGCGATGAACGCGAGGCTCGAGGTGATCGTCTCGGCGGCATCGACGAGGTGCTCGCCGATGAACGCTTCGCGGTAGCCGAGCCGGTCGGCCAGCACGACCGCCTCGCGATCCTCTCGCAGCACGTCGGCATAGGCGCGCGACGGCGGATGGACGGGCTGGATGAAGAATCCGAGCTTCACGGGGCGTCCTTGGTCGATCGGTTACCGCGCGTCGTGGAGCACGAGGTCCGCGCCCTTCTCCGCAATCGCAATGGTGGCCGCATTCGTGTTGCCGGATACCACGGACGGCATGATCGAGGCGTCGATCACGCGCAAGCCGGCCAGGCCGCGCACGCGCAGCGCGGGATCGACGACCGAACCGCTGTCCGTGCCCATGCGGCAGGTGGAGGTCGGATGGAACACGGTCTCGCCGGACTGGCGGCAGAACTCCAGCCAGTCGGCGTCGGTCTGCACCTCGGTCCCGGGGTACTCCTCCTTCACCACGTAGTTGCTGAGCGGCTTCGTGTTCACCATGCGTCGCAGGAGCTTCAGGCCGTCGACCATCATGCGGCGGTCGTTCTCGGTGGACAGGTAGTTGTACTGGATGGCCGGCGCGTCCGAGGGATTGGCCGACTTGATGCGCACTGAGCCGCGCGACTCGGCGCGCAGTTGCGAAAGGGAGCAGGTAAACGCCGAGAACGGATGCAGCAGCCCGCCGCGCTTTTGCATGGAGAAGTTGATGAAGTAGTACTGCGCATCGGGCCGCGGCACGTCCGGCCGTGTGCGAGTAAAGGCCGCAGCCAGTCCGGCGCTGATCGTGAGCGGCCCCCGCCGGCGGAAGAAATAGTTGAGCCCGATGCCGGCCTGCCGCCACCAGCTCATCATGTCGTCGTTGAGCGTAATCGGCTTGGTGCAGCGCCAGAAGGTACGCACATACAGATGGTCCTGCAGCGCATCGCCCACGCCCGGCACATCGAGTACCAAGGGCAAGCCGTGCTGTTGCACCAGCGCGCCCGGCCCGACGCCCGAAAGCTGCAGGAGCTGCGGCGAATTGAACGCGCCGCCCGAGAGGATCACTTCCTTTGCGGCCCGTACGGTGTGCTCGAGACCGCCCTGCCGATACGTGATGCCGACGGCGCGGATGCCTTCGAACACGATTTTTGTCGCAAGTGCGCCCGTCTCAATCTGAAGGTTCGGACGCTTGAGCACGGGCCGGAGATAGCCGACCGCCGTGCTGCACCGGCGGCCTTTGCGCGTCGTCGCCTGGTAGTAGCCGGTGCCTTCCTGCGCGGCGCCGTTGAAGTCATCGTTGCGCGGAATGCCGTTCGCCTGCGCCGATTCTATAAAGGCGTCGGCCAACTCGTTCTTGTCCGGGAGGTCGCCGACCGCCTGCGGGCCGCCTACGCCGTGATACTCGCTTGCGCCGCGCTCCTGGTCCTCGCACTTCTTGAAGTAGGGCAGGAGGTCATCAAATGTCCAGCCCGGCACTTTCCATTCGTCGAAGTCTTCCCGCTGCCCGCGGATGTAGACCAGGCCATTGATGGACGACGACCCGCCGAGCACCTTGCCGCGCGGCGTGAAGATGCGGCGGTTGTTCAGTTGGGGCTCGGGCTCGGACTCGTAGCTCCAGTTCGTCGCCGTCTTGGTGAAGAGCTTGCCGTAGCCGAGCGGGATGTGGATCCACGGGTCGGTGTCGCGCGGCCCGGCTTCGAGGAGCAGGACATTGTTGCGCCCGTCGGAGGTGAGCCGGTTGGCGAGCACGCAGCCCGCGGAGCCTGCGCCGACGATCACATAATCGTAAGGTCCGCTCATCGATCGCTTTCCCAAGGGTTCAGCACAGTGATTCCGCACCCCTCGAAATCCTCCACATTCCGAGTCGCGATCGAAGCGCGGACGCTGCGTGCGATAGCAGCAATCTGCGCGTCGAATTGCGCAATCGGCCGGCCGGCGCGGTGGCGCTGTGCGGCGATCTGCGCGTATGCATGCGCAGCCTCGCTCCCGAAAGGCAGCACCCGGCCGCCTAAATCCTCGTCGAACATCGCCTCAGCAGCCGCCTCGAGCGCACTGTGGCGCTTACCCGCAGGCAGCAGGGCGATGCCATGCAGGACTTCGGCTTGCGTGACGCTCGTCGTGTAGAGCATCGATGCCGGCCGGCCCGCGATCCAGCGCGCCACTTCGGCGGCCGGCGCAGGTTTCATGAGCTCCGAGATCACGTTGGTGTCGAGGACGATCACCTGGTCGACTTCCTGCGCTTCACGGCGGGCCTGCCGACCGCTGGAGGTTCGCGTATCGGCTCGCGCGCTGGCAGTTTGAGATCGAGACCTCCGACGGACCGGAACCGCGCGCCAATCGCTGCGCCAAGGTCGCGAGGCGCATCCTCGTCCTGCGCGAGCGCAGTCCTGAGGATATTGCGGGCCTCCTCTTCCATGGACCGCTGCCGATGCGCCGCGCGCACCCGCAGCCGTGCCTTGGTATGCGCGTCGAGGTTGCGAATGGTGATGCTGGCCATTGGCGCGACTCCTTTGCTATCAATGATTGCATTGTAGGCAAAGCTGCACTCGACGGCAATCCAGGCGCCGGTCAGTAAGGCTGCGGTAGATCAGTCCAGCCTGAACCGCTTCCCGCGTACGAATGCACCGAAGTCCGCGCGCTGCGGATCGCTGTACTGGCGCGCCTTGTCCTCGGTCCAGCCGTACCGCTCGGCAGACCCGAAGCGCTCGACCTGGCGTTGACGCCGGTAGGGCCGGTCACGGATGCGCCGCTCGTCGTAGGCATCGAGCTCCTCGTCCATCCGGGTTGCGTCGTAGCGGCCCTCGTGCACGGTCGCAGTGAGGGCGAAGCGCGGGCTGAACGGTTCCATCGCCTCGGGCCAGCCGAGCGTCAGACCCGCGATCGGGACCACCCAGTCCGGCAGGCCTAGTAACTGGGAAACCGCTTGCGCGTGGTTGCGCAGCTCGCTGATCGGGCAGGTGCCGAGACCCGCGAGCCCGGCGGCCTGGACGAAGGTGGACAGCACGATCGCCCCGTCGACGGTCGCGTTGAAGAACGCGTCGAGGTGCTCGTTGGTGAAGGCGCGACCGCGCCGTTCGAAGAGGCGCCGGAAGCGCGAGCCGTCACCGCAGAACACGAGGAACTCCGGGGCGCCCGCGATCCAGGGCGAGTCCGGCAGCATCGCGTGGATCGCCGCCCGGTCACCGGGTTGCGTCACGCGGACAATGCTCGCCTGCTGGGCGTCACTTTTGGTCGGCGATGCCAGGGCCGTGGCGCACAAGACCCGGAACAGCTCTGACGAAAGCGGCTCGGGCCGATAGCGCCGGCAGACCGAGCGCTCGTTCATGACCGCCAGCGCATCGCCCCCGCGCAGGTCATCCGGGACAGTGATGGTTTCGCCGTAGCGCTGCAGCACCGCCGCGGCGATGCGCTTCGAAGCAGGTGCGTTCATCGCGGACTTCCCCTTAGCGAATTGCTGCCAAAAATCGCCCGACCCCCGCGCCGTTACTGGCTCTCCGGGCACATTGCTGCCACTGCCCTCTATAGCTTTTAACGCGGCACCGCCATGTGCGTGCCGCCGTCCACATACACCAGCTGCCCCGTCGTCTTGGGCGCGCCCTCGATCAGCCACACGATCGAATCGGCGACATCCTCGGGCGAGCAGCCCGCATTCAACGGGTTGTGCGACGCGTACTTCGCAGCGTGAGCTGCGGCCTTCTCGGCGCCGTGCGCGTTGATCTGCCAGGGCGTGTCGACGTAGCCAGGCAGTACCGCGTTGACGCGCACCTCGGGCCCCATCACGCGCGCGAGCGAATACGTCATCGAGTTGAGCGCACCTTTAGAGGCGGCATAGGCGATCGACGAACCCGTGCCCCACTGCGCGGCGATCGAGGACACATTCACGATAGCGCCATGGCCGGATTTCTTGAGCGCCTCTGCGCAGGCCCGCGTCATCTGGAAGGCGGACACGACGTTGGTCGAATAGATGCGCAGGAAGTCATCCGCCGACAGGCCGTCGAGCTTGTTGTGCGCCACGAACTTGGTGCTGCCCGCATTGTTCACGAGCGCATCGATGCGGCCCCACTTGTCGAGCGCGGCACGGGCGAGCCTCACGCAGTCGGCATCTTGCGAGACGTCCGCCTGGACGACGACGACCTCCGCGCCCTTGGCGATGCAGTCGTCGGCCACTTTCTTAGCCGCATCGGCACTCTTCGAATAGTTGATGACCACATTCCAGCCGCGGGCGGCAAGCTCGCGGGCGGTGGAAGCCCCGATGCCCGAGGAAGACCCGGTGACGATGGCTACGCGTTTTTCTTTGGACATTCTGATTCCTTATACGGTTGCTACTGCGGCAGACGGTGAACCCACCGCCCCGGGCAAGCGAAGCGGGGGCGCGGTCAGCAGGAACCGGCTGCGCTTGTTCGCGCGCAGCCACCCGGCAAGCTCGGTGAGATACCACATCTCGCCGAGGTGGATGCCGTTCTTGAACAGGCAATGCTCGTGCAGCGGCATGGCTGCATGGGGGCGCGGATTGAAAATGCTGGTCGGGATGATCTCGACCGCATAGTTGTCCGAGATCAGCACCGCGAGACCCGAGTCGCTCACCCACTGCAGCAGCTTGGCGTCGCGCCCGTCCAGGCCCGTGCCCGTGTTGTTCAGAAGTTTCGCGTCCGGCGCCTTGGCCAGTTCGAGGATCACGTCGGCGAAGCCCGTGTAGATGCAGACCATGTCGCCCTTCTCGATCTCGACCCGGTCGGCCTCGAGCACGCGCATGAGGTCGTCGTAGCCGATGGGCTTTCGCTCCCGGCCGTAGTGCGCATGCAAATCGATCATCACGCCCCGCCCTTGCGCGCCGTGCTCGGCGAGGTTCTGGATGCCGAGCGCCTCCGCCTTGGCGCCCTCGTACTGTGCCCACGGCTCCACGCCTTCCTTCTTCGCGGCGGGCTTGATGTGCTCCTTCGCCCGGAAGCCGTTGTAAAAAACGATTTCCGGTGTGCCGTCGCCATCTGCATCGAACAGGCTGCCCACATGCGCGAAACTGTCCCATTGCGTCGAGTACTGCAGCGTCATGAGGACGACGTCGTCACAGACCACGTCGGTCACGTCGGGATTGTCTTCGGCCATCGGGTAGCAGAAGTTCTGCATGCCGGCGCCTTTGCCGGAATCCCTCACGGTGGCGAACTGGCGCGGCGGCAGGCGGCGCGGGTTGAGCACATTGCCGCCGGGGAAATCGAGCGGCAGCGAGAGGCAGAACGAAATCCCCTGCTTCACTTCCGCGACGCCCTGGAGCACTTTTTCCTTGGTCACGTAGTTCATGCGGCCGCGCTGATCGTCGGGACCGAATTCGCCCCAATTCGATCCCGGCGGCCTTTGCTTCCAGCGTTGTGCCATGTCTCGCGTCTCCTGTCCTATGAATAACTGCGCCCGAGCCACTCGGCGATGAGCACGGGCTTGTCGCTACCCTCGCGCTCGACGGTAACGTTCCAGGTATTTTGCACACCGTTGTTCTCAATGGCTTCGTATTTCGCCAACACGAACCGCGCGCGGATGCGCGAGCCCGACGGCAGCGGCGCAGTGAACCGTACCTTGTTCAGGCCGTAGTTGATGCCCATCTTCCGTTCCTCGAACGAGAACGTGTTCTCGATGAGGTGGGAAAGAAGGGACAGCGTCAGGAATCCATGGGCGATCGTGGTTCCGAAAGGCCCCTTCTTTGCGCGCTCGGGATCGATGTGGATCCACTGCGGATCGTCGATCGCCTTGGCGAAGAGATCGATGCGCTCCTGCGTGACCTCGAGCCACGGCGACACGCCGATTTCCTCGCCCACCCTGCCGGACAAGTCGCCGACCTTGATCTTCTGCTCGCTGCTGTCTATTCCTTTCATGCCTGTTCCTTTCATGCCTGCCCCTTCTCGATGAACCGGCGGATCTCAGCGTTGACCAGGTCGGGCTTTTCGTCCATGACCCAGTGGGTTGCGTCCGGCACGCGCACCACTTCCACGCCCGGCACGACTTCTTCGATCCCATCCAGGATAGACGGCAGCAGGGCCTTGTCCTTCTCGCCCCAGATTACCAGCGTGGGCACACGGACCATGAAGTCCTTGGGATCGAGCGTCAGCTTGGCAGCGCCAGCATCGGATGCGGTCGGCGGGTAGAGGGGGGACGCGCGGTAGTAGTTGAGGCTGCCGGTCAGCGCGCCGGGCTGCGACCACGCCTCGAGATACGCCTTCCGATCGGCTTCCAGCGCCGGCCCCTCTGCGCGTCCGGCAAAGCGCATTTTGAGGAGCCGCTCGAACCCGTTTTCCGAGAGCACGCGCTCGGCCTTGGGGTCACGCAGCAGCAGCATGTAATCGCTGGCCTTCTGCTGCGCGGGGTTGTTTACAAGCTCACGCCAGAAGCCGATCGGGTGCGGCGAATTGATGATGACGAGGTGCGAAAGGAGGTGGGGATGCGCCATCGCGAAGCCCCATGCGATCGCCCCGCCCCAGTCATGCGCGACGAGCACGAACTTTTCCGTCGTCAGGCTGGCCGCGAGCTGCCGGATGTCCTCGATGAGGCCCTTGGCGCGGTACTCGCGCACATCCGGCGGGCAGGACGACAGGTTGAAGCCGCGCATGTCGGGCGCAACGGCCAGATGATCGCCGCCGAAATGTTCGAGCTGCTTCTCCCAGCAGCGCCAGAATTCCGGGAAACCATGCAGGAAGAGCACCAGCCTGCCCTTGCCCGCTGACTTGTAGTGCAGGCGCACGCCGTTGACTTCGGCATACCCGGTTTTCAGCTCAGGCACTGGAGGACTCCCTGTGCGATGGCATTGGCCATCATCGCTTTGGTTTCAGGCCGCGCGAGCATGGCTTCCTCAGTGCGGTTCACGAGCACGCCGGCCTCGAACAGCAGCGCGGGCATCGTCGCGCTCTTGGCCACGGCTAGATTGTCGAAATAGTGCACGCCGTTGGCTTCGTCTGCAAAAGGGCGCGATTCCCCGAGCACCGGGTCCGCGTGGTAGAGCGAGCGCGTGAACCCGGCCTTGCGCATCTGTGCGCCAATGGCCGATGCGCACACCACGCTTTTCGCAACCTGCGGATTGATGCGCGACACGAACAGCGAGAACCCGCTGAACTTGTCCGCAATCGGCAGGTACTGCTCCTGCACCGAGTCGTGATGGATCGAGACGAAGAGGTCCACGCCGCGCGCCGCGCGCGTGCGCTCGTACAGGTCCGCGTAATCGCCGCGCTCGCCGATCATGCGCACCCGCACGCCGGCCGCCTCGAGCTGCTCGCGCACCTTCAAAGCGAGCGCCTTGTTGTACTCGAACTCCGGAATGCCGGTGACCGAAATCACCCCGGGTTTGGCGTAGTAGTGGCCGACATCGACGGCTACCTCGACAGCCGCCGCCGCCGACGGGCCGAAGAAGCACACTGCCAGCAGGGACACCCACCTGCGCATGTCAGAACTGTGAAAAATCCGGCTTGCGCTTCTCGAAGAAGGCCGTCATCGCTTCCTTGGCTTCCGCCGAGGCGAGCTGGGCGCGGAACTTTTCGCCCTCGCTTCCCATCGCTTCCACGACGGTCGGCGCATAGCGCGTCTTCATGAGCGCCTTCGTCATGCGCACCGAGGAGGGTGGGAGCGCTGCGATGCCCGCAGCGGCGGCCAGCGCATGCGCAATCAGGTCCGCGTCGGGAACGATCTCCGTGACGATGCCCGCGGCAAAGGCTTTTTCAGCTGTGAAAGGCTTGCCCAGCAGCAGCAATTCGGCGGCCCGCTGGTAACCGGCGACCATCGGCAGCAGCAGGCTCGACGCCGCTTCGGGCACGAGCCCCAGGCTCACGAACGGCATCTGGAACCGCGCGCTCGGCGACGCATAAACGAAGTCGCAATGCAGCAGCATCGTCGTGCCGATGCCGACCGCCGGTCCGGCAACCGCGGCGATGATGGGCTTCGCGGCCGTCGAGAGGCCGCGCAGGAACTGGAACACCGGCGAGTCCCCGCCGCTCGGCGGCTTCTGCAGGAAATCCTTCAGGTCGTTGCCGGCCGTGAAGCAATCTGGCTTGCCATGGAACAGGACGACGCGCACCTGCGGATCGGCTTCCGCGGCCGCGAGGGCATCGGCCATCGCCTGATACATCTCGGCGGTGATCGCGTTTTTCTTGTCGGCGCGATCGAGCTCGATGCGGGCGATGCGGTCTTTGGTTTCAGTGCGAATGTGTGACATCGGATCTCTATCTGTGTGAAACCGAGCCTGGCCCCTCCGTCTTACGCGGTCGGCAAAACGTAATCCTTCATCTCCCCGCGCAGGGTCAGCTTCGACAACTTGCCCGTCGCGGTATGCGGCAATTGCTCCACGAACACGACATCGTCGGGCATCCACCACTTGGCGATCTTGCCCTCGTAGAAGTTGAGCAGTTCTTCCTTGGTCACGGTCGCGCCGGGCTTTTTGATCGCGACGACGATCGGCCGCTCGTCCCACTTCGGATGCCGGACGCCGATGACGGCCGCTTCGACGATGCCCGGATGCGCGACCGCAATGTTCTCGAGGTCGATGGAGCTGATCCATTCCCCCCCGGACTTGATCACGTCCTTCGAGCGGTCGGTGATCTGCATGTAGCCGTCCGGGTCGATGGTCGCCACGTCGCCGGTCGGGAACCACCCGTCCATCAGAGGATCGCCGCCCTCGTTCTTGAAATAGGAGGACGTCACCCATGGGCCTTTGACGAGCAGGTCGCCAAAGGCCTTGCCGTCGTTCGGCAGCGTCTTGCCTTCGGTGTCGACGATCTTCATGTCGACGCCGAAGATTGCCCGGCCCTGCTTGTTCTGCACCGCGTAACGCGCGTCTTTTTCGGCCTTCGCGTGCTTGCCCTTGAAGGTGGCGACGGTGCCAAGGGGGCTCATCTCGGTCATGCCCCATGCGTGCAGGACCTTGACGCCGTAGTCCTCCTGGAAAGTGCGGATCATGGCCGGCGGACAAGCCGAGCCGCCGATGACGGTGGCCTTGAGCGTGGAGAACCTGAGCTTCGATTCCTTCATGAAGTTGAGCAGACCGAGCCACACGGTGGGCACGCCCGCGCTCATCGTCACGCCCTCGTTCTCGAACATGTCGTGCAGGCTCTTGCCGTCGAGGTGCGGACCGGGAAAAACGAGCTTGGCGCCCATGAGGGCGCAGCTGTACGGCAGGCCCCAGGCGTTGACGTGGAACATCGGCACGACGGGGAGGATGGTGTCGGCCGCCGAAAGGTTCAGCGCATCCGGCAAGGCCGCGGCGTACGCATGCAGCATCGTGCTGCGATGGCTGTACAGCACGCCCTTCGGGTTGCCGGTGGTGCCCGAGGTGTAGCACAGGCATGACGCGGTCTTCTCGTCGAAGGTCGGCCATTCGAGCTTGTCGTCATTGGCTTCGATGAGTTCTTCGTAGCAAAGCGCGCTCGGCAATGTCGTCTTGGGCATGTGCCCTCGATCGGTCATGATCACGAAGTGCTTCACCGTCTTGAGATTGGCGGCGAGCTTCTCGACCAGCGGCACGAAAGTCAGATCGATGAACAGGACCTTGTCTTCGGCGTGGTTCGCGATGTACACGATCTGCTCGGCAAACAGGCGCGGGTTGATCGTGTGGATCACGGCGCCGGACCCTGCGACCGCGTAGTAGATCTCGAAGTGGCGGTAGCCGTTCCACGCGAGCGTAGCGACGCGGTCGTTCATCTTGACCCCGAGGCCGCCCAGCGCCTTGGCCAGGCGCTTGGAGCGCGAATGCGCGTCACGATACGTGTAGCGGTGGAAATCGCCTTCCACGCGCTTGGACACGATTTCGGTGTCGCCGTGGTGGCGGTCGGCATGCCGTATCAGGTCGCTGATCAATAGCGGCATGTCCATCATCAGGCCGTTCATGGTGTCTCCTGGGTTGTTTTGACTGCCTTCGGATCCACAATAAGTATAGCTTGGCGCCACTGGGCAATCGGCTTGACCGTCCCTCTGGGCTTGACTACCATGCCCTGCACCGGGAAACAGCGGCATCCATCAAAAACACGCTGCCCTTTTACCACTGGAGAAGACAATGAATCGCCTCGTCATCGCGGCCGCCTTAGGCGCCGCATCAACGCTGTTTGCCGCCGGTGTCCAGGCGCAGACCGTCAAGATTGCCTTCATCGATCCGCTGTCGGGCCTCATGGCGCCGGTCGGCCAGAACCAACTGCACAGCTGGCAGTACGTCGCCGACATGGCCAACCAGAAAAACTGGGCCGGCGGGCCGAAGTTCGAGATCGTCGGCTTCGACAACAAGCTCTCGCCGCAGGAGTCCCTCACGGTGCTGAAGCAGGTCATCGACCAGGGCATCCGCTACATCGTGCAGGGCAACGGCTCGTCGGTCGCGCTCGCGCTGGCCGATGCGGTCGCCAAGCACAACGAGCGCAACCCCGGAAAAGAGATCGTCTACCTGAACTACGCGGCCGTCGATCCGGACCTCACGAACAGCAAGTGCAACTTCTGGCATTTCCGGCTCGACGCGAACTCGGACATGAAGATGGAGGCGCTCACCACGTTCCTCGCCAAAGACCAAAAGGTGAAGAACGTATATCTCCTTAACCAGAACTACTCGTTCGGCCATGCCGTGGCCAAGGCTGCCAAGGACTACCTCGGCAAGAAGCGCCCGGACATCAAGATCGTCGGCGAGGACCTGCACCCGCTCGCGCAGGTGAAGGACTTCGCGCCGTACGTGTCGAAGATGAAGGCCGCCGGCACCGATACCGTGATTACGGGCAACTGGGGCAGCGACCTCGCGCTGCTGATCAAGGCCGCGAAGGACGCGGGCCTCAATGCCAACTTCTACACCTACTACGCGGGAACCACAGGCGTGCCAACCGCGATGGGCGCGGCCGGCGAGGACAAGGTCCGCTTCGTGGGCTACTGGAACGTCAACAACGAGAAATTCGTCGGCGCGGACGTTGCAACCGGCTACCTCAAGAAGTTCAATGACGACTATTACACGATGGCCACCTACACCGGCATCGCGTTCCTCGCAAAGGCCTTCAAGGAAACCAAGTCGACGGACCCGGTCAAGGTCGCCCATGCGCTCGAAGGCATGAAGGTCGAGAGCCTCAACGGCGAAGTCGAGATGCGGAAATCCGATCACCAGGCGTTGCAGCCGCTGGTCGTCGCCAAGTGGGCGAAGGTCGACGGCAAGGTCGTCAAGTACGAGCAGGAGAAAACCGGCTACGGCTGGAAGACGGAAGCGCTGCTGCCGACCTACATGGCCACGCAGCCGACGTCCTGCCAGATGCAGAGACCAAAGTAGGACAGAAGAGGGGGCTCGCGGCCCCCTCCTCTGACCTCCCCCAGCTAACGCACAGGCCGGCTTCGCCCGGCCTTCTTTACGCTCGGAGCTTCGCCGAGATTTGACTGAATAATGGAATTCTTCCTCATCTCCCTGCTGAACGGCGTGTCCTACGGGCTGCTGCTGTTCATGCTGTCCTCGGGGCTGACGCTGATCTTCAGCATGATGGGGGTGCTCAATTTTGCGCATGCCGCGTTCTATATGGTGGGTGCGTATGTCGCCTACTCGCTCGGCCTGCACATCGGGTTCTTCCCGGCGCTTTTCATCGCCCCGGTCGTGGTCGGGCTGCTGGGCGCCTTCGTCGAGAAGTACGGCCTGCGCCGCGTGCACCGCTGGGGCCACGTGGCGGAACTGTTGTTTACCTTTGGCCTCGCCTACCTGATCGAAGAGTCGGTCAAGGTGATCTGGGGCCTGGCCGCGGTGCCGTTTCGCGTGCCACCGATGCTCGAGGGCCCGCTCTTCACGCTCTACTCGACGTCTTTCCCGAAGCTGCGCGGCTTCATGATGCTCGTCGCCCTGCTGATGCTCTTCGCGGTGTGGCTGTTGCTCAAGCGCACGCGCATCGGCCTCGTGATCCAGGCCGCCCTCACGCACCCGCACACGGCCGAAGCGCTCGGGCATAACGTGCCGCGCGTGTTCATGCTGGTGTTCGGGGGCGGCACGGCATTGGCCGGCCTCGCCGGAGTGATCGGCGGCGTCGCGTTCATTACCGAGCCTTCGATGGCGGCTTCCGTCGGGCCAATCGTGTTCGTGGTCGCCGTGGTCGGCGGCATGGGGTCGCTGGCCGGTGCCTTTCTCGCGTCGCTCCTCATCGGCATCCTGCAGACGTTCGCGATCGCAGTGGACTGGTCGCTCGCCGGCATGCTCGGCACCATCGGGATCGCCGTTAACGACCAGACGCCGCTCTATTCGCTCTGGAAGCTGCAGATCTCCCAGATTGCGCCGGTGCTCCCGTACCTGCTGCTCGTGCTCATGCTGATCTTCCGGCCCAAGGGCCTGCTCGGGACGCGGGCGGACTGATGGCGGCGTTGCCTCGCTCGATCGCGATGCCCACTCTGCGCTACCGGCCGATGAACCTCGGACGGTGGATAATCTGGGGCAGCACGGCGCTCTTCATGGCGGTGCTGCCGCTTTTCTTCACGCAGGGTTTTGCGATCACGCTCATGTCGCAAATGGGCGTGGCCATCATCTTCACGCTCTCTTACAACATGCTGCTGGGCCAGAGCGGCATGTTGTCCTTCGGGCACGCGGTGTACTCCGGCCTCGGAGCCTACATCGCGGTCCACACGTTGAACATGGCCTCCAAAGGGCAGATCTGGATGCCGGTCTCGCTGCTGCCTTTGGTCGGCGGCCTGGCGGGGGCGTTCTTCGGCGTCCTGTTCGGCTATGTCACGACCAAGCGCGCGGGCACCACGTTCGCGATGATCACGCTCGGGATCGGCGAACTGGTATTTTCGTGCTCGCTGATGTTCCCGGATTTCTTCGGAGGTGAAGGCGGGATCACGACCAACCGAGTGTTCGGCCAGCCCTTCCTCGGCCTCACTTTCGGGCCCGCCGTGCAGGTGTACTACCTGATCGCCGTCTGGTGCCTGATTTCGATGGCGCTCATGTATGCGTGGGCGCACACGCCGCTCGGGCGCATGGCCAACGCGGTGCGCGACAACCCCGAGCGCGCCGAATTCGTCGGCTATGACACGCAGCGCGTACGCTGGTACACGCTGATCATCTCTTCCTTCTTCGCTGGCATCGCCGGCGCC
>JANXRZ010000180.1 GCA_025352885.1 Pseudomonadota bacterium | reverse complement strand
CCATGCCGCGCACGTTGAGGGACGGATACTGGATGGCTTCCTGCAGCGTGGCGCCGACGGTTTCGGCCTTCGAAATGCCCACGCGCTTGCGGATCGCAACCTCGTCGTCGCCAGTATCGGCAAGCACCTTCTTTTCCGCGTCCGACAGCTTGATCCGCTCGTAGTAGCCCTCCACCGTGACGCGGCCCTGGTCGTCCTTCATCGATGCGATCAGGCTGGCCAGGCGCATGGCTGGGTTGGGAACGTAATTCCCGTAGTGGCCGCTGTGCAGCGGCGCGCGCGGACCGAAGACCGTGAGCGTGACACGAGTGTTGCCGCGGTTGCCGAAAACCAGCGTCTGACGCTCGCTCGCGTGGCGAGGTCCGTCGTGGATCACGATTCCGTCAGCGCGAAGGAGCTGCCGGTTGGCCTTGACCACCGCAGGAATCGACGGCGAGCCTTTCTCCTCCTCGCTGTCGAGCAGCACCTTCACATTGATCGCGGGTTCGAGGCCAGCGGCTTTCAGCGCGTCGAAGGCGGCGAGGAACATCATAATCGGTCCCTTGTCGTCCGAAGAAGCGCGCCCGAACACACGCAGGTCCGAGTCAAGCGGTTGCGCGAAAAGACGCTCGGTGGGGACGATCTCCCACTTGCCCGCGGCGTTGCGCGCCTTGACGACGGGCTTCCAGGGATCGGGCTGCGACCACTCGGCGGGCACCACCGGCTGGCCGTCGAGGTGCATGTAGAAGAGGACGGTCTTCGCACCTGCGACCTTTTTCGGCCATTCGGCGTAGAGCATCGGCTTGCCGTTATTGGGCAGCTGGCGAGCAGTGAAGCCGCGCTTGGCGAAGGCGCGCTCCAGCCAGTCGGCGTTCTTCTGGATGTCGGCCGGGACGATCGCGTCGCTGGGCAGACCGACGAACTCAAGATATTCGGGGAGGCTGGCATGAGCGGCGCGGGTGGCGGCTGCCGGGGAGAGTTGGCCCTGGGACATCGCTCCGCTCGCATGCATCGACAGCACGATGAGGACCGGCAGTGCCCGCAAGGAAATCATCGAAGAAAAGTCCACTCTGACCCCATTTATTTAAAAAGTCGACTCTGACCCGACTTTTCAGCGCTTGCGGACCGCCACGTACTCCCGCGCCTCCGGCCCGTTGTACAGCGTCAGCGGGCGGATGAGGATGTTGTTCTCCAGTTGCTCGAGCACCGACACCGTCCACCCAGGCACGCGGCCGACCGCGAAGATCGGGACGAACATGTCGGCGGGAATGCCGTTGAGGTAGTAGACGACGCCCGCATAGAAATCGACATTCACGTTCACGCCGTGGCGGGAGTACGGCTTCATCGCCTCGACCAGCGCCTCGAGGATCTGGTACCACTGCGGCTGGCCCATCTCGCGGGAGAGTTTTTCGACCCCGGCGCGCATGTGGCGGGCGCGGGGGTCCTCGGCGCGGTAGACGCGGTGCCCGAAGCCCATCACGGGTTCCTTGTTGGCGCGCTTCCTTTTCACGTATTCGGCGGCCTTGTCGGGGGAGCCGACTTCCCTGGCCATGTGCATGACGTTTTCGGCCGCGCCACCGTGGGCAGGGCCGGACAGGGCGGCGATCGCCGCTGTGACGGCGGCGTGCAGGTTGGCTTCGGTGCCGGCCACCACCCGCGCGGCAAACGTCGATGCATTGGATCCGTGCTCCGCGTGCAGGATCATGTCGGTGTCCATGAGCCGCGCGGTGTCGGCGCTCGGCACCTTGCCGGTCAGCATGTAGAGGAAATTCGCCGCGTGGCCAAGCGCCGGGTCTGGCGGGATGGGAGCGCGGCCGTTGCGGACCTGCTCGTGCGCAGCGACGATCATCGGCACCTGCGAAGCGAGGCGAACGCCCTTGCGCATCGTGGCTTCGCGCGAGTTGTCTGCGACATCGGGGTCGAACGCGGCGAGCGCGGAGACGGCCGTGCGCAACACGTCCATCGGATGCGCTGCTCGCACCGAGTGGATCACGTCGAGGACATTGCGGGGCAGGGTGCGTGCGGCCTTGAGTTCCGCGTCGAACGCGGCGAGCTGCACTTTCGTCGGCAACTCGCCGTAGGTGAGTAGGTAGCAGGTTTCCTCGAACGTGGAATGCTGCGCGAGGTCGTGGATGGAATAGCCGCGATAGCGCAGCTCGCCCGCGCGGCCATCGATGTAGCAGACGGCGGAGCGGTCGAAGTACACGCCCTTGAGGCCGCGGTGAATGTCGATTTTCTCGGCGATCTTTTCGGTTTCTTCAGCCATCTGTCGATCCGTGGAAATTATTCGCGCAGGTACGCAGGCAGCCAGAGCGCGATTTGCGGGAACACGAGGATGAGGAGCAGGCCCACGATCTGGAGCACCATGAACTGCATCATCCCCGCGTAAATGTCCTTCAGATCCCAGTCGGGCACCACCCCCTTGAGGAAGTACGCCGACAGCGCCACGGGGGGCGACAGCCACGCGGTCTGCAGG
>JANXRZ010000168.1 GCA_025352885.1 Pseudomonadota bacterium | reverse complement strand
CCTCCCCCCGCTTCTTCGGCGCCCGGAGACACATCGCGGTCACCCCCGATCGGCGTGACGGCGTGCTGTCCCGGAGGATTGATGCGGAAGGAGCACATGCGCCCGTGGTCGATTCCCGCCGACCTGAGCGCATCCATCGCGGCTCGGCTTGCGTTTTATTCTCGAAATTCCCGGCCACGATAATCGACATGCTGCCTCCATTCATGTGCCTCGCCATGGTCCGGCGCCCGAAGAAGCTCCTTCCGTGCGTCTGGCTACATGGATCGCCTACAACTTGCCGTGCTGGGGTTCCCGCCGGTTGCCGTGGATGTGGAGGGTCCCGGAGCGGAAAGTGCCGGCCGGTTTGACGTCGTCGTCTGCCGCGGGCGTCACTCTCGGCCGCTTTGGCTTGGTGATAACCACGGGGCGGACCGGTTCAGGCTGCTCCATCTCCGGGTAGGCGGGTTCGCTGTGTTGATGGTGATTCGGAGCGGCATGTGACGCTTCATGGGACGCCTCGGGGGCTTGCGCCGGGGCGGGTTGGCGTCGGGCGTCCGGCTGCGATTTGCGGCCGTGGCGCCGTCTCAGAAAATACATCGTGGATCTCCCAGATTTGCGGGGGTTTTTTGGCTTCGAAGAGGGCTGCAACCCACCTTAGCCCAGCGATTCCCGGGCCTTCTGTACGCTAACTAACGCTCGAGCAGGGCCGGGTCAGAGAACGACGCGGAGGCTCGCAGTCAGCCGGTGGCTTTTATGCTGCAGCGATTCCCAAAGGTATTCCGGGTTGCTGCTGAAAATGGTTTCATTGTCGGGCTGGACGACGGACCAGACGCCCTCCTTGATCTGCTCATCGAGCTCGCCCGCCTGCCAAAGCACGCTGCCGACGAAGCACCGGGCACTCGCCGGTTCTTCCTTCAGAATTTTTTCGATTACAGGGGCGCTGATCGCGAGAAAGAGTCCCCTTCCAACACGTAGCGATCCTTGACCTGGATCGCTCTCACTGCGCACCAGGACGACCATCACTTCGGGGAGCATCGGCCCGCCGTAATACACGTGGTCTTTGATCCTGCCCAGTACCTTGTGGTCCGGGAACAGCGACTGCATCTGGTGCTCTGTCGGCCGGTTGAGAATGACTCCGATGCGCGCGCCCTCTTTGAGCGGAGCGGTGAGCAGTACGGTCTGCCCGAACACCGGATCGGCCAGTTCTGGATTAGCCAGGAGCATGACGGGCTGTTCCGCCGCCGGCGCCTCGGCGTAGGCAAGTTGCCCAATCGCGCAAAGCACGGCGAGCAGGACGGCAAAGGCGCGATTCCGGTTCTTCATGGCCACTCCACAACGACAGGTCGATCGGTACGCGTGTTGCACGTCGTACGTCGTCGTGCAGCGCTACGGGGACACTGTAGGGGCAGGAAATGAAGGACGCTGTCGGCCGGTCACTGCACGTGATGTAGGACGCTCGAAGGGCCGGGCCGCCTTGCTTAAGGGCGAGGGCCTTCCGCTGCGTGCCGTCTTTACCGTAAGGTCGCGCCGTTTTGCGAGCGCTTGCAGGAACCTGATCGCAATGCGCTCCGCCTGCCGGGTGGGCAGTTCACGGGTTCCAACAACGCTGTGCAGCTGCCCGCTGCGCCAGGCGGAAAAAACAAGCGGATTGATGTACGACTTGCGGCAGACAGCAGGCGTATTGCGAAGCTCCACGGCCACCTGCTTCACCGTCTCTACAATGCATTTGTTGAGCGCGCGTTCGCTCTGGCGCTCCGGCAGCGGCACGCAGGCCATCAGGCCGATTGCGCGGAGGGTCGCGCCCCAGGTCCGAAAATCCTTCGCTGTGAATTCGCCGTCCATCGCTTCGCGCAGGTACGCGTTCACCATGTCCGAGTCGATCGCATGGCGCTGCCCTTCATCGTCGACGTACTGGAATAGCATTTGCCCTGGAAGGTGCTGGCATCGACGCACGATTCGGACGATTCGCCGGTCGTCCACCGCGACCTCGTGCTCCGCGCCGCCCTTGCCGCGGAAGCGCAAGAGCGCCCGCTGGTCGTGGATGAACTTGACGTGCCGGTTTCTCAGTGTCGTCAGGCCGAAACTGTTGTTGTCGCGCGCGTACTCCGGGTTGCCGATGCGAACGCGCGTCGTATCAAGCAGGCTGCACACGACCGCCAGGACCTTGTTTCGAGGCAGGCCCTGCAAAGCGAGGTCGCGCCGCAGGTTTCGGCGCAGCGTTGGCAACGCAGCGCCAAACTCGATCATTCGGTCGAACTTGTTCCCATCGCGCGCGGTGCGCCATCGCGGGTGATAGCGGTACTGCTTGCGGCCGCGCGCGTCGCGACCCGTTGCCTGCAGATGCCCCCGCGGATTCGGGCAGATCCAGACCTCTTCGTAAGCAGGCGGAATCGCGAGGCTCGCAATGCGCTTGAGCTCCGCCTCATCGGTGAGCGGCCGGTTATCCGGACCCAGATAGGCGAACCGCTTGCCGCGTCGCACGCGGCGGATGCCCGGACGAGCATCCGACACATGGACGAGCCCTGCATTGCGCGCATCCTGGATAGAGCTTTCATTCTCACTTTCGCGCATGGCGCTCCCAAAAAAAAGGCCGCTCGCAGCGGCCCGTGGCTGGTTGTTCGCTCACTCCCAGTACGGCAACGACTGGTAGTAGGAATGGACGTGGCGGGCCCACTCCTCATCGGCGAAAGTTGGCCAGTCGTCCTTGTCGAACCCCGGCGCGTTCTTGAGGTATTCCTTACTCGCGTTGAGGATGAAGCACTTCTTCTCCGTGTCGAGCTTGAGCGCGCTCCAGGGCACCGCGAAGAGCTTGTCGCCCATGCCCATGAACCCGCCGAAAGACAGCACGGCATACGCCACGCGACCGGAGGGCACGTCGATCATGATGTGGTCAATCGTTCCGAGGTCCTCGTCGGCACCATTCCGGACCTCCTCGCCTTCAAGAGTGTTCGCCGCCATGACCCGCGGTCCCGGACCGCTCTTGCCACCCCAGTAATTCCCGCCCTCCCAGGATTTTCCGGTTTCAAGTTCCATTAAATACTCCGTCCGAAAGAGATTCAGTGACGCTGAATGCGCTGCGGCGAGTGTGTCGCCGCGCACTAGCGGACTAAATCGGAGGATCTCCGTTCGGGCTGTCAGAAAAGCCCGACACCGGGGATGCGCCGCGGCTGGTCCAGCACTAAGCGCTTGGCTTTTTCGTCGGCTTCCCCTGCGACCCCGACGATGCTCGGCCGGCCGTTCCACGCAGGTCCGTGTCGGTTTGACCGCTCTCCACGTCCCTCAGTGCTTGCTCGATATCCGTGTCGGGCGCCTTGTGCGGCGGCTCTACTCGTTCGTCACGTTCGTGTGGCATGTGCGCCCGCTCCTCCGAAACCTCGCGGCTGACGGGGCCGCTTGAGATGGTATCGCGGTCGTACGGCTTTTTCTCCCCGACCTTGCAGGGTGTCGGTCGGCTGGCTTTTGGGGGCATGAGGTGAGCGCTCCGGATGCGGTTTCAGGGGACTGGAGCAAGACACGTGCCAAAAATAACGGGGCGAGAAATCGTAGGACAAACACCTCCCCCATTTTTATCCCGCCTCCGACATTGGCCGGTAGGGGGCGTCGATAAACTCCGCTGCAATAAGATTCGAACCCGCTCCACCAGAGGAACCAAATGATGTCCGCCCTCGAGTCGACCACAGTACCGCGCGATGTTGCAGATGCCGCCGTCCATAACCGCGTAACACCCCGCTGGGAGCCGCTGCGCGTGCTGCTGGTGGAAGATTCCGCGATCATCAGGGAGCACCTGATCGAGGCCATCGCGACCACAGGTCGCGTCAAGGTCATAGGCTACGCCGACACCGAGAGCCGCGCTGTCGAGGCGCTCCAGGAAAACGAATGCGACGTCATCATCCTCGACCTCGGACTGGCGGAGGGGAACGGCGCGGAAGTGCTGAAGTCGGCGCGCTCGGAGATCGATTATTCGCCAGTAGTTGTAGTTTTCACCAACTACACGCACGCCAATTCGCGCAAGCAGATGATGAAGATGGGCGCGGATTATTTCCTGTCCAAGAGCGAGGACTTCGACCGACTACGCCGCATCATGCAGGGACTTGCGTCGCCGCATGACGTTGACGACTGACCAGGGCAAACACGCCGCCTACTGGTACATGTAGTCTCGGCGGTAGGGGTACGCGTTGGTGCCCGCGCTGTCGGGCCGCGCCGCGAGGACTTGGAACAAAGACAGCCACCCGGCCTCGAAAGCGTGAGCCGAGCCGGCCATGTAAATTTCCCAGATCCGGCATTTCCGTTCTCCGACGATCCTGATCGCTTCTTTGCGCTCGGACTCGAGCCGGTCGACCCAGTTCCAGAGTGTGCGGGCGTAGTGCGGCCGCAGGTTTTCACAATCGAGGATTTCCAAGCCTTGCGCAGCTGCGTTCTCCACCACATTTGCGGCGTGGGTAAGCTCGCCGCCCGGAAAAACATATTTCTCCACAAACCGGCCGATCTCACTTCCGAGTTCGGTCCCGCCAGGGCGCGTGTGCGTGATCCCATGATTGAGGACCAGCCCCCCGGGCTTGACGAGCCGGAAGATCTTGCCGAAGTAATCGGGCAACTGCTGGACGCCCACGTGTTCGAACATCCCGACGCTCGCAATGCGATCGAAGGGCCGGCCTTCCGGCAAATCCCGATAATCCATGAGATTCACGCGGCACCGGGAGGACAGACCGCGCTTCTCGATGAGGAGAGAGGCGAAATCGCGCTGCTCACGGCTGAGTGTGACGCCGGTCGCGTCCACTCCGTAGTGCTCGGCCGCCCACAGGATTAGGCCGCCCCATCCGCATCCGATGTCCAGGAGCCGGTCGCCGGGCTTCAGCATGAGCTTGCGGCAGATCAGGTCGAGCTTGTTTTCCTGCGCCTGCTCGAGCGTCTCCTCAGCGGTTTTGAAATAAGCGCACGAGTAAACGCGACGCGCATCGAGCCACAAGCCATAGAAATCGTTGCCCACATCGTAGTGGTACTGGATGTCGTTCATGTCGCGCGCGCGGGTATGGCGCCGCTTAAGCCCGGCGACGAGATCATGGGCCTTGCGGTAGTTGTTGGCGCCGACCTCGCACAGCTGCTGGCCGATGCGCAGCACGTCGCGAAAGTTGCCGCGCAGGTCGATCTTGCTTTCGACGTAGCCTGCCGCCAGTCCCCCAAGCGTGGGATGCCAGAGGAGTGCAAGCCCGCTGGGGTCCTTGACCTCGAGCAGAACGCTTTCAGAGCGGCCGAGGGAAAGGCTCTCGCCATTCCAAAGCCGGATCCGGACCGGCAGGTCCTTTGCCCCAAGGCTCTTCGACAACAGCTTGAACGGGTCCACGGATGCTCCCTCGAGTGGCAAGTGGCGGCGATTATCCGGTTCCGGCAAAACCGCTCTGTACGCTTCTGCACATTCGCCCCCCCTGTAGGCATCGGGCCTACATCGTTTTCAAATTCCGGCTGATATTCCCCAAGTCCCGGCCCGGGCTAGCGTGGGCTGTCCGGGTCCTGCGGGGCCGCTACCGAACGCTCAAGGAGCATCAAAAATGTTGAAGTGGGCGCTGATCTTCTTCGTTGTTTCCATCGTCGCAGGCGTTTTCGGGTTCACCGGCATTGCAGTCGGCGCGGCCGAGATCTCCAAGATCCTGTTCTTCATCTTCCTGGTCCTCTTCGCCATCTTCCTGGTCGCCGGCTTGCTGGCATACAACAAGTTGAGATAGCGCCGCCGGTGCGCTCAGGCCGCAAGCCGGCAGGCAGGCCGAGCGGGCAGCGGCGTGTCGAGCGGGTTCTCCAGGCCGGCCGTTGAAAGCGCGACACGCCCAGGGTCGACGACTTCGCCATCCGGCGGCCAGATGTCGAGCTTCATCCCGCCGAACCTGATCGAGCCGAAGATCGTGGCAAATGCGACGTCCGCCGCATCGCGGCCCGTGCCTATCCTGACCAATCCGTTCCGTGGGCAAAGGCCGGTCGAATCGAAAATCCACCAGCGATCCGAGAGGAAAGCTTCCACATAGGCATGGAAGTCCGTCGGCCCGTAGCATGGGTCGACGCCATAGTCGTACCCCGTGACAAACCGCGCTGGAATATTCAGCGCTCGCAGGAGCGCGATCGTCACGTGGGCGAAGTCCCTGCACACACCCGTCCCCTGAACGAGGACCTCCGTCGCAGATGTCGAGGCGTTCGTGGTCCCGGGGGTAAAACGCACATGCGAGCCCACCCAGTCGCACACTGCGTGAATGCGCGAATACCCACGAGGGAGCGTGCCGAACTTGGAATGGGCCAGCCGAACCAGCCGGTCGGATTCGCAGTACCGGCTCGGCAACACGAACGGGAGCACCTCGAAGGGGAGTTCGGCTACCGGCCACTCGACGAGCGACGCTACATGCGCCTCCGCATGAATGACCAGGAGTTCGGTCGAGTACGCGAGGCTGAATTCACCCGGCTCAGCGCTCGCCCGAATGAACCGGTTGCCGGTTCCGGCTTGCCGATGGAACGAGTTCAGGACGGCGCCGTGCAAGGCGAGGTCTTCGCGAACGATGATCTGGCTCGGTGAGGCCGCGGCCTCAATGTTGAAAAGGAATTCGGCTGGGGAATCGACGAGATAGTCAAGACGGCAGTCGATGGCGAAACGGGGCACGGCGTGCTCTCCTCTCGGGCTTTGGGTGTCCAAGCCTAGATTGCCGTGCGGTCCGGATGCTGTCGGGCGGCTGCGGGGTAACCGGTAGGAATGATCCGACTTGTCCGCAGCTTGTAAGGCTTTTTCCTACAAGAGGAATGGGAGACGGCTGATACAGGGCGCCGGTCAAGTCGACCACCATCGGTTCGCGGTGCAGCCCACGTTTGCGGCAAGACAGCTTGCACCGGCATCTGCACCAACGGGGAGTGGCCACATGAGCACCGGTTCACAGGCGGTCCCCGGTTTCGTCAAACAATCGAACGGAGGCTTGCCATGCGTGATTCAGACTATTCACACCCCAACCATCTTCTCGCAGCGTTGATGGCCGCCGGGAGTGAGCAACTCCTTTCGGGCGTTGAGATGGTCAGCTTGAAATTCGGGGATGTCTTGTACGAGTCCGAGAGCAGGATTCGCTATGCGTATTTCCCGACTACGTCCATCGTGTCGCTTGTGTACATGATGGAAGATGGTGCAACCGACGAAATCGCCGCCGTCGGCAATGAAGGCATCATCGGCGTGCCGATCTTCATGGGCAGCGAAACGACGCCCAGCCGCGCGGTCGTGCGCTGCGCGGGATGCGCCTTCCGCGTCAAGGGCCACCTGATCCTCGACGAGTTCAACCAGTCCACTGCGGTCCAGCAACTGCTGCTCCGCTACACGCAATCGCTGTTCGCACAGGTCTCGCAGACCGCGGCATGCAACCGCCATCACTCCGTTCACCAGCAGCTGTGTCGCTGGCTCCTCTCGAGCCTGGACAGGCTGCCGTCGAACGAATTGAAGATAACGCATGAGTCCATCGCCGGCATGCTCGGTGTCCGGCGCGAGAGCGTTTCAAAGGAAGCCGCAGAACTCCAGACCGCAGGCCTGATCCACAATGGCCGAGGCCGCATCACAGTCGTCGACCGCCGCCGTCTCGAAGCGCGTGCCTGCGAGTGCTATCGGGGCATCAAGCGCGAGTTCGGGCGCCTGCTCAACCCGATCGCCCCGTCCTATTCGACGGTCGACGGGCAGGTTGCACCGCAACGGCAAGTTCCGCCGCCCCGTACTTCCCCGGCTCCGGCGCAGTGGGGCGCCACCGTTTGATCTGAAACGGGTCAGCTTCGGAACATGCGGCCTTCGTTCAGGCACGAGCAAAGCGATTCGTAGAGCTCGAAAAGCCTGTCCGGGGCAGGTGAAGGTCCCGCCGCCCGGACGAGCCGCCTGCTTAATGTGCCTTCCTTAAGGATGTCCGCTATCGGCAGCCGCCACGTCTCGAGCAAGGGCATGGGGAGGGCGGCCATGCGGTCGGCGAATTCCGACCATAAACCCGCGGCCGTGCATGACTTCCCCGGGTAGCCCAGCAGGCCCAGATAACTTTCGTCCGAGATGCGCGTGAGCTCGGCGTCGCGGGCGCAGTCGAGCAGGATCCGGCTCAAGGGCTGCGTGGGGAAGCGTTGCTGCGCAAGCAACGGCGCCGCCCTCTCTTCGTACAAATAGCGCACGGCGTCTGCTGCGAATGCCGCAATGGCGAGGTCCGCGGCCGGGCTTTCCTGGACGTCCAAAACCCGGATCTCCAGCGCGCTGCGGTCGAAGCGCGGGATCGCCCCACGCGCGTTGACCCATTCGTGTTGCAGGATGCTCGCGCCTTCCAGCGGCGCGATGTCGCGATAAATCGGCTCGAGCACTTCCCTTGCATACTGCTCCCTGCTCGTTGCAGTGTCGGGCACGATCGTCCCCGTGAGGCTCGGCACGACCTTCGTGTGACTGCGGTAGGCCTCGAGCCGCGCGTCCAGAAATCCGGCCGCGCTGCCCTCCCGGAAAGGCGAACTCGCCGCGATCGCCGGCAAGATCGGCAGGATCAGGCGTGCGGCGGCATGCAGGCGGGCGAACTGGTCGTCGCCTGCGAACGGCAGGTTGAGGTGCTGGCTCTGCAGGTTTGCCCAACCGTGCGTGCGACAGTCGAAAATGCGGTCGTATGCGGCATAAATCGATGCGTTCTCATGCGGCCAGAGGACCGTATCGCTTCGCGGCTGCATCCAGGGGTGCATGCCTCCGGGCATCAGGCGCGCGCCCAGCGGCGCGAGATGCGCATTCATGTCGGCCACGCGCTGTGTCATGGCTTCGGCCATGCGGTCGAGCGACGCGGATGGTTTCGGGTTCTTGAGCTCGAGGAGGTGGCAGACGAGCTCGTTCGACCACCCGAGATCGCCCTCGATGACTTCAGTGGGCGGCGCTTCGCCCGTATGCCCCGAAAGTGCATGGAGCGCTGCGCCTGCCAATGGAAGCACGTCGAGCGTCTCGTGCGAGACGATCATGTATTCAAGCTCCACCCCATAGGCGGAAAAAGCAGGGAGCGCCGTGACCTCATCGGGCGCGCTCATCTGCGCTCCCCCCTGCTGCGCGGAGAAATCACGAGCATGTTCGCGTCGTGCGTGACGATGCCAAGGAGGATTGCGCCGAGCACCCGCTCCGCCGGCAGCCAGTAATAGCGCGAAGGACCGAACGGCGTGGACTGGTAAGGGTCGACCACCAGCATTTTGTGCGCGGGTTCGTCGTAGCCTGCAAGGACGACGAAATGCCCCGCGGGATGACCGCGCACATCGTCGGGCGTGTCGTCCGGCCCATATTCGCGCGCGCTCGAGTTCATCGCACTGCTCTTCTTTGGCTGGCTGTGGGGCGTTGCAGGGTTGTTGCTGGGCGCTCCGCTGGTGGCCATCGCCCGCGTCGTCTGCGACCACATCGAGCCCCTCAAGCCGGCGGCGGAAATGCTGGGAAGCTAGGTTGTATTCCCAGCTGCGGCGCAAAAACAAAGGGCGCACCCCGGTTTCTCAGGACGCGCCCTCTGCAGGGTTGGCGAGGCGCTTAGCGCTTGCCCACTTCGTGACCGACAACTCCGCCCGCGGCGGCTCCGCCGATGGTGCCGAGCGCGCTGCCGCCCGTGAGGGCCGAACCGGCGACGCCGCCGACTGCTGCGCCGATCGCAGTATCACGTTGCTGCGTGGTCATGCCGCCGCAAGCGGTAAGACCGACCACCGCGCACACCGTTGCTGCCCTGGCCAGATGCTTTCCGATCCTGTTCATTTTCAATTCTCCATTGAGGTTGGCGTGCTGCACACGCAGATGTCGCCAAAATCATGCCTTCCGGGAGGTTCGGCGTTAATCAGCCAAGCGCTTTTGTTCCCATCGGTGGCTGTCCTACAGGGCGAGGCCGAATGGCCGTGCCATGGCTTCGATGCAGGATCCCGCCCCTGAACCTCATCCAGTTTTTTCTTTTCCTGCTCCTATGCGCAGTCGCCCTGGGGACGCTCGCAAGGCGTTTCGACTTTCCTTATCCCATTGCGCTGGTGCTTGGGGGAGGCGCGCTCGGATTCATTCCCGGGTTGCCGCAGGTGCCATTCCACCCGGAGCTGATCCTGTTCCTTGTGCTTCCGCCTATCCTCTACCAGGCTGCAACGCTGACCTCGTGGCGTGACTTCAAGGCGAATTCCTGGACCATCGCCCTCCTCGCCATAGGTCTGGTTGTCGCCACGACGCTCGCAGTCGGCGCCGCGCTCAAGTTCCTTTTTCCCGACATCCCGTGGTCGGTTGCTTTTGTCTTCGGGGCCATCGTCTCGCCTCCCGATGCGGTCGCCGCGACTTCCATCCTTTCACGCTTGAACATTCCGCGGCGGATCGTAAACGTGCTCGAAGGCGAGAGTCTTGTGAACGATGCCTCGGCGCTCGTCTTGTACCGGTTTGCGGTTGCCGCAGTGCTGACGGGGACTTTTTCCCCAGTGCAGGCAAGCCTCGAATTTGTCGGAGTAGGCCTGGGCGGCATCGTCATCGGCCTGGCCTGCGGTGCCCTGTTTCTGGTCGTGCACCGTCACTTGGGCGAGCTCCTGATCGAAGTGCTGACCTCCCTCCTCGTCCCGTATGTGGCTTACCTCGCTGCGGAATCGCTGCACGTCTCGGGCGTGCTTGCTGTCGTCGCAGCCGGGCTGTTGCGAGGCCGGCACACACCGATCATCGCGTCCGCGGACATGCGCATCGTCACGCGTTCGATCGGCCATGTGCTCGTGTTCCTGCTCAACACCCTCGTGTTCGTCCTCATGGGCCTCCAGCTTTCGGCCACAGTCGACAGGATGCAAGGCTATTCGACCTTGCAGCTGGTTTCGGCCGGCGCCCTCGTAAGCGCGGTGGCGATCCTGGTGCGCTTTGCATGCATCTACCCGGCTTTCTACTTGCCGAAAGCGGTGCGCGGGCTTCTCGGTCGGCCCGGCAGCCCACGGGCGCAATCCGAGTACTTCATCATGAGCTGGTGCGGCATGCGGGGAATCGTTTCCCTCGCCGCCGCTTTGGCGCTGCCCGCGACCCTTGCTGACGGATCGCCGTTCCCTTACCGGGACCCAATCGTATTCTTTACGTTCATAGCGATAGCGGTAACGCTCGTGATCCAGGGCCTGTCATTGCCGGTCCTCATCCGTCGGCTGCGCGTCGGCACGGACTGGCGCGTGCATCAGGAACAGGCGAATGCGAGGGGCGCGATGAGCGCGGCCGCGATCGTGGCGATCGACGAGTTGGCCGCGCGGGAGAACGCGCCCCCGGATCTCGCAGGGCGCATCAGCGCGGAATTCGCCGAGAAAGTGGCCGCGTCCGACCCCGGCTCGCCGATGTCTGAGCAGGAGGCCGGGCTCGCACAACGCCTGCGTCATGCAGCGCTCATGGCCGAGCGCGAAGCGCTGATCCGGATCTGGCAAGAGAACCAGATCAGCGACGAAGTGCTCCACCAATTCGAGGAGGCCCTCGATCATCAGGAGGCGCACCTCTAAAC
>JANXRZ010000146.1 GCA_025352885.1 Pseudomonadota bacterium | reverse complement strand
GTGCAGGTACAGCGCATTGCCCTTGAAGGCCACGCCCGAGCAGAGGTTCACTATGCGCGCGGCGGACGACTTCTTAAGAAGCGGCAAAGCGGCCTTGGTCACGAGAAAAGTGCCCAGCGTGTTGACGTCCATCACCTCGCGCCATTCGGCCGCGCTGATTTCCTCGAGGGGCTTGGGCACGAGCGTGGAGAAGATCGCAGCGTTGTTGATCACGATGTCGAGGCCGCCGAAAACCTCTTGCGCGAGGGCGGCCGCGCGCGCGACATCCTCTTCGCTCGTGATGTCGACCTTGATGCCGCGGGCCTCGATGCCCGCCGCCGCGAGCTCGGCGGCTGCAGCCTCGGAATTCACGCGGTCCGCGACGATGATTCGGGCGCCTTCTTTTCCAAGCGCGGTGGCAATGGCTTTGCCGATGCCGTTGGCGGCACCGGTCACGAGTGCGGTCCTGCGATCGAGCTTCATATGGGCATGTTCGTTGCTAGAGAGGGATGCACAAAAGACTAACATGGACCGCATTCCCCTCATCGATCTCGAACCCTTCATCCGCGGCACAGCTGAGGGTCGCGCACGCGTGGCCGCCGCGATGCGTGAAGCCGCCGAGCAAATCGGCTTCTTCGCAATCACCGGTCATGGCGTATCGCCCGGCACGATGGACGCGTTGTACGCGAAGGCGCACGCTTTTTTCGACCTGCCGCTCGACGAAAAGCAACGCATGGCGCCGCCCCGGCCGGATTTTCCGCGCGGGTACAAGGCGGTGGGCTTCGAGGCGCTCGCCGCGGGCAATGAATCGAAAACGCCGCCGGATCTCAAGGAGTACTACCACTTCGGCCGTCCCACGGTGCCGGACGATCCGTATTACAGGGGCGCCGAAGGGGGAAAGCACTTCTTCGACAACCGGTGGCCCGCCGCGCCGCAGGGCTTTTCGAAAGCTGCGGATGCTTATTACGGTGCAATGGAAGGGCTCTCGGTCACCCTTTGTCGCATCGCCGCCCTGGCGCTCGAGCTGCCCGAGCATTACTTCGACGACAAGATCGATCGCCACATCACCGCCGCGCGCATCAACTATTACCCACGCCAGGACGATCCGCCGGCTGAAGGCCAGCTACGCGCCGGGGCCCACACCGACTACGGCATGCTGACCATCCTCTCGGGCGAAAGCGCGCCGGGCCTGCAGGTCCAGACCCGCTCGGGCGAGTGGGTGGATGTGGCGACCGACAAATACCGGTTCGTGTGCAACATCGGCGACCTGCTCATGCGCTGGACCAATGATCGCTGGGTCTCCAATACGCACCGGGTACTGAACCCCCCAAGAGAGATGGCACGGGCCTCGAGCCGCATGTCGATCGCCTTCTTCCATCATCCCAACTACGACGCGAAGATCGAGTGCATTCCCGGGTGCGCAGGCGACGCACCGCCCAAATATGAGCCGGTGCTGTCGGGGGACTTCCGGGATTACAAGTACGCCGTCACCCGCGCCAGCGGCAAGAGCCTAACGCAGGCGGCGCACGCGCGATGAAAGCCTTCCTGAAATTTTCCGCAGGTGTGGACAAGATGAACCTGTGGTTCGGGTACCTCGCTTCGGTCTGCGTGCTTGCGGCTTGCGTGGTCAGCTCCGGCAACGCGAGCCTGCGATACGCCTTCAGCCTGGGATCGAACGCCTGGCTCGAGATGCAGTGGTATCTGTTCGCCTATCTCGTCATGCTCGGCGCGGCGCATGTCCTCAAGGTGAACGAGCACGTGCGCGTAGACCTCGTCTACGGAATGCTCGGCGTGCGCGGCAAGATCTGGGTAGATCTCCTCGGATTGCTCGTGTTCCTGATGCCAGCGACGCTTTACCTCCTCTGGCTGTGCATCCCACCGTTCCTCGATGCCTGGCAAACCGGGGAAATCTCGCCGAATGCCGGCGGGCTCGTTCGCTGGCCGGCGAGGCTCGCCTTGCCGATCGGGTTCACGCTCGTGGCGCTGCAAGGCATTTCCGAAATCGTCAAGCGGGTGGCCATGCTGAGCGGCCACCTCACTGCGGATGCGCATTATGAAAGGCCGCTCCAGTGACCGCCGAGTCCATGGCCCCGCTGATGTTCGCGGGCATGGTGGTGTTCCTCCTCATCGGGTTTCCGGTGGCGTTCTCGCTGGCCGCGCTGGGGCTGTCCTTCGGCGTCCTCGGCGTGCAAATGGGGTTCTTCGTTCCGGACTTCCTCGCGAACCTGCCGTTGCGCGTATTCGGCATCGTCTCCAACGACCTGCTGCTCGCCATCCCGTTCTTTACATTCATGGGCGCGATCCTCGAGCGCTGCGGACTGGCGGAGGACTTGCTCGAATCGATGGGTCAGGCCTTTGGCGGCGCACCGGGCGGCTTGGCTTATGCGGTCATCATCGTCGGCGCGATCCTCGGGGCGATCACCGGGACGGTCGCTGCGTCGGTCATTGCGATGGGCATGATTGCGCTGCCTGCAATGATGCGCAACGGCTACGACATGAAGCTCTCGACCGGCGTGATCGCAGCCTCCGGGACGATCA
>JANXRZ010000294.1 GCA_025352885.1 Pseudomonadota bacterium | reverse complement strand
CCTGTCGCGTTCAGCCGGGTCGACCCGGCCATAGCGGTCACGCCAGTCGGGGTCGTCATCCCGCCATGAGTATGGAGAGATCACCGTGGTGCGCGGACCGGTTGCGCTCTCGAGCAGCCGAAGCGCAGTGCCGACCACTTCCCGCTGCATGTCCGCGCGCCAAGGGTGCCCGACCGGATTGCCCAGCGGGAAATTGTTGAAGAGGAAACGCGGGACGCCGCAATGCTCGACGACATCCTTCGCCGAGCCGACGATGACTGTTGGCAGGCCATTGGCCTCGAGGTGCCGGGCAACCAGACTCACGGTCTGGTGGCAAACCGGTCATAAAGCGCTGATGAACGCGGCGTCGGCGCCGTCCTCCCTCAGGCGGCGAAGGATCTCAGGCGCATCGACTTCATTGGTCTTCTTCTGGCTGTAGCCCGTGGGCGCTCCGTGAAAGCGCGCGGCAAGTCCGCCGATGAGCCCTTCGCGCATCCAGCCGTTCATGGCCTCGATCGGCAGGTAGCTTTCGCGATCCTGGGTGTGTGTGGACTCGCGGTCCCAGGCCAGGTTGTCCGTGTTCAGCGTCGGGAGCGGCTCCACCTCTCCGGACCACACATGCCGGACGCCTTTGGCATCGTGGTTCGACTTGTCGGGTGGATGCGCCGTCGTGACCATGCCGATGCGCGCGTCCTTGAGCGGCTTGCCTCGTTTCGCAAAGGGCACCGCGTCGTAGTGCGCCCAGACATAATCTTTTTCGTAACCGAGCGCGCGGTAATACTGGCGTGTCCGCTCCATGTAAGCGACGGTTTCTTCGTTGCGTGGCATGATCGAGCCCTCCTCGGTGCGGTCGCCTGTCAGGTGTGCAACCCCGAGCGGAAGTCTAACGGAGCGGCGGCGATGATCACAGTGCACCACCTCAACAATTCGCGCTCGCAGCGCGTCCTGTGGCTGCTCGAGGAACTCGGCGTCCCGTACGAAATCAAGCGTTACCAGCGCGACGCGGCCACCATGCTGGCCCCTCCGGAACTGCGAGCCGTGCATCCGCTGGGCAAATCGCCGGTCATCACCGATGGGGACCTGACGATTGCCGAATCCGGCGCGATCGTCGAGTACCTGGTTGAGCGCTACGGCAACGGGAAGCTCGTCCCCTTGCCCGGCACGCCGGAAAAGATCCGCTACACCTACTGGCTGCACTTTGCGGAAGGCTCCGCGATGCTGCCGCTCGTGATGAAGCTGATCTTCGGGCGGCTCGAAACGGCGCCCATGCCCTTCTTCATCAAGCCGGTTGCCAAGGGCATCGCGTCGAAGGTGAAGGCGGGCTTCATCGAGCCGAACATCAAGGCGCACCTGGATTACATGGAATCGGAGCTGGGCAAGACGCTGTGGTTCGCGGGCGATGCCTTTACCGCGGCCGACATCCAGATGAGCTTTCCGATCGAAGCCTCCGCGGCGCGAGGCGGATTGGACGGCGCGCGTCCGAAGCTCATGGCGTTTCTCGAGCGCATCCATGCCATGCCTGCTTACAAGGCCGCGCTCGAAAAAGGCGGCCCTTTCCAGCTGCTGCGCTAGCCGCCCTTCGCACGGATCGCCGCAAGCGTCGCCAGCACGCGCTCGGCGCGATGGAATACAGGGTAGTCGACCATCGAGCCTTCGACCTGGATAGCCGCCTGCCCCGCGGCTTCGGCAGCCTTGAAAGCTTCGACGATTTTCCTGGCACGCGTCTCCTCTTCGGTCGAGGGCGTGAACGTCTCGTTCACCACCTTCACCTGGTCCGGGTGGATGCACATGCGGCCCTGGAATCCAAGATGCTTGCTTCGCTCTACCGACGTCTTTAATCCGGCCACGTCCTGCATCCGCACCCAGACCGTGTCGATCGGCGGTTCGATGCCGGCTGCCCGCGAGGCTACGATCAGGTTCACGCGAAGGGAGGTAAGTTCCTCTTCTCCGGGCGACCAAGTCATGCCGACATCATTGGTAAAGTCCGCCGCGCCAAAGGCCATGCGCTTCACACGCCACGGGCCGCCGTAATCCTTCAACGAGCGCGCACCGAAGATCCGGTCCAGGCGCGAGAACCCCGCGGCCGTCTCGATGATCGGCATGAGGTCGATGCCGCCCGTCGGCAGGCCCCGCTCACGCTCGAGATTCGCGATGAGCCAGTCGATGGTTCGCAGGTCGGCTGCCGACTCCACTTTCGGCAACACGATGCCGTCCAGCCCCGGCTTGACGATCTCCATGAGGTCGCCAAGGCACCATTCGGTGCCGATGGCATTGACGCGGATGTAGGCTTTGCCGGTGCGCGGACGGGCAAGCGCCTCGACCGCGAGCTTGCGCGTGGCCGCCTTTTCGGCCGTGGCCACCGCATCCTCCAAGTCGAGGATCACTGCGTCAGCGCCGAGCGTGAGGGCTTTCTCGACTCGCCGCGCGTGATTGCCCGGCGCGAACAGGAAGCTGCGCAACACTGGCGTCGCCATCGCTATGTCACCGCGCCCAGCCGCCGACCTGCCGGCAGCGCAACCGTCGTCGGGGCCGCGGGCACCTGGCAGCCGGCGTCACAGCACCGGCCGGGCTGGCGATTGCGCGTGATCTTCCGGGTTTCGTCCGTGAGGATGCCGCGCTCGAGCAGGCGCTCGACGAGGTCCACCTTGTTGCCGAGCGGATAGTTTCGCCAGATCTCCATCTTCATCGCCTCCGGCGAGCCGCCGCCATGCAGGCTGATGACCGAATACCACCCGGCCTGGTAGCTGGCGGTCAGGTCTTCCACGAACCGGGCGACTTCGATCCTCTTCTCGTAGGGAATATCCGAGCGGGCCGACAGCACTTCGGACAGGCGCCCGGCCGTTGCGGGATTGTGGTCCTCGTCGGGGCCCGGCAGCGTGACAATCAGCCCGCCCGACACGTGATGCGCGATGCGGTGCATGTCGTAGATCTGGGTGGCGAGCAGCAGCTTGCCGATGTTCGCAAAGACCGCCTCGGGGACCGAAATGCCCGCCTGCGTATCGTTGGTGCAATACACCGATGCGGCCACGCCGCAGGCATAGAAGCCCTCGACGATCTTGATGAGGTCGACCATCTGCTCGCGCAGGTTATCCGCGCGATCCAGGTCGATGCCATTGGCCTCGGTCATCAGCGCCCCTGCGCCGATCAGCAGGTCCCCGAATCCGGCGCGTGCGGCGATGCAGGTGTGCCGGTGATGCGCGGTGTAGTCGTACACCAGCGGCCCGGCAAACTCGGTTTCCCCTGCCAGGAAGACACGCTCCCAGGGCACGAACACCTTGTCGAAGAGGACGACACCGGTCGACTGGCCGTACTTGCCGCTGAACTTAGCGCCCTTCTCGCCGGGACGGCCGGCGGGCCTCGCGACGATCGTCATGCCGGGCGCATCGATGGGGACCGCGCAGCACACGGCAAAGGCGCCGTCGTGCTCACTCATGTTTCGGCACGGCATGATGAGCAGCTCGTGCATGTAAGGCGCGCCCGTGACGATCGCCTTCACGCCGGAAAGCACAATTCCGTCGGCACGGCGTTCGGAGATATGCAGGTACACGTCCGGGTTCGGCTGCTGGTACGGGCGCTTGGTGCGATCGCCCTTTGCATCGGTCATCGCCACGCCGAGGGTCAGGTCTTCCGCATACAAACGCTCCAGATACGTCCGGACTCGCGCAACGTACTGCGTATTTTTGGCGGCATCTACCCGATGGGCCGACTGCCAGATGGCGGACAGGCAATCGCCGCCGAGATAACGCTCCGCACAGCCGGTCTCCTGGCAAACGAGCCTCACCGCCTCGAGTTTGTTGAGCAGATCCTGGCTGGAGGCCGGGATCGCCATCATGCGGTTCACGTCATGCGCGCCGACCGCCGGCACCTCGGCCCGCATAACCGGCTTGAATTGCTCGCGCAACGCGAAGTCGTAGGTCAGCGCGACCGCGTTGACCCCCGGGGTAAGCAAGGGCTCGTCCGCAACCGACTCCACCTTCCGCCCATTCACATAGACCGTCGGCTTGTAGCGCCGCAGCGATTCGCGATAGCTGTCACCTGAGATCAACATTCGTCAGTCCTTGGGTTTGACTTCGAACCTGCAGCTGTCTTTCGCGCCGTTCGAGCCGCAGGCGATTTCGGCCGCTTGCAGTTTCAGCGGCCTTCCGGCTGCGTACGCCACGTACTCCAGCGATCCGACCAGCCAGCCGGCGAACATGTAGCAGACGTTGCGGCCGGCGTCCTTGCCATATTCGGAGACAAAGACCGAATTGCTCACGCGCACGCGCGCATGACCGGTGTTCGCATCCACCGACTCGACCTCGAACTGGGCCCAGCCGCGCTGCGACAATCTTTTCATGTAGTGATGAAACACATCGATGCCCGACAGCCCATGCCGGGCTGCTTCTTTCTCGCACCACTGCCATGCGGACTTGTATCCGGCTTCATGCAGGTGCTTCGCATAAGCCTCGACGCCGATCGCCTTCTCGGACGCGACGTGGTTGTTCACGAGGAAGTGCCTCGGCACGAGTATCATCGGCATGCCGTCGACCCGCCATTCGCCGCTGGCCTCGTCGACCTCGATGTCGAGCGCGGGCTTTGCCATTGCCTAGGCGCCCCAGACGTCTTTGAGGACGCGCACCCAGTTTTCCCCGATCACCTTGCGGATGCGCGATTCCTTCCACCCCCGCTTTTCCATTGCCGCGGTCAGGTTCGCAAACTCGCCGATGGTGCGCAGGCCTTCGGGGTTGATCACGTCGCCGAAATCGGTGAGCTTTCTGGCATAGCCCTTGTCGTGCGTGATCCAGTCGAAGAACTCGCGCCCGTAGCCTTGAGTGAAATCGGTGCCGATGCCGACCTGGTCTTCGCCGGCGATGCCGACGACGTATTCGATCGCCTCCACATAGTCCTCGACATTCGACTGGGCGCCGCGCTTGAGGAAAGGCGGAAACATGGTCACGCCGATAAATCCGCCCTTGTCCGCGATGAACTTGAGCTGGTCATCGGACTTGTTGCGCGGATGCTCCTTGAGGCCCGAGGGCAGGCAATGCGTGTACGCAACCGGCTTCTTCGAGGCCAGGATCACACCTTCGCTCGTCTTCGCCCCAACATGCGAAAGATCGCACAGGATGCCGACGCGGTTCATCTCGGCAATGACCTCATGCCCGAACTCGGTCAGGCCGCTGTCGTTTTTCTCGTAGCAGCCGCAGCCGACCAGGTTCTGCGTGTTGTAGGCGATCTGCATCACGCCGACGCCGAGCTCCTTGAAAAGTTGCAGGAACCCGACCTGGTCCTCGATGCCTGATAGGTTCTGCCACCCCAGGATGATTCCGGTGCGGCCTTCTTTCTTCGCGCGATGGATGTCCGCAGTGGTATGGACCTGCGTGATGAGGTCGGCGTTGTCCTTGAAATGGCGCTTCCAGCGGGCCACGTTGTCCATGCTGCCGCGGAAGTTTTCCCATACCGAGCAGGTGCAGTTCGCGGCGCTCAGGCCGCCCTTGCGCATGTCCTCGAAGACCTCGCGCGTGAAATTCGCAATGATCAGGCCATCGACGACGATCGCATTGTCATGAAGCTTGGCGCCCACATTTTCTCCTCGGTTTTGGCAGCGGCCAGCATACACCGCAGAGCGAAACGACTCCATTCCAGACTCATTGAAACGGACGGGCTGCGGTATCCTCGTTTCACAATGAGCGAACTCCCGCAAAGCGCACGTGTCGTCGTCATCGGCGGCGGGATCGTCGGCTGCAGCGTCGCCTATCATCTTGCACAACTCGGATGGCGGGACGTGGTGCTGCTGGAGAAAAATACGCTGACCAGCGGCACTACATGGCACGCGGCGGGCCTCGTCGGGCAGTTGCGGTCCACTTACAACCTGACGCAACTCGCCAAGTACAGCGCGGATCTCTTCTCCACGCTCGCGCAGAAAACCGGACAGGAAACCGGCTTCAAGCAGAACGGCTCTATCTCGCTCGCCCTCAACGAAGCCCGCATGGAGGAACTGCGGCGCGGCGCCTCGATGGCGCGCTGCTGTGGATTGGAAGTCGAGGAGATCAGCGTGGCCGAGACGGTGCGGCGCTGGCCGATGATGAGCCCCGAGGGCATTGTCGGCGCGGTCTTCCTCCCCCGCGACGGCCAGACGAACCCCGTCGATACAACGCTTGCCCTTGCAAAAGGCGCACGAACAGGCGGTGTGCGGATTTTCGAGAACACCGGCGTCACGGACATCCTCATCAAGAACGGAAAGGCCGCCGGCGTCTTCACTGCGCGCGGCGAGATCGCTGCCGAATTCGTCGTGAACTGCGGCGGCCTCTGGGGATGGGAAATCGGGCGCAAGGCGGGGGTCAACGTACCGCTGCATGCGGCCGAGCACTTCTACCTCGTCACCGAGCCGATTCCCGGCCTGCCGAGGGATTTGCCGGTCCTGCGCTCCACCGATATCTGCACCTATTTCAAGGAAGACGCCGGCAAATTGTTGCTGGGGTTCTTCGAGCCGAACGGCAAGCCCTGGGGCGTGCAGCGCATTCCGGACTCGGACGGCTATATCCAGCTGCAGGAAGACTGGGACCATGTGCTGCCCTATCTGGAGCTTGCGACCCAGCGCGTGCCGGCGTTGCGCGATACCGGCATCAAGCTGTTTTTCAACGGCCCCGAAAGCTTCACGCCCGACAACCGCTACATCCTCGGCGAATCGCCCGAGTGCAAGAACTTCTTCGTCGCTGCGGGATTCAATTCAGTCGGCATCCAGTCCTCCGGCGGCGCAGGCAAGGCGATCGCCGAGTGGATCGTCAAGGGCCATGCGCCGATGGATCTCTGGGACGTGGACCCCCGACGCTTCATGCCGTTCCAGGGCAGCCCCCGCTTCCTGCATGATCGGACCAAGGAAGCGCTGGGCCTCCTGTACGACATGCACTGGCCGTTCCGTCAATACGAGTCTGCGCGCGGCGTGCGGCGCTCACCGCTGCACCGACATCTCGTCGAGCGCAATGCGTGCTTCGGCGAAGTCGCAGGATGGGAGCGCGCCAACTGGTTCGCACCGCCTGGCGTCGAGCCGAAGTACGAGTACTCGTATGGAAAGCAGAACTGGTTCGGGTACAGCGCTGCGGAACATCGTGCAGCCCGCGAAGGCGTCGCGCTGTTCGACCAAAGCTCTTTCGGCAAATTTCTCGTGCAAGGGCCCGATGCCGAAAAGGAACTGAACCGCATCTGCGCCAATGACGTAGCCGTTGCGCCCGGCAAGATCGTATATACCCAATGGCTGAATGAGCGCGGCGGCATTGAAGCCGACCTGACCGTCACGCGCGTGGATCGAAACAGCTATCTCGTCGTCACCGCGGCCGCCACCCAGCTTCGCGATTTCCATTGGCTGCAGGGCCATCTCGATCAGAACGCACGAGCCATCGCGACCGATGTCACTTCATCTTATGCGGTAATGGGATTGATGGGACCGAAAGCGCGACAGGTGCTCGCGCGGCTGACGGACGCAAACCTCTCGAACGCTGCGTTTCCTTTTGGCACGTCGCAGGAGATCGACCTCGGTTATGCGCGTGTACGCGCGTCCCGGATCACGTATGTGGGAGAACTGGGCTGGGAGCTCTACATCCCGACCGAATTCGCCGCAAGCGTCTACGAAGCGCTAGTCGACGCCGGCGCGGCATCAGGATTGGTCCATGCCGGTTATCACGCGATGAATTCGCTGCGCATGGAAAAAGGCTACCGCCACTGGGGGCACGACATCGCGGACGAGGACACGCCGCTGCAGTCCGGGCTGTCCTTCGCCGTGGCCTTCGCAAAGCCCGTCGACTTCCTCGGCCGCCAGGCGCTCGAGCGCCAGAAAGTCGAAGGCCTCGGACGCCGGCTGGTGCTCTTTTCGCTGGAGGACCCCGAGCCGCTCGTCTATCACAACGAGCCGATCTGGCGCGACGGCAAGCTGGTCGGTCGCGTGACATCCGGCGCGTACGGCCACTCGCTGGGGCGGTCGCTGTGCATGGGCTACGTGAGCGCCGAGGCGCCGGTGACACCGGATGCCCTGTTATCGGGCACCTATGAGATCGAGATCGCCAGCACCCGGTTTGCAGCGCGGCCCTCTCTCAAACCGTTTTATGATCCAAAGAGCGATCGGGTCAGGTTGGACACTTAACAGCCACTGCTTGGAGAAGATCATGTTGGGTCGATTCGCACGAGTGCTGTCTGGATTCCTGGCCCTTGCGTCCATTTCGCTTGCCTCGGCGCAGGATTATCCGAACAAGCCGGTCCGGATCGTCGTCCCCTATCCGCCCGGCGGCCCGACCGATGTGATCGTGAGGGTGATCGGCAACCGCCTCACCGAATCGCTCGGCCAGCAGGTCGTGATCGAGAACAAGGCCGGCGCGAGCGGCATGATCGGCGCGGAGCTGGTTTCCAAGTCGGCTCCCGACGGCTACACGCTTCTCGTCAATCCTTCGATTCACGTGATCCTGCCAAGCCTGATCCCGAAGATGCCGTTCGACGCGATCAAGGACTTCACGCACATCACGCTGCTGGTGAGCGTGCCTCTCTTTCTCGTCGTGAACAACAACCTGCCGGTGAAGAACGTGAAAGACCTGATCGCTTATGCAAAGGCAAATCCGGGCAAGCTGAACTTCGCTTCATCGAGCAGCGGATCCTCCTCGCAACTCGCGGGCGAGCAATTCAAGCTCCTCGCGGGTATCGAAATGCAGCACATCCCATACAAAGGCAGCACGCCCGCCTTGACGGACGTCATGGGCGGACAGGTGCAGATCATGTTCGACTCGACGCCCTCCGCCATGCCCTTCGTGAAAAGCGGCAAGCTGCGCGCGCTGGCCGTGACGACGGCCAAGCGTACAGGGGCGGCGCCCGAAGTCCCTTCCATGGCCGAGTCAGGGCTGCCGGGCTTCGACCACAGCAACTGGTATGGCGTCTGGGGGCCGCCGGGCTTGCCACGTGAGATCGTCAACAAGCTCACGGCCGCCATTGCCGCGACGATGCAAAAGAAAGACGTGCGAGATCGCCTCGTGGACCTCGGCGCAGACCCGGTCGAGGGCGTGACGCCGGCGCAATTCGAAGCGTATGCGCAGTCGGAGCAGGCGAGGTTCGCCAAGATCGTGAAACAAGCCGGAGTGAAAATGGAATGAGGCAAGTCACCAAGAAAGAAGCGGCGACAGTCGCATGGCGCCCGACGATTGCGGGCAGCCACTACGCGGCCTCGTGCGGTCACTATCTTGCAACCGCCGCAGCCATGCGAGTCCTCGACGCCGGCGGCAATGCGGTGGATGCGGGCGTCACCGCAGCGATCGCCCTGACCGTCCTCCAGCCCGATGTCGTTTCGTTTGCGGGGGTCCTGCCGACGCTCATCTACATGAAGAGCGACAACTGCGTCGTCAGCCTCGAAGGCCTGGGGTACTGGCCCGCCGGGACCGACCTCGCGCGCCTGAAAGCCGAGGGAGGCGATGCCGTGCCGCAAGGTATCCTGCGGCAGATCTTCCCGGCAGCACCCGCGACGCACGTCGAAGCGCTTCGCCGCTTCGGCACGATTACCTATGAGCAAGCTGCGACGCCTGCGCTGCAACTGGCGCGCGACGGCTTCTATCTCTACCCGATCCTGCGCGACAGCATCGACCAGCATGCGGCCGACATCGACCGGTATACGGAGAACGCATCGATCTTCCGCCCGGGCGGGCGCACGCCGCCGGTCGGCAGCCGGCTCAAGCAAGCCAATCTTTCGAAAACGATCGGCCGCATGATCGACGCCGAGCGCCAGGCTTCCGGTGACCGCAAGGCGAAGTTGCGGGCCGTGCATGACTGCTTTTATCGAGGCTCGATTGCAGAGGACATCGCCGCCTTCCATAAAAAGCATCGCGGCTTCCTGACGCGTGAAGACCTCGCGGGGTTCGAAGTCCCCGTCGAAAAAAGCATCTCGACCATGTATCGCGGCATCGAGGTCCATGCCTGCGATGTGTGGTGCCAGGGCATCGTCATGCTGGAGACCCTGAAGACGCTCGAAGGCATCGACCTCGCCGCGCTCGGCCACAACACGCCGCAGTACCTCCATATCCTTGCGCAGGCGCTCGACCTCGCGTTTGCGGATCGCGAGGCGTATGTCGGCGACCCGAAATTCATGAAGGTACCCACCAGCCAATTGCTGTCGGCCGACTACGCAGCAAAGCAACGCTCGCGCATCAACCAGGAGCGTGCGCTGGGACGCATGCCCGAGCCCGGCGAGATCGCCGGCATTGCCCGGCCGAGCCTGGCGTCGCTCATGCCGGGCAAGGGCAAGGCACCGCCTGCGCCTGACACGATCTACTCCTGCGTCGCCGACTCGCATGGCAACGTCTGGTCGGCCACGCCGTCGGACACGATGTACGACACGCCGATGATCGACGGCCTGGGTATCAACATTTCTACGCGCGGAATGCAGAGCCGCTTTCTCGAGACACATCCCTGCTCTGTCGCACCGGGCAAGCGGCCCCGCCTTACGCCCTCGCCCGCCCTCGCCCTCAAAGACAACTCGTTCCACATGGCCTGGGGGTCACCCGGCGGCGATATCCAGGTCCAGTCGATGCTTCAGGTGTTCCTCAACATCAACGCATTCGGCCTCCAGGTCCAGCAGGCCATCGAGTCGCCGAGGGTCGGGACGTTCAATTTTCCGAATTCGTTTTCGCCCCACGCCTACTACCCCGGCAGGCTGTGCGTCGAGAGCCGTTTCCCCGAGGACATCATCGGCGCTCTGGAGAAGCGCGGCTACGACATCGAGATGTGGTCGGGCAAGTCGTGGAGCATGGGATCGGTCTGCGCGATCCTGCGAGATGCCGAAACCGGCCTCCTGCACGCGGGCGCTGATCCGCGCCGCGAAGGCTACGCGATGGCCTGGTAGCTAGAAGAGTTTCGTAAAGCGCCGCAAGGCTTCCGACGGGTGGCCTGACACCCACGCAGCGTAGGTCGGGATCTTCTCCCTCACGTCTGCAAGCGGTTTTACGACCACTCCGGCACGCCTGAAATTGCGAGCGCATGCGGAATAAACCGTTACGCCAACGCCTGCGGCGACCATGCCGAAAATGCCGCTCATGTTGGACGCCTGCTGGGCAATGCGCGGGAAGAACCCGGCCGCGTGGCACAGCGGGAACAGGAGCGCGCGAAAGCTGCTGAAGGTCTCCTCGGACCCGAGGACGAACGGTTCGTCCGCCAGGTCGGACAACTTGATCGAACCGCGACCAGCAAGCTTGTGGCCTTCGGGCAGGAGCGCAACGAAATCATCCTGCTCAACGAGCCGGCTCGAAATCTTCTGGGCGCGAAACTCGCCGATCATGAACCCGATGTCGATGCGCCCCTCCAGCAGCGCCGCGTGCTGCTGGGCAGTCGGGATGTATTCCAGGTCCGTCGTCACCTGCGGATAGGCTGCGCGAAACGCCTTGAGCAGCTGCGGCAGGCGGCCGTTGATCGCGAAGTCCATGTAGCCCACGCGCAACCGCCCTTCCCGGCCTTCTGCCGCGTTTCGCGCCGCGGTCGCCGCCAGCTCAACGTGGCCGAGCGCCAGCCGGCATTCGGCCGCGAACGCGTCACCCGCCGGCGTCAGCCGCACCCGCCGCGTGGACCGCTCGAAAAGTGGAACGCCTACTGCGTCCTCGAGGGTCCGGATGGTTCGGCTCAATGCCGGCTGGGTGACCGAAAGCCGTCCCGCCGCGCGGCCGAAATGAAGGTCGTCGGCGACGGCGAGAAAGGAGCGCGCCTGCCGGAGGTCGAACCTGGGTGCGCGGGCAGTCGAGGAGTGTGTTGTAGCCATTGATGCCATATTTTGCATCAATGTAAGCACAATTGATATCAAATTACGGCAGCCGCCGGCTTAGCATTCGGCATCAACCAGGAGAACGACATGCCTACCGATCTTGCAGACAAGCAACTCGAAGCCGCCCTCGAAGCGGCCTTCGCCGAAGCGACCCGCCGTTACCAGGCGCGCGGGTTCCAGCGCCGGGTTGGGTTCGGGTCGAAGCCGGCCCTCATCAGCGTCGACCTCGCCAACGCGTGGACGCGGCCCGGCAATCCTTTCACTTGCGAGCACATCGACGACAGGGTCATCCCGTCCATGCAGAAGCTGCTTGCCGCTTTCCGCAAATACAACTTCCCCGTCGTCCACGTGACGACCTGCTACCAGGTGACCGATCGCACCAACCCGAACACCGACATGGGGCTCTGGCACAACAAGATCCCGGTCGACGTGGTCAACGCCAAGGACACCGAGCTCTGGGCCATCGACTCGCGCATTGCGCCGATCGAGGGCGAGCAGCTGCTGATCAAGAAACGCGCGAGCGCCTTCCACGGCACTTATCTCGCGGGCTTCCTGCGCGCGGCCGGCGTCGACACGATCCTCGTTACCGGCGTGACGGCCTCGGCTTGCGTTCGCGAGACGATTTGCGACGGCCTTGCCGATGGGTTCCGCCCGATCGCGGTCAAGGAAGCGATCGGCGACCGCGTGCCAGGCGCCGTCCTTTGGAACCTCTTCGACATCGACGCGAAATTCGGCGATGTCGAGACGACCGAGCGCTGCCTGCAGTACCTGGACGAGATCGGCGCTGAACAGCTCAAGGCCAAAGCGGCCTGAGCCGGCTTTCTAGCCTTCCCGGACGGGAATTACGAAGCGGGTCCCGTCGGGACCGCCCGTCATGAAGGTAAGCCGTGGCGGGCGGCCATGCGGCACCTGCGGGTAGTGCTGCGCGTCGGCGCCGCTGATTGAGATGCGCAGGCGGCTTCCTGCCGAGAGGGTCCACGCGACCGGTAGCAAAGCCAGCACCACTTCTTCCGCCTCGCCGGGGATCATGAGCTTCGCATCGGCGCGATCGAAGGTCCTGTACGGCCAGCTCGTTCGGTAATCGCGCGGGGCAACACCGAGCTTCCGATGCAGCAGCCGGAGCATGCCTTCGGTGATGTAGCGCGCGCGCCCGTCGGCCTCGACTTCAGAAAGGTAGATGAACAACGCCGCGTCCGGCTGCGAGGACGCGACCTTGAGGTGAGCAACCACGTGGCCCGCCACGCCAAGCGGCCGCTCGAGCGGCACAGTCTCGAACTGCACCATCCCGGCCGACCGTTCGGTCCAGTCCGGGTAGTAGTCGATGATGTTCGCAGTGCCGAGGCGCTCGTAACGCGTGCTCATACCGGTCGTGGTGGTGAAGGACACTTGGTGTTCGATGCGCCCCTCCGGCGCCGACTCGCCAAGCGAGCCATCCGGCCGCGCATGCAAAGTCCGCTCTTTTGCGCGCGGCGGCCACTGGTCATCCGCGTGCCAGGTTTCGCCATGCGGGCTGAAGTAATGGACCTTCGCCTCGTCTTCGAACCCGTTCTTGCGGCGCATGAGGAACCGGTCGAAGAAGCGCACCAGTTCACCCATCAACGCGAACTCCGGCACCGGTGCTCCGCGCCACGGTGAGACGTTCGTGCGCGCGCCGTGATCCCACGGACCGAACAGGAGCCACTGTGGATTGGGGAGCGAAAGGAAGCGGGTCACTGATCCATTCACGTAGCCCGCGCCGTCGCACCACCCGGAGACGGAAAGAATCGCCACGTCCGGCTTGATCCCATCGACGTACCCATACGGGCTGCAAGCCTTGGTGGTGAGCTTCGGGTCATGGGCCGCCGCGCTGTCCCGATAGAACCACTCGCGCCCGAGGTCGGCGAGCTTAAAGTTCTCGCGGTGCTGCGCGACAGCCTCTCTTACGAGCGCCCCATCCTTGTCTTCGTCGACCGGTTGCGGCCCCGCGAACCGGGGATCTGCGAAGTACGGGAACGAGGGCAGAAGGTCCCGACGGTCGTGATCGAGCGCAATCATCAGCTCGTCGTACGAAGTCATCCAGATCTTGGAGAGCAGGCCGCCCGGGTAAAGCTGCTCGCTGTAGATGTCCGATACGGCGAACAGCGGCGCAATCGCCTTGACCGAGGGATGCCCCGTGCTTGCAAGAAAGCACGCCGCCGCGCCCAGGTATGAGATGCCGGTTGCGCCGAGGTTGCCGTCGCACCACTGCTGGCCGGCCACCCACTCCGCGACCTCGTAGCTGTCGTCCCGCTCATTAGGGGAACGCATCGAATCCCGGGTGCCGAAGCTTGCGCCAGTGCCGCGCACATCGATGACCACCAACGCGTAGCCGCAAGGGACAAAGGCGTCGCGATACTTCGCCGCATTCGGCGTCGGCTCGACGCCAGGTTCGCTCAGCGAGAACCTGCGGTAGTACGGCGTGAAAATAAGGATAGCCGGAAATTTTTCGCCGGGCGTCGCATCTTTCCGCTGCGGCAAATACACGTCGACTGCGAGGCGGCAGCCGTCGCGCATCGGCACATAGACTGAGAGCGGCTCCTTCGGGATGCCGTAATCCTTCTGCCTTGCGGCGATGTATTCGGAAGGCGCAACCTTCCAAGCAGTGCCGGGCTTGTCCTTGTCCGCCATAATTCTTCCCTGCTAGACTGATTCGAATGAACAAGGCGCAGCGTAGCATCCTCCGTATCGCGGCCCTCGCCGCCGCTCTCCTGGCAAGCGTAATCCCAGCACAGGCGCAGGAAAATTTCCCTTCGCGCCCGATCCGCCTGATCGTGCCCCAGCCAACGGGCACCGGCGGCGATATCGTGGCGCGAATGATGGCCGAGAAACTTAAGCAGGATTTTGGACAATCGGTCTTCATCGACAATCGCGTAGGCGCCAACGGCGTGCTCGCGATGGCATACCTCGTCAAGCAGCCGCCCGACGGCCATACCGTGCTGCTGGCCGGCGTCTCGCAGATGAGCTTCAACCACCACCTGTACAAGGACGCCACTTTCGACACGGCGAAGGACTTCACTTACGTGTCGCCGACCGTCGAAGTGCCTTTCGTGCTGATCGCCAGCAGAAAGAGCGGCATTCGCACAGTTGCCGACCTCGCCGAATTGTCGAAATCCAAGGCCGGGGGCGTCAACTTCGCGAGTGGGGGCGTAGGCAACTCGACGCACCTGGCCATGGAGATGCTGGCCATCCGGGCGGGCCTCAAGGCTTCGCATGTCCCTTATGGCGGATCGAGCGGCGCACTTCTGAGCGTGGTGTCCGGCGAGACGGATGTGATGGTCAGCCCCTTGCCGATCGCGCTGCCGCAGATCACGAGCAATGCGGTGATCCCGGTCGCGATGGTGAGCGCGGCGCGCTCGGCGCAACTTCCGGCCGTGCCGACCCTCAGGGAAAGCGGCCTCGACATGCCCATCATGCCCGGCTGGTATGCGCTGATCGGGCCGGCGGGCATGGATCCGAAAGTCGCGCAAAAAATCCATGCCTCCGTCCAGAAAGCCTTTGCGGATCCGGAAGTCAAAGCGAAGCTCGACGGCCTGGCGATGTTCGTGGTCGGGGGCACGGCAGCGGCGGCGCGTGAGCGCGGCGCGAGCGACTCCAAGATCTGGGGCGACTTGATTCGCGCACAGAAAATCCAGCTTAACTAGCGACCCTCAAGCGACTACGAAAGCGTCCTCGACGCGCCAGGACAGCGTCGCCTTGTCGCCTTCCTTAAGCATTTCGCCACCGGAGGCCGCGCTGACGATCAGCTTGTCGCCCGCCTCCGAAACCGCTTCGAATTCGGTGATCGGGCCCAGGTAGGTCGCCGACTTTACTGTGACGGCGGCGCTTGATCCAGCCGCCCCCCCCTGGCCGAGCACCGCGTGCTCCGGCCGGAAGCAGAACGCCGCCGGCCCGCCTTTATGCTCCCCGGTGAACTGGAGCGCCTGCCCATTGGCCGCCTCGAAGCGCCCGGGGCCGGTCACGTGGCCCTCGATGAAATTGCACTTGCCGATGAAGCCCGCGACAAATCGGGAAACCGGCCGTTTGTATAGGTCCTCCGCGGAGCCGAGCTGCTCGAGCTTGCCGTGGCTCATTACGCCGATGCGGTCCGCAATGGCCATCGCCTCTTCCTGGTCGTGCGTGACGAATACCGAGGTGATGCCGGCCTGGCGTTGGAGTTCGCGGATCTCCGTCCTCATCTGCGTGCGCAACTTCGCATCCAACGCCGAAAACGGCTCGTCCAGGAGCAGGACGTCCGGCTCGTTTGCCATCGCCCGCGCAAGCGCAACACGCTGCTGCTGGCCTCCCGAGAGCGCCTTCGGCTGCCTTTCGGCGAGCGCTTCGAGCTGCACCCATTTCAGCATTTCGTCGACCCGCGCTGAGATCTTCGCCTTGTCCCAGCCGCGCACCTTGAGGCCGAACTCGACATTCTTCGCAACCGTAAGGTGCGGAAAGAGTGCGTAACCCTGGAAGACCATGCCGACGTTGCGTTTGTGCACCGGCACGCGAGTCACGTCCCGGTCGCCGAAATGCACCGTGCCGGAAGTCGGCGCGACGAATCCCGCGATCATCCGCAAAGTGGTTGTCTTGCCGCAGCCGCTTGGCCCCAGCAACGCGAGCAATTCGCCGTCGCGGATCTCGATCGAGACATCATCGACCGCAGCGAGCGCCCCGTAGGTCTTACGGATGTTCCGAAGGGCGACACCGGCCATGGTTTAGAACGCTTTCCCGAGTTTGACGAAGCGGTCGGACACGATGAGCGCCGTGCCGATGATCAAAATCTGAACCGTCGCCACGGCCGCTATGGTGGGGTCGAGGCTCCACTCCAGGTAGTTGATGATCGCGATGGGCAGCGTGGTCTTCCCCGGCCCGACAAGGAACAGGGATTTTTCGAGGTCGGAGAAGGAAGCTATAAACGAGAACATCGCCGCCGCGATCATGCCCGGCCGGATGATCGGCAGCGTCACGAGGAAAAAGGTCTGGAGCGCATTGGCGCCGAGGCTGCGCGCGGCCTCCTCGGAGGACGCATTCGCCGAGACGAGGGATGCGCAGACGAGCCGCAAGGTCCACGGGAGCGCCACGAGCGTATGCGCGATCACTAGCCCGGTGAACGTGGCGGCCAGTTGGAAGTTCGTGAGGATCTCCACCTCGACGAAATAGATGTAGACGGCCGCCCCGGCCACGATTGCCGGCACGTACATCGGTGAAAGCAACACGTGCCGGACCGTTTCGCGCCCCGGGAAAGGAAACCTCTCGATGGCGAGCGCCGCCGGCACGCCTAGCACGAGGGAACCGATGGTCGCGCAAATCCCGACCTTTACGCTCATGAGAAATCCGGACGAGAACGCGTCGGTGCTCCAGGCGTGCGCGTACCAGGCAAAAGAATAAGCGGTCGGTGGAAAGGTGAGGATCTTGTCCGCGAAGGCGCTCGCCCAAATGATGGTCACCAGAGGGCCGAGGAGGAAAACGAAAATCAGGACCACGAGCGCGATAAAAGCCATCCGCCCGAACGACATGCGGTCTGTCATCAGAAGTACTTCCTGCCGAGGAACCGTGTGGAAAGCACGGTCAGGATCAGCGTCACCGCCATCAGGATGCAGGCGAGCGTCGATCCGAAGGGCCAGTTGTTGGCCTTGGCGATCTGCCCGTACACCACGGGTCCCATCATCTGCATCGTCGGACCGCCGATCAGCACCGGCGTTGCGTACGCATTCATTGCCAGCGCAAAACAGATGGCTGCTGCAGCGACCACGCCGGGCGTCGACAAAGGCAGGACGACGCCGAGCACCGTGCGAAAAGGCGAATGCCCGAGCGACTGCCCGGCTTCCTCGAGGCTGGTCGGGATGGAATCGATGACGCTCTGCAACGTGATGATGGCGAACGGAAGCAAGACGGAAACCAGGGCGATCACTACGGCGGTTGGCGTGTAAAGGATCTTGATCGGCTCGCTGATGAGCCCGATGTTGATCATGAAGGCGTTCGCAACCCCCTTTGTGCCCATGACCACCATCCAGGCAGCTGAGCGGACGGCGTTCCCCAGCAGCAGAGGCAGCACCGTCAGGATCATCAGCCAACCGCGCACCCGCTGCGACTCGACCCTGGAAATGAAGTACGCCACTGGAAACGCGAGCAGCATGACGACGACGGTCGACAGCGCAGAGATCTTCGCCGTCGTGGCAAGTACGTTCTGGTAGAAGGGGTCGGTGACCGCCGCGATGTAATTGTCAATGCTGAAGATACCCAGCATCAACTTGATCGGGTCGTACTTGTCGAAGCTGTAGCGCAGGATCAGCGCGAGCGGCGCCAGCAGGAACACCGCAACGAGGAGGAGCGCCGGTACGACCAGCGACGATCCCGACCAGGTGCGGCTGTCCCTTGGTGCTGCTGACGCCATTCAGCCCCCGGCTCTCTCAGGTTGCCAGGAAGTCCTTCTTCCACCAGTCCATCCAGGTGGAGATATTTTTCGCCCAGAAATCCTGGTCCCAGTGGTGCAGCGTCGACTTCTGCTTGTCCGAGAAGGCGATCTTTGCGCCTACGTCACCCGGAATCACCACAGCGGTAGTCGGAGGCGTGTAGAAATTATCTGCGCACAACCCGGCCAGGGCGACCGGATCGAGCAGCGCATTCAGGTAGGCATACGCGCCGTCCTTGTTGATCGCACGCTTGGGCATCACCGCGCCGAACACCTGATAGATCCCGCCTTCCTTCGGATAGACCGTCTGCACCTTAGTGCCGTCTTTGGCCCACTGCAGGCCTCGGGCCCGGAAATTCGCCAGCATCCAGATCTCGTCGGATTTGATCGCCGACTGGGCTTGCTGGTGCGAGGGGTAAACCTTGGGCTGCACAGCCTTCTTCCACTCGAGCAGCATTTTCTTGGCGCCGGCGAAGTCATTCATCTTGCCGGAGGCGACGACGCTGGCGGTCTGCATGGCGTTGGCGAAGTTCGAATCCATCACGCCGATCTTGCCGGCGTACTTCGGGTTCCACATGTCCGCGTAGCCGGTGACGGTTTCCTTGATCCGGTCGGGGTTGTAGACGATCTCCCACGCCGAATAGAGCCAGGGCTCAAAATAGGGCCGCTTCATCGAGGCGATCATCGTGGACGCGTTGGGGATCTTGGAATAGTCGAGCGTCTCGAGCGCGTCCTGCGCGAACAGGGTGTAAGCCTCGGCCTCGCCCAAGTGGACGATGTCCACCGAGCCGCGGGGAAGCCGCTTCTCCGCAATGACCTTGGTGAGCCGCGGCGGCTGTTCACCCAGCTCGCGCACGATGGTCCAGCCTTTCTTCTCGAGCAGCGGCGTCTCGATGTGCTTCACCGTGCGGTCGTTCCAGTCGCCGCCCCAGTTCATCACGACGATCTGCTTCGACTGCGCCTGTGCGCTCGGCACGCCGAGCATTCCGGCCCCCGCCATCGCCAGCCCCGCCCCTACGAATTCTCTGCGCTTCATGGATCCCTCCGTCTAGTGATCGGTTTTACTTCCACACCTGTTTGCACACGCGGTGAAAGTTGCCCCCGAGGATGCCGCGAATGTCGGCCTCGGAATAGTTTTTTCTAAGCATAAGTTCGGCCGGTCCTCGATCTGCTCGGGCTGCACGAACTTGGTGTGCCGGTTTGCCTTGCCCTGGTTGTCAGGCCAGGCCTCCGGATTGTCGTCGACGTACTTCCAGAAGCCCGCCACGTCCTTTACGTAGTCAAGGCCGATGCCAGCGTGCTTCGCCCCCACAACGCTCACGATGTGGTCGAGGTGCCGGAACATCGATTCACTCGTCGCCTCCATGTCGTCGATGAATTCTCCCAGGCCGTTGACGCCGATGACGCCGCCCGTCTCGGCGCACTTCTTGATCTGATCGTCCTTGATGTTGCGGTAGTGCGGAAAAACCGAGTACGCGCAGCAATGCGAAAAAATACAGGGCGAGGTGCTCGCCTCCATGGCTTCCATGCTCGTCCGGTAGCCGGTATGCGTGCCGTCGACCAGCATGCCGACCCGGTTCATTTCCTTGATCATCGCGAGGCCAAACCTCGACAGGCCGGCATCCGTGCGCTCCGCACAACCGTCGCCAACGAGGTTCTTCTGGTTGTACGCCATCAGCATGTGGCGCACGCCCAGGCGGTAGAACACTTCGACGAGGCCCAAGTCGTTCGCGAGCACGTTGGTGCCCTGGAAATTGATCGTGATCGCGAGCTTGCCCTCCTTGTGCGCGCGATCGACGTCATCGATTCCTTTCACCAGCACGTAGAGTTCGGGATGCTTTGCGCAGACCGCATAGACCTTGCCGATGTTGGCTAGCGCCGTCTCGGGGCCGAAGGTCTTGTCGCCGCCGAGCGTGAGGGAGACGAGGCCAAAACCGGCCTTCCTGAAACGCGGCAGCGTGATGCCGTCGGTCGCATGCTGCATGCCGTACGGCACGGTCATATCCCACACCAATGACGACCGGTAAAGGGAACGGGCTTTTTCGCTGATGGATACAGATTCGGATACGGGTTCGGTCACTTGGAGGTCTCTTCGGATCAGGGGGTGTCGAGCGTTATGCCGCGCGTCTTGATCACCTTGCCATAGCGATCCAGTTCCGAGCGCATGAAGGTCGAGAATTCGGCCGGCGTGTTGCCGACCACCGTCCAGCCGAATCCGGTGATGCGTTGCGCGATCTCGGGTGTCTTCACGATGGCGATGATCTCGTTGGCGAGGCGGTCCCGCACCGCTGGCGGGATGCCGGCGGGCGCAAGGTAGCCGTACCACGAACCCGCCTGAGCGTCGGATACGCCTTGTTCTGCATACGTGCGCACGTCGGGCAAGGCGGCAGCCCGCTGCGGTGCGCTGATGCCGAGCACTTTGATCTTGCCTGCCTTGCGATTGGTGTCCGCGGTCGTCGGCGCGCCTGTAACCATGACGTCGACCTGCGAGCCCATGATTGCGTTCATTGCGGGCGCGGAACCCTGGAACGGCACATGGAGCATCTGGATGCCCGCCGCTTGCTCGAGCAAAGCGAAGGCCACATGCGCGGTGCTGCCCGTGCCCCAGGTTCCATAGGAGATCTTGCCGGGATTCTGCTTTGCCGCCGCCACCAGCGACTGAAGGTCCGGGTATTCGAAATTCGGTCGGGCAACGAGCAGGAAGTTGACCACGCCCACCAGGGAAATCGGCTCGAAGCCTTTCATCGCATCGTACTGCAGCGCCTTGTACACATGCGGATTGATCGAGTGCGTGTCGGCCGTTGCGAACACCAGCGTGTAACCGTCCGGCGCCGATTTCGCGACATACGTCGTCCCGATCGTCCCGTTCGCCCCTGGGCGATTGTCCACCGTGACCGGCTGGCCGAGCCGCTGCGACAACCGCTCGGAAACAATGCGCGCAACGCTGTCCGTCGGCGAGCCGGGCGGCCAGGCGACCACGACCTTGATGGGCTTGTCCGGGAATTGCGCAAAGGCCGACGCAGCGAAAGCGCCCCACAGCGCGGCCAACAGGACTTTCCTCATGCAGATCCTTTTGTAAGGGGCTCAACCAAAGCCAGCTTAACTAAAGCGACCCTCCGCGTTTGGTTTATATGCGACATCTTTATGCACTTTAGCGAAGCGGTCTCAAGGCGACCGCCGCAGGCTCGAGGGCCGCACCTTGAAGTGGCCGGTGAATGCACGCGAAAAGTGCGAGCAGTCCCCGAACCCGCACTCGAAACCGACATCGGTGACCGAAAGGTCCGTGTGCTCGATCATCCAGCGGGCACGCGCCAGTCGCAGGTGCAGGCGGTAGTCGCGCGGTGTGATGCCCACATCCGCAACAAATTTGCGCTCGAGCTGGCGCATGCTGATCCCAAGGGCCTCCGAGACAGTCGTGAGCGGATCGGGCTGCCCGAGCTTCTGCTCGATCAGCAGCATCGCCTGGCGCACGAGCGTGTCGTGCGCCTGCCGGGTGACCACCGATTCGGGCTGCGGGGTGTTGGAGGGTAAGGGCTGGTCCTCGATGAGGATGCGCAAACTCTTGTTCGCCAGGGCCCGGCCGCAATGCTTTTCGATGAGGTGCGCGGCAAGGTGGACGACGCTCGTGCCGCCGGCGCAAGTCAGGCGATCCCGGTCGACGATGAACATGCGGTTGGTGATCATGCGCTGGTCCGGGAACTCAGCCGCGAATTCCTCCCGATGAAACCAGCTGACGCAAGCTACATGCCCTTCCAGCAGGCCCGCCCGGGCCAGGATGAACGAGCCGGTGCACAGCCCCACGAGCACAACGCCCGCGCGGGCCGCTGCCTTGAGGAAGGGATAAGTTCCCGGGACGACCTTCTGGCCGCCATGCAGGAGACCGCCCACCACGACGATGTAGTCGAAGTGCGCCGCATGTTCCATCGGCGCCCCGGGCTGGACCTCGGCGCCGCAACTCGAAGGGACCGCCGCCCCCTTCTCGCCCAGCACGGCCCACTCGATCGAGATCGGCCGGCTGCGGTCCCCGTCGTCGGCGGCCAGCCGCAGGGCATCGACAAACCCCGCAAAGGCGGTGAGCGTAAATCTCGGCGCGAGCACGAAGCCCACCCGCAGCTTTCGCGCTTGTGCCACGACCCCTCCCGGCTTCACTGCCCTGCTATTTCTGCGCATGCCACTCCCCGTGTTGCGGCTTGTCGGATAGGTTAAACATTCTGTCGCTTAAATGAAAGTGATCGGCTAAGGCAATGAATAGCATCCGGGGCAGGACTTCCCGCATGCAGCGCTTCTCTCTCCTCAGCCTCATCCAGAACGCCTTCTCCGGCCACACGGAGTGGAAGCCGTTCTGGCGCGATGCTTCGCCCAAACCGAGTTATGACGCCATCGTCATCGGCGGCGGCGGGCATGGCCTGGCGACCGCGTATTACCTGGCGAAGAACCACGGACTGACCGACGTCGCGGTTCTCGAAAAAGGCTGGATCGGCGGCGGCAATACCGGGCGCAACACCACCATCATCCGGTCGAATTACCTCTGGAACGAGAGCGGCGCGCTCTATGAGCATGCGCTCAAGCTCTGGGAAGGCCTGAACGAAGACCTGAACATCAACCTCATGTTCAGCCAGCGCGGCGTCATCAACCTCGCGCATAACCAGGCCGATGTGCGGGAGAGCATCCGCCGCGTAGAAGCCAACCGCCTGAACGGCATCGACGGCGAATGGCTCACGCCCGAGCAGGTGAAGGCTTTCTGCCCGATCATCGATATCTCGAAGACGGCGCGTTACCCGGTCCTTGGCGCCACGCTGCAACGACGGGCGGGCACTGCCAGGCACGACACGGTTGCATGGGGCTACGCGCGGGCGGCCGACAGCCTCGGCGTGGACATCATCCAGAACTGCGAAGTGACCGGCATCATGAGGGAGGATGGCAAGGTCACCGGGGTTCGCACCACGCGCGGCACCATCATGGCGAACAAGATCGGGATCGTTGCGGCCGGTCATTCTTCGGTGCTTGCCTCGATGGCCGACATCCGCCTGCCGCTGCAAAGCCATCCTTTGCAGGCGCTCGTGTCCGAGCCGATCAAGCCGATCCACCCGTGCGTCGTCATGTCGAATGCGGTTCACGTGTACCTGAGCCAGTCGGACAAGGGTGAGCTCGTCATCGGCGCGGGCATCGACTCGTTCAACTCCTACAGCCAGCGCGGGTCGTTCCATATCATCGAGCACCAGATGGCGGCACTGATCGAGTTGTTCCCCATCTTCAGCCGCGTGCGGATGCTGCGGACCTGGGGCGGCATCGTCGATGTCTGTCCAGACGCATCGCCGATCGTGTCCAAGACACCGGTCGGCGGGCTGTTCATCAATTGCGGCTGGGGCACCGGCGGCTTCAAGGCAACGCCGGGCTCGGGCTGGGTCTTCGCGCATACGATCGCAACGGGCGAGCCTCACCCGCTGAACGCGGCCTTTTCGCTCGACCGGTTTACCAGCGGCGCCCTGATCGACGAGCACGGCGCCGCGGCCGTGGCCCACTAATGCTGCTCATCAAGTGCCCGTGGTGCGGCGAGCGCGAGGAGATGGAGTTCTCCTACGGCGGCCAAGCGCATATCGCGTACCCCAAGGATCCGCATGCGCTGACCGATGCCCAGTGGGCGGACTTCCTCTTCATGCGGGACAACCCCAAGGGTGTCTTCCTCGAGCGCTGGGTGCATTCGCAAGGCTGCCGGCGCTGGTTCAATGCCGCGCGCCACACGGTGACGCACGAAATCAGCGCAGTCTACAAACCCGGCGAGCCACCGCCGGTCGCGAAATGAGCAACCGATGAGCGCCCCGTCCCGCCTCGCCGCCGGCGGCCGAATCGATCGTGAAGCGCCGATCGGCTTCACCTTTAACGGCAAGCCCGTGAAAGGCGTTGCGGGCGACACGCTCGCCTCGGCGCTCCTGGCCAACGACGTCCATCTGGTCGCCCGCAGCTTCAAATATCACCGTCCTCGCGGCGTGCTCAGCGCGGGCAACGAGGAACCGAACGCCATCGTCCAGCTCGAGCGTGGCGAGTACACCGAGCCCAACCTCAGCGCCACCCGCATTGAGCTCTATGCGGGTCTTTCCGCGGCCAGCGTGAATTGCTTTCCGAGTGTCGACTTCGATTTCCGCGCGATCAGCAGCCTGGCCTCGTCCATACTCGTGGCGGGGTTCTACAACAAGACGTTCATGTGGCCGAAGGGCTTCTGGAAGTCGGTATACGAGCCCGCCTTGCGCAAGGCGGCGGGTCTTGGCGTAGCACCCGAGGCTCCCGACCCGGATACCTACGACCGCATGCACTGGCACTGCGACGTGCTGGTCGTCGGGGCGGGACCGGCCGGATTGAGCGCAGCGCTGAGTGTTGCCCGCAGCGGCGCGCGCACCGTCTTGGTCGAGGAGGCGCCCGCCCTCGGCGGCAGCCTGATTCAGCGACCTGCGGAGATCGACGGCCAGCCGGGCAGCGACTGGGCAGCGAAGGCCGAAGCTGAACTCGCCAGTCTCCCGAATGTGCTCGTGCTGAAACGCACTTCGGTCTTCGGCTATTACGACCACAACTACCTGATGGCAGTGGAGAGCCGCACCGACCATCTGGGGCCAGGCTCTCGACCCGGCGTTTCCAGGAAGAGGCTGTGGCACTTCCGCGCGCGTCGCGTGATTCTTGCCACGGGCGCGCACGAACGCCCGATCGTGTTCGGGAACAACGACCTTCCAGGGATCGTGCTGGCCAATGCGGCCTGCACTTATGCGGCGCAGTACGCGGTCACGCTGGGCAAGAATGGCGCCGCTTTCGTGAACAACGACCACGGGTTTGCGCTGGCGATCGAAACGCATGAAGCCACGCGCACCCTTCCGACCATCATCGACGCGCGAAGCGAAGTCAGTCCCGAACTCGAGCGGCGGGCGTCGCAAGCCGGTGTGCGCGTGCTGCGAGGCTCCGTGGTCACCACTGCCCACGGCTCGAAACGCGTAGAAAGCGTCGACCTGCGCCCCGTGAAAGGCGCCGGCCTTGTGCGCATCGAGTGCGATCACGTTCTCGTATCGGGAGGCCTCAGTCCGGCGGTCCACCTCTACAGCCAGGCTGCCGGGGCCCTGCGCTACGACGACACGCTCGCCTGCTTCCTCCCTGCCTCCTGCCGCCAGGCCGTTGAAGTTGCCGGCGCGCTGAATGGGCGCTCCTTGCTGGCGAGCGCACTGGCTGACGGCGCCGCAGCCGCAGCGGCAACGCTCGCCGCGCTGGGGATGTCGAAAACAGCGCAAGCCGTGCCTGCTGTCGATGACCTGCGCCTCATGCCGGTCTGGTCGGTGCAGTCGCTCCTCGGCATGCAGCTCCCGGGCAAGCACTTCGTCGATTTGCAGAACGATGTGACGGAACCCGATATCCGCCTGGCCGCCCGTGAAGGATTTCGCTCGGTCGAGCACACCAAGCGCTACACGACCACCGGCATGGCGACCGATCAGGGGAAAACTTCGAACGTGATCGGTCTTGCCATCCTCGCCGATGCCTTGCAAAAGCCGATTCCTGAAATTGGCACCACGACTTTCCGCCCGCCCTTTACGCCGGTCACTTTCGGCGCCATCGCAGGTCGCGATCGCGGAACACTGTCCGATCCGGTGCGCACGACGCCCATGCATCCCTGGCATGCCGCGAATGGAGCAGTCTTCGAGGACGTCGGCCAATGGAAGCGGCCGTGGTATTTCCCGCAGGCGGGCGAAGACCTGCACGCGGCCGTTGCACGAGAGACGAAGGCGCTACGCACCACGGCCGGTGTCATGGATGCCACGACCCTGGGCAAGATCGACATCCAAGGCGCGGACTCAGCCGAGTTCCTCAATCGCATCTATACCAACGCCTGGACCAAGCTGCCGGTGGGCAGCTGCCGCTACGGCCTGATGTGCAAGCCCGACGGCATGCTGATGGACGATGGCGTCACGGCGCGGCTGGCCGAGAACCGCTTCCTCATGACGACCACCACGGGCAACGCGGCGCGCGTGCTCGACTGGCTCGAGGAATGGCTGCAGACCGAATGGCCCGAGCTCAAGGTGTACTGCACTTCGGTCACCGAGCAGTGGGCCACGACCGCGGTGGTCGGTCCGAACGCGAGGAAGATCCTGCAGTCGCTCGCGCCGGGCATGGACTTCGCAAACGGCGCATTCCCCTTCATGACGTTTCGTGAGGGACTCGTCGCAGGCATGCAGGCCCGCGTGTTTCGTATCAGCTTCAATGGCGAACTGTCTTACGAGATCAACGTGCCCTCCTGGCACGGCCTTGCCATGTGGCAGGCGGTGATCCAGGCCGGCGCGCCGCATGGGCTCACGCCATACGGGACCGAGACGATGCACGTCGCGCGAGCGGAAAAAGGCTTCATCATCGTCGGCCAGGAAACGGATGGAACCGTGACCCCCCTGGACCTTGGGCTCGACTGGGCGGTTTCCAAGCAGAAGGATTTCATCGGCAAGCGCTCATTCGCTCGCGCGGACACCGCACGGACGGGCCGCAAGCAACTGGTCGGTCTCCTGCCGGAAGACAAGTCCTTCGTTGCGGCCGAAGGCTCGCACCTGGTGGCCGATGCCTCGCGATCGGTATTCGACAGCGTAAAAGGCAGCCCGTCGATCGGCCATATCACGTCCAGTTACTACAGCCCGAACCTCGGCACGGCTTTTGCGCTTGCGCTCGTCACTGACGGCAGGAGCCTGCACGGCAATACGATCCAGTGCGTCCATGGGGATCGCTTAAGGCCCATGAAGATCGTCGACCCCGTGTTTTACGACAAGGAGGGCAAGCGCCGTGACGGGATCGACTGAGCGCGCTTCGCCCCTGTCCGGGTGGTCCGAGCGCTTCCGTGCCGCGAGCGCGGAGCCTCAACGGTTCTCGATACGCGAGATCCCTTTCGCGACCCAGGTCAACTTGCGCGGGAACGCCGGCGACACCGGTTTCCTCTTCGAAGTCGGCCGGGTGCTGAAATGCGAGCTGCCGCGCGCCGCGAATACCTGGATGGGCGGCGAATCCTGCACCGTGCTTTGGCTCGGCCCCGATGAGTGGCTCGTCGTCGCGCCCGACGGCCACGCCGAAAAAATCACGTCCGATCTGCGAGAAGCGCTGAAATCCCGCCATCACTCGGTCACTGACCTCTCGGCGAACCGCACCCTCATCGAGCTGACCGGCAGCGATGCCCGCATGGTGCTTGCGAAAGGCTGCCCGCTCGACCTGCATGCCGGTGCATTCAAGCCGCCGCAGTGCGCGCAATCCGTATTGGCCAAATCGCAGGTCATCCTGCAATGCGTCGAACCGGAACCTGTTTTCCGCCTGTTCGTCCGCCTTTCGTTTGCAGCGTACGTTGCAGAATGGCTGCTGGATGCGGCAGCAGAATGCGCCGCGGCCAGGCCCCTCGATTCGGACAAGGTCGCAACCCGCCTGGCCTAATGCAGGAACAAGGAGGCACGCCCATGAGCAAGATCACCGTCTACACCGCCCGCAAAGTCATCACGATGGATCCGGGCCGACCGGTCGCCAAGGCAATCGCCGTGATGGATGGCAAGGTGCTCTCGACAGGGACGCTCGAATCGATGCGCCCCTGGCTTTCGCGATACGAGCATGTGATCGATGAAACGCTCAAGGACAAGGTCATCCTCCCCGGTCTCATCGACCCGCATACCCACTTTGCGATGTCCTCCGGGTTCCTAGCGTTGCATTACATCGGTCCGATCGAATCGCCCGGCCCCGCGGGAATGAACCCGGCGCTGCTCACGCATGCCGAAGTCGTCGAGAAACTTCGACAGGCGCACCTTGCGGAAAAGGATCCGAAGAAACCGATCGTCGCCTGGGGCCTCGACCCGGCGCTCCAGGGCGGTCACCTGCATCGAGACGAACTCGATTCGATCATGCGCGATCGCCCAATCTGGGTAATTTCGTACGCGCCCCACTTCGTCTACGTAAACAGCGCGGCGCTCGCGATCATCGGCATCCAGCCCGACACGCATGTACACGGCGTCCAGCGCTACCCGGACGGGCGGCTCGATGGTGTGTTTGTGGAGATCGAAGCTACCCGGCTCGCACTGGCCGGCATGCGTGACGAGATCAACAAGGGCGGCGGCGCTGCGGGGCTGCGCCGCATGGCCGAAATCGCGCACAAGGCCGGAGTCACCACCACGGCCGAAATGGTCTTCGGCTGGATCGACTTCGAGACCGAATGGAAGATGCACGACGAGGCGGTCAACGATCCGGGCTTTCCGATGCGCATGGCGCTCGTGCCGCTCGAGAACCCGCTTTTCAAGACGCACGGGGGGAAGGCTGCCGAATTCCTGCTCGGCGCGCGCAGCCGCGACTCGGACAAGCTTTTCTTCCACGGCATCAAGTTCCTGTCGGACGGTTCGTTCCCGGCGATGTCCCTGCGCCTGAACTTTCCCGGGTACCTCGACGGCAGCAACGGGCTGCGCAACGATGTCCCGTGGGACGAGTTCGCCGACCGCATGCTGCCCTTCTGGAAGGCCGGCATCCCGATCCACTGCCACGCGAATGGCGACGAGGCCATCGACGCTTCGCTCGACGCGCTCGCCAAGCTGCAGTCGCTGCATCCGCGCTTCGACCATCGCTTCACGATCGAGCACTACTGCATCAGCACGCCCGAGCAAGCGCGGCGGCTCAAGGCTCTCGGAGGCCTTGCCAGCGTGAACAACTATTTCGTCCACTACCGCAGCCAGCTGCACAGTGAGCAGGGGTTTGGGCCGGACCGGTCCGAGGCCGTTGCCCGGCTTGGATCGCTCGAGCGCGAAGGGGTCGTCTTTACGCTGCACTCGGATTTCTCGCTCGTTGTGGTCCCGATGCACCCGCTGACCGCGGCGTGGGTCGCCGTCAATCGCGTGGCGCTCGATGGGAAAACCGTCATGGCCCCCGGCGAGAAAATCGGCGTCGAGCGCGCCATGCGCGCGATCACGATCGACGCGGCCTACGTGCTCGGCCTCGAGAAGAAGATCGGCAGCCTGGAGCCGGGCAAGCTCGCCGATTTCGCGATCCTCGAGGAAGACCCGTTCGAGGTGGATGCCATGAAGCTGAAGGACATCCGCGTCTGGGGCACGGCGCTCTCCGGCAAGCTCCAGCCCGCATAGTCGATGGACAAGTATGCGGCGGCCGCCGAATCGTGGCAGATGCTCTCCGGCTTCCTGCAGGCCGCGCAGATGATCCCGCAGGCGCAGCGCGCGCCCGCCGGCTCCCTGCCGCTCACGGTCATCAGCGGCTTCCTCGGCGCGGGCAAGACAACGCTGCTCAACCACCTTCTCGTCCAGCCGCACGGGCGCCGGATTGCGGTCCTGGTGAACGATTTCGGGCGCATCAATATCGATGCTGCGCTCATCCGTTCGAGGACCGAGGACATGATCAGCCTCACAAACGGATGCGCATGCTGCACTGTCGCAGGCGATCTCACGCGAACGCTGATCGGGCTCGCGCAGCGTGAAGAGCCGCCCGATGCGATCGTCCTCGAGGCGAGCGGCCTCGCCGATCCGCGCGGAATCGCCCAGATCGCCCTGGCCAACCCGGCGCTGCGGCTCGATGGCGTGCTGGCCGTGGTAGATGCTGAAACAATCGACGAGCGCGCGAGCGATGCCGCCGGCGGTGCGACGTTCCTTGCACAACTCTCAGCCGCAGACCTCATCGTGCTGAACAAGCTCGACCTGCTCGACCCTCTTCGCGTAAGCGCCGCGCGCAAATGGCTTTCGGAGCATGCCCCGGGCAAACCCGTCGTCGACTCCGTCATGGCCGAAGTGCCGGCCGAGGTCGTTCTCGGCATCCGAACGTCGAAGAGTCCGCTCGAGCATGCGTCCACTGATCACGCAGCCGCGTTTGCAAGCTGGAGCGCCAGCACCCGCTCGTTGCTGGACGGCGGCCGGTTCCGCGCGATGATGCAATCGCTCCCCGAAAGTATCCTGCGCGCCAAGGGCGTCCTCCGGTTCTCGGACGCTCCCTCCCGTCGCACCGTGTACCAGCGCGTCGGCCGGCGTTCGAGTTACCTGGCGGACAACGAAGCACTCGAAGACGTGCGTTCTTCAATCGTGGTGATCGGACCCGCCGGGTCGGTTGATGCGGCCGCCCTCTCCCGTGAGTTCGAAGAATGTCGATGCCCCTCCGGGCCTTCCGTCTCCTGATTCGCTGATACCCTTGCCCCCATGAATGCACAGGAACAGTTCCTCACCCTGCAGGAAATCGTCTTCGCCGCCCGCAAGAACCTCGCGCCCGGGCCGTGGAATTACCTCGCCGGCGCGACCGAAACCGAGACGACGATGCGCCGCAACCGCCAGGCGCTCGACTCGATCGCGTTCAGGCCGCGCGTGCTCAATGACGTGAGCAAGGTCATCACCTCCTCGACGTTCCTCGGCAAGCCGGTACGGCTGCCGCTCATGCTGGCGCCCGTCGGCGGCATGGAATCCTTTTCGCCCGGCGCCGCAGCGGACGCGGCCAAAGGCGCCGCGCAGTTCGGGATCCCGCAGATGCTCTCCTCGGTCTGCCAACCGGGACTCGAAACCACCGCCGCGGCGGCCGATACGCTGCGCGTGTTCCAGCTTTACGTCCGGGGCGACGAGGCCTGGACCGACGACTGGGTTCGCCGCGCAAAAGCCAACGGCTTCACGGCCTTCTGCTTTACGGTCGACAGCGCTTTCTACAGCCGGCGCGAGCGGGACCTCGCCGGGCGCTTCGCCAAGCCCTGGCGTCCCGTGGACAACAGCGGCATGCAGTTCCAGGCGGCGCTCTCGTGGGATGAGGTCAAGCGCTATAAGGACAAGCACGACCTGCCGCTGATCCTCAAGGGCATTGCCACAGCAGAGGACGCCGAGATTGCAGTGAGCCACGGGGTCGAGGTGATCTACGTCTCGAACCACGGCGGCCGGCAGCTCGACCATGGCCTGGGCAGCACGGCGGTGCTGCCGGAAGTCTTCACGGCCGTAAAAGGCCGGGCGGAAGTCTGGGTCGACGGTGGGTTCATGCGCGGGTCGGACATCGTTAAGGCCATCGCGCTGGGGGCCAAGGCGGTCGGCATCGGGCGCCTGGCGTGCCTGGGCCTCGCGGCCGCGGGCGTGCCGGGGCTGGTGCGAACGCTCGAGCTGCTGGAAGAGGAGGTCCGCATCTGCCTCGGACTGCTTGGGGTGACGTCGTTCGCCGGGCTCACGCCGCGCCATGTCACCTCGGCGCCGCCGGTTTTCGCGCCCCACGTGCTCAGCGCCTTCCCGCTGCTGGATGAATTCCCGGGACCCGTCCAGCCTTAGCCTGTTTTCCAGATTCGGCAATAAGACTGCTTGGACAAGCGCTTTCTCGTTGACTCCACCGAAATCAAAGTTCAACTTTCTAGCGCTTCTCCAGCGCCGCAGGCGGGCGGCGCATGAAGGTGATGGGCTTGGCCGCCGGCGGCAGCGGCGTTATGCCGTGGCTGGCCAGCGACTGCTCAAGCGTGCGCCCTTCAGGATCTGCGAGCGCTGCAGTGCGCGCCTCCTTTACCGCAATCGCGCGCGCGGCGCTGTCGAGCTCCGGCTTGCCGGCCACCAGCGTGTCGAGGATGCGCACGAAATTGCCGCGCCCCCGGTTGTAGGTATCGCCATAGCCTTTGACCAGGCGCCCGCATTCGGCAATCTCCTGTGCGAGCGCCAGGTCCTTCGGGGCTGCCGCACAGATGGCGGCTAGCCAGCGTTCGAGCAACGGCTGGGTCTCGTGATAGCGCAGGCTCGAGCGACGCAGCGGCTTCAGCCACGCCATCGAGCGCATCAGCAGGAACCCGGAAACCGTGTTGGTCTTGACGTGGAGGCCGACGTTCAGCGTCTTCTTGCCTTTGTGCGCCCAGCGCAGCAACGCCGCGCCTATCGACGCCGGCAGGATCGATGCAATTTCGTCGACGCCCGGCTTGAGGAACTCGGTAATCACGATGGGCTCGCCGGGCTTGGCCAGCACCTCCTTGCGAACTTTCTCGAAACGCGAACGCCTTGTCTTGAGGTCCGCCACGCGAATGACGTCTTCGTACGCCATGAGCAGCGCGAGATACCGGCCGGTCTCGGTGGTGAGGCGCCAGTCGGTCGCCCCGCCACGTTGGCCCTGGCGCTCGCTCTCGAGGACCTTTTGCAGCCGGTCCAGGTACAGGTTGGCGTAGTCGACGTCCTGGAAGTCGACCAGGCGGCTGGCGCCTTCCTCGAGGATCTTGTGCGTCTCAGCTGGAAACGCCTGCCGGACACGGTCCGAGGGCGTCCCGGCCCAGCGTTTGCCCGGCTGCACCGGCCGCTCCTGCGTTTGCTGGCCCGCGCGTTGCCACGCCGCGGCGAACCCCCTCAGGCTTGCGGCCGCCCCGCGGCTGGTTCCGATAGCGTCTTCACAAGCCTTGCGCGTCAGCGGTGGAGCTGCGCCGTTCGACGAGGGTCCCGCTCCGCTCTCAAGTGCACCCGCCAGCGCGCCGAACATGACGGCGCTGATGATCGTCCCGGAGGACTCGGCGAGCGCGGCCATGTCGAACATGTACGTGCGGCTTGCCAGCTTTTTCGCGCCCTCGAGTATGCGATCGTCAGCCAGGCGCCCATCACCCATCGCCATGCGCTCGGAGATCGTGTAGATGCGATGGGTCGAAGCGATCAGCGTGGTGCGCTCGGGGCTTACGTAGCCGTTCTGCATGGCGCGGCCGGCTTCGAGCAACTCGGAAGCGAGGACGACGTCTACGTTGCCCGGTGAAGGCGTGAGCGCGAAGACCGGGGTGCGTCCGTTGAGCGCGTCGGCGCGCACTGGAAAAATTTCGACGTAGTAAGTCGTGGCGCCGGTGCGCTGCGCCAGGCCGGGGATCGACGTGTTCTGCACCGGGTACCCCAGTGCAGTGGCCGCATCGACTATCCAGCCGGCAAGCACGCCCCCGCCTTCGCCGCCAAGGGCGGAGATCAGGACGGTAAACGGACGCTGCGGCAGGTCCATCAGGATGCGGTGCGGGCCAACGACTCCCGGGGCTGGAGCCAGCCGATGACCGTTTCACGCACGCGGGCGATGAACCGGTCCCAGGTGCCGGGGTTCTGCACGATGTCGGCGCGGAAGAACGAAGGGCACAGGATCGCCGCATGCGCGACTTCGCCGCACAAGCCGCATCCGACGCAGCCGTTGTTCACGTGCGCTACCGGATCGAGCTTGAGCGGATCCGAAGACGGCTTGACCGTAAGCGAAGGGCAGCCCGACAGGCGGATGCACGAATGGTCGCCGGTGCACAGGTTCTCATCCACGCCGAAGCGCGTACGCACAACACGCTCGCCGGCCTTGAGCGCCTGCGCGATCTGCGGGCGGATGCGGCGTTGGCGCTCGAGCTGGCATTCGGAGTCCGAGATAATCACCTTGAGCCCGGCATGCGCCGTGGTCATCGCATCCTTGATCGTGTTGGCCACGTCGGTGACGCTGTAGGAGTGCACGCGCTTCAGCCAGGTCACCCCGAGACTGCGCAGCACTTTCTCGATCGACATGTCGTTGGCGCGGCGCGGATCGTGATGCGGCGAGGACGGGATGTTCTGCGTGCCGGTGGCCGAGGTGTAGCCATTCTCGAGGATCACGAGCACGCCGTCGTCCTTGTTGAACACGGCGTTCGCCACGCCGGAGGTGAGGCCGTTATGCCAGAACCCGCCGTCGCCCATGATCGTCACGGAGCGCTGGTTGAACATCGGCGCGACCGCCGAGTTGGACGCAAGGCCGAGGCCGTAGCCGAGCACGGTGTTGCCCATGTTGAACGGCGGCAGGGTCGAGAACGTGTGGCAGCCGATGTCGCCGGACACGTGGAACTTGCCGCCGTCGCGCGCGGCGAGCTTCAGCGCCGAGAGCACCGGCCGCTCGGGGCAGCCGATGCAGAAGCCGGGAACGCGCACAGGCAGCGGCTCGCCGAAGAGCTCCGCGGCGGTTGCTTTTGGTGCGGTGAGACGGGTCACGACGCCGCGCAATGACGGCACGTCGAGCCCCGTCGGCTTCACCTTCTCCAGGAATTTCATCATGCCTTCGAGCACGACCGCGCCAGTGAATTCGCCGGCCAGCGGCAGCACGTCCTGCCCATGCACGCGCGTTTGCAGGTCGGCGCGGCGCAGGATCCCGTTGAGCGCGTCCTCGATGAATGCGGGCTGGCTCTCTTCCACCATCATCACGGTGCGCTTGCCCGCGCAGAACTCGACGACCTCTTCGGGGATCAGCGGATACGTGACGTTGAGAACGTAAATCGGGATCCGGCTGCTGCCGAACGCATCGGCCAACCCAAGCTGCTGGAGCGAGCGGATGACGACGTTGTACATGCCGCCCTGGACGATGATGCCGGTCTCGGCGGAGATGCGCGCGTCGCTCCCGGCGAAGACTTCGTTCAGCTTGTTTTCGCGGATGAAGGCCTGGGCGGCTGGCCAGCGAACCTCGATCTTCTGCTTCTCCTGCGCGTAGGTCGCGGGCGGCAGGCAGATTTTGCTGAAATCGAAGTCCGGGTCGGGCAGCGGGTTCTTGCGCGAATACCGCGGCGCGACGTTGTCCTTGGTTTCGAAAGAGCCGTGCACGTGGCAAGCGCGGATGCGCAGCTCGAGCAGCACCGGCGTGCTCGAAGCCTCGGACAGCTCGAACCCCTTCTCCACCATCTTCACGATCGTCGGCAGGTTCGGGCGCGGGTCAAGCAGCCACATCTGCGATTTCATGGCAAACGCGTGGCTGCGTTCCTGGATGATCGAGGCGCCCTCGCCGTAGTCCTCGCCGAGCACGACGACGACTCCGCCGGTGACACCGGCCGAAGCGAGATTCGAAAGCGCATCCGATGCGACGTTGGTCCCGACCGTCGACTTGAACGTGACCGTCCCGCGCATCGGGTAGTTGATCGAGGCGCCGAGCATCGCGGCGGCGCCCGCTTCCGACGCATTGGTCTCCACGTGGATGCCGAGCTCGTCGAGGATCGGCCGCGCATCGGCGAGCACGTCCATCATGTGGGACACGGGCGCGCCCTGGTAGCCGCCGATGTACGACACGCCCGACTGCAGCATCGCCTTGGTGACCGCGAGGATGCCCTCGCCGTGGAACGTGCCGCCGTCGCCGAGCTTCAGCAGTTCGACTTCGGCCTTGAAAGATCTTTCCATGGAGTCGCCTCTTGGGTATCAGCCAAGGATACCGGGCTTTTGCAGGTTGCCCGGCCGGAAGAAGACCCTATTTGGTAAAGGCCTTCTTCAGGCGCGCGCCGTACTCGGGGCTCGCCTTGAGCACCGAAGCCCAGCCGACCTCATCGGCCGTCTCCACGAATTTCTTCGAGGTCGCGGCATCGAAGCTGATCGTCTGGATCCCGGCTGCGGCCTGGCGCTTGCGCTCGGTTTCAGCATCCGTTACCCAAAAACCGTTTTCCGCTTCGGACGCGAGCATCTGCTTCTCGAGGGTCTCGCGCTGCTTGGGCGTGAGCTTCTTCCAGGCATCGAGGTTCATCATGATCGAGACCTCGACGTTGTAGAACCCGGGATCGACGCGGAACTTGGTCTTCTCGTTCCAGTTCAGGTCAAAGATCCCGCTGATCGGCCAGCCATAGCCGTCGACTACGCCGCGCTCAAGGGC
>JANXRZ010000271.1 GCA_025352885.1 Pseudomonadota bacterium | reverse complement strand
GGTCGACGCCTTTCCGCGTGAACGTCGATGTATGCTCGACGACCTCGCTGTCCGTGCCTTCGAACAGGCGGCCGCCTACCGTCGAGTATTCGCCTTCGGTGTTCTCGCGCACGACGTAGTAGTCGATGTCGCCGGGCTTGCGGCCGGCCAGCGGGCAGGGCAGCCCCTTGAAAAGGCGCACCGGCCGCAGGTTCACGTAAAGGTCGAACCAGCGGCGGAAATTGATGAGCAGGCCCCAGGCCGAAACGTGGTCCGGCACGATCGCCGGGTCGCCGACCGCGCCGAAATAGATCGCGTCGAATTTCTTGAGGATGTCCGGCGCGTCCTCGGGGCACATCCGGCCGTGCTCCTTGTACCAGTTGCAGCTCCACGGGAATTCCTGGAACTTGAAAGTCACGCCGTGCTTGGCGCCGACCGCTTCCAGCACCCGCACGCCTTCGGGCATGACCTCTTTTCCGATGCCATCGCCGGCGATGACTGCGATCCTGTATTCGGCCATTTTCGCCTCCATTTCAGAAGGCGGCAATCATAGCCGATAGAATGAGCGCATGAAGTTTGCCGCCATCGAAACCGCCACCGAGTGGTGCTCCGTCGCCTTGTGGAACGAAGGTGAAATCTTTTCGCTCGAGCGCCGCGCGGGCAACCGGCAGGGCGAGTTCGTCCTGCCGATGCTGGAGCAGCTCCTCGCACGCACCGGACTCATCGTCGCGCGGCTGGATGCGATTGCCTATGGCGCGGGGCCCGGCGCGTTCACGGGATTGAGAATCGCATGCGGCGTTGCCCAGGGGCTTGCCTTCGGAGCTGACCTGCCGGTGATCGGCATCTCCACCCTCGAGGCAACCGCAGAGGAAAGCGGCGCCTCGCGCGCCCTAGTCGCTCTCGATGCGCGCATGCACGAAGTGTATTATTCCGCGTTCGAAAAGCGGGCCGACAGATGGATGACCGTGCTCCCTGAAAAGTGTGTCGCGCCTGACGAAGTGGATCTCCCGCCCGGGGACGGATGGCTTGCCTGCGGCAGCGGATTTGCGGTGTACGCGGAGCGAATCCAGCCGCGGCTGAAAGGGTCGCTTTCCCGAATAGCGCCCGACGTACGGCCAAGCGCGCATGCTGTCGCGGTGCTGGCCGCGCCCCGGCTGAAGGCAGGAGAAGGCATGGACGCTTCGCAAGCCACCCCGCATTACATCCGCGACAAGATCGCGCTGACCACCGCCGAACAGGGACGCAGGAAATGAGCGCCGTTCTCAAGGATCGGCCCGAATTCGCGGCGATGCGCACAGCGGACCTCGATACGGTGCTTGGTATCGAGCAGGCCGTGTACAGCCACCCGTGGACCCGCGGCAATTTCGTCGATTCGATCAACGCCGGCTACCAGTGCTCGACTTATCGGATCGGCCCGGAGATTGTCGGCTACTTCGTCCTGATCATCGCGGTGGGCGAGGCGCACCTGCTCAACCTGAGCGTGGCCGCCGGGCGGCAGCGGCAGGGCATCGGCTCCGAGTTGCTGCGCGAAGTGATGCGCATCGCGATCGAGCGCGATGCGAAGCACCTGTTCCTCGAAGTGCGTCCGAGCAACGCCCCGGCGCTTGCGCTCTACGCCGGGTTCGGTTTCCGGCAGATTTCGGAGAGGCGCGGCTACTATCCGGCGGACGGCGGCAGGGAGAATGCGTTGGTCCTGACGCTCGACCTATGACCGCAAGACGCGAAGCGATCCTGCGCGAGATGGGACTTGCGCCGATCTGGAAAACGCGGGCCGCTCCCGCCCAGCCGGCGCTTACGCCTGTAGAAGTAAGCGACGCCGTCCCGAGCACTCCTTCGGTGGCCCGCGAGGCGCGCATTGCAAAGATGGATTGGACTGTGCTCAAGGCTGCGGTCACGTCGTGCACTGCATGCCCTCTTCACAGCATGCGCAAGCAGGCCGTGTTCGGTGTGGGCGATGAAACGGCGAATTGGCTGATCGTGGGCGAAGCCCCGGGCGCCGAGGAAGACCAGACGGGCGAACCTTTCGTCGGGCAGGCCGGCCGGTTGCTCGACGCGATGCTGGCATCCATCGGGCTGTCGCGCACCGCCAATGTGTATATCGCCAATGTCCTTAAGTGCCGGCCGCCGGCCAACCGCAACCCGGAGCCCGCCGAAGTCTCCCAGTGCTCGCCGCATCTTGAGCGCCAGATTGACCTCATCCGGCCGAAACTGATTCTCGCCATGGGGCGCTTTGCGGTGCAGACGCTGCTCGCTACCGACGCGTCGATTGCCAGCCTTCGGGGGCGCTTGCACGCTTATCGGGGCGTGCCGCTTATCGTGACCTATCATCCGGCCTATCTCTTGCGCACGCTGCCGGATAAGGCAAAGGCCTGGCAGGACCTGGTTTTTGCCGTTCGCACCTTCGAGGGCTTGCAGTCGGCTTCCCGCGCCCCCATGTAGCGCCTGCCCGACCACACTATGGAGCACAACAATGCGTAAATTCCTCCTCGTCCTGATTGCAACGCTGGGCCTTTCCGGGTGCGGCTACAACGAATTCCAGCGGCTGGACGAGTCCGTTACCGCGGCCTGGTCCGAGGTGGTGAACAACTACCAGCGCCGGGCGGACCTGATCCCGAACCTCGTGGCGACGGTAAAGGGCGCGGCGGATTTCGAAAAATCGACTCTGGAGGCGGTGGTCAATGCGCGCGCCTCGGTCGGGCAGCTCAAGGTGACGCCGGAGATGCTCAACGACCCGGCCGCCTTTGCCAATTTCGAAAAAGCGCAGGCCAGCCTTTCCGGCGCGCTGTCCCGCCTCCTTGCGGTGGCTGAAGCCTATCCCCAGCTGAAAGCGACCGAACAATTCAAGGACCTCGCCGTGCAGCTCGAAGGGGCGGAGAACCGCATCACGGTCGCCCGCGGTCGGTACATCAAGACGGTCGAGGCCTATAACGTCTCGGTGCGCAGCTTCCCGAACAACCTCACGGCGATGATGTTCGGGTACAAGCCGAAGCCGAATTTCACCGTGGCCAACGAGAAGGAAATCGCCGTGCCGCCGAAAGTCGATTTCGGCAAGCCTTCCCCGGCACCCGCACCGGTCCCCGCGAAGTAACCCATGGCCGGACGCTGGCTCGCGGCGCTGGCGGCGGTATTCATCGCGGCGACCGCCTGCTTCCTGCCGCAGGCGCAGGCCGACGTTGCAATCCCTGCTTTAAAGGCCAGGGTCACCGACCTCACCGGCACGCTGACGCCGGACCAGGTCGCCACGCTGGAGCAGCGGCTGGCGGCCTTCGAGGCGAAGAAGGGCAGCCAGATCGCCGTGCTCATGCTGTCCACCACCAAGCCCGATGCGATCGAGCAGTTCTCGATTCGCCTCGCGGAAGCGTGGAAGATCGGCCGCAAGGGGACCGACGACGGCCTGATCCTCCTGATAGCAAAGGAGGATCGCCGGCTGCGGATAGAGGTGGGCTACGGCCTCGAAGGGGCCATCCCGGACGCGGTCGCGAATCGGGTCATCAGCGAGGCGATCACGCCCAGGTTCAAGGCCGGGGATTACTACGGCGGCGTTTCTGCCGGCGTCGATCAGCTGATCAGGCTGGTCGAAGGCGAAAAGCTTCCGCCGCCTTCCGGCTCGGGTTCCTCTTCGGCGAGGTCGGATAGTTCGGGCAGTGGCCGGGACCCGTTCGAGTATCTGGTCCCTGCGTTCTTCCTCGTGTTCATCCTGGGCGCGGTCTTCAAGACGCTTTTCGGGCGCTTCCCGGGCGCACTCGCCACCAGTGCAGTGATGGGCGTGGCCGCCTGGGTTTTCTTCAGCCTGGGCATCGCGGCACTGGCTACGGTCATTGCGTTCATTTTCACGCTGATCAACACGGGGAGCGGCCGGGGATTCAGCGGGTCTTCAAGCAGCGGCGGATCGTTCGGCGGCGGCAGCAGCGGCGGTTTCAGCGGCGGCGGCGGTAGCTTCGGCGGCGGCGGTTCCTCGGGGAGCTGGTAACCATGCGCTGGATCAAGCACCTCGTCCTAGATGATCTTGCGGCACGGCGGGCTTTCCCGCGCGCGACGCTCAAGGCGATCGAAGGATCAATCGCGGAGCAGGAAAAACGGCATCGCGGCGAGCTCTGTTTCGTGGTCGAAGGCGGACTTCCACTCGGGCTGCTCGCGGCCGGCCGCACCGCGCACGAGCGCGCAATCGAGATCTTTACCCGCCAGCGGGTGTGGGATACCGAAGACAACGCCGGCGTGCTGATCTACCTGCTGCTGGCGGACCGTCGCGTCGAGATCGTGGCCGACAGGGGAATCGACGCCAAAGTGGGTGATGCCGCCTGGGACGCAATCTGCCGCGGCATGCAATCGGAGTTCGCTGCCGGACGCTTCGAAGCCGGCGCGATCCTCGGCATCGAAGCGATCAGCGACTTGCTTGCGCTGCACTTCCCGGCCGGTGAGGACAACCCGAACGAGTTGCCTGACGCACCGATCGTGCTCTAACGTAACGGTCCGAAGCCCGTTGGACCTGGGAGAAAAAAGTGAAAAGAAAAGTTATCGCCCTGGCGGCGCTCGCCGGCGCCGTTGCAGTCTGCTTTGCATCCGTTGCGGCGGCGCAGCCCGTGCAGGACGTGCTGGCGCAGGCGCACAAGGAAAAACCCGCGCTCATCGAGACCATGAAGAACCTGGTGTCCATCGAGTCGGGCAGCCGCGATTCAGAGGGCCTGGACAAGATTTCCGCGCTGATTGCCGAGCGCCTGAAGGCCCTTGGCGCAAAAGTCGAGTTCGTTTCGGCCGGCGCCGACGTTTACAAAATGGAAGACACGCCGCCGAAGATCGGTCGCATAGTGCACGCTCGCTTCGAGGGAACGGGAACGAAGAAAATCCTCCTCATTGCGCACATGGATACCGTTTACCTCAAGGGTATGCTCGAGAAGCAGCCGTTCCGGGTCGAAGGCGGACGGGCTTACGGCCTGGGCATCGCCGACGACAAGCAGGGCATTGCAGTCGTCCTTCACACGATGGCGGTGCTGAAGAACCTCGGGTTTCGCGAATATGGCCTGGTGAGCGTTCTCATCAATGCCGATGAGGAGATCAGCTCGCCCGGCTCCCGGGCGATGCTCACCAAAATGGGCGCCGAGCACGATGCCGTGTTCTCGTTCGAGGGATCGCGCGTCGATTCGGATCGCCTGTCTTTGTCGACGGCCGGCATCGCGGCGGTAATCCTCAACGTCAAGGGTCGCGCGTCGCACGCGGGTGCCGCGCCCGAAAACGGCCGCAACGCGCTCTACGAATTGGCGCACCAGGTACTCCAGACGCGCGATCTCTCCGACCCCAAGGTGGGAGTCAAGATGAACTGGACGATTGCGTCCGCCGGAACGAACCGCAACGTCATCCCGGCGGTAGCAACGGCCACGGCGGATGTGCGGGTGCTGCGGGTCGCCGACTACGACGGGCTGGAGGGCACGCTCAAGGAGCGCATCAAGAACAAGCTCATTGCCGACACCCAGGTCGAAATGATTTTCGAGCGCCGCCGTCCGCCGCTCGAGGCGACGGCCGCTTCGAAGGCGACTGCTGGGCACGCGCAGAAGGTCTATAGGGAACTCGGCAAGGATCTCGTCGTCGGGGAAGTGGCGGAAGGTGGCGGCACGGATGCCGCTTTCGCTTCGCTCAAGGCGAAGGGCCCGGTACTCGAACGCTTCGGCCTGCAGGGATTCGGCGCGCATTCGAGTGACGCCGAATACGTTCTCCTCGATTCGATCGAGCCACGTCTTTACCTGGCGGCACGCATGATCATGGACGTGGCGACCGGCAAGGCGCGATAGCCGGGCTCAGTGCTTTTCGGACCGCGCGATCTCCATGAGCCGGTCGATCTCCACCTTGTGGCGCACCTTGTTCAGCGTAAACCAGCGCTGGACCATGGCCATGGTGCCTGCTACGAAAAGCCCGAACAGGATGATCACCCAGGTGATCGAGACGCCCGTCCCGAGCAGGATCGAATAGGTCGCGATCATCACGAGGATCGAGGAGTTCTCGTTGAAGTTCTGCACGGCAATGGAGCGGCCGGCGCCCATGAGATTATGCCCACGATGCTGCAAGAGCGCATTCATGGGGACGACGAAGAATCCTGCGAGGCCCCCGATCAGGATCATGAGGGGAATGGCGACCCAGATGCTTTTCACCAGCACCATGAAGGGCACGATCAGGCCCATCGCGATGCCGAGCGGGATGACGCGGATCGACTGGTGCAGCTTGACCCGCGCCGACGCAATGACGGCGCCGAGCGCAATGCCGAACGCAACGACGCCTTGCAGGATCGAGGCGCGGGAAAGATCGAACCCCAGGTTGTGGCGCGCCCATTCGATGACGATGAACTGGAGCGTGGCGCCTGCGCCCCAGAAGAGCGTGGTGACCGCCAGCGAGATCTGGCCGAGCTTGTCGGCCCACAGGCGCTTGAAGCAGCTGAAGAAATCCGTGAGCGTGTCGATGGGGTTGGAGGGCAATTTTTTCAGCGGCACGCCGGTATTGGGCACATACAGGTTGAAGAACGCTGCAATCGCGTAGATGAACACGATCAGCGAAATCGCGGCTTCTGCAGGCGTGTCGATGCTGGTCTCGATGTAAGGCAGGTCCATGTTGAGCAGCATCCCGGACACGCGCACGTTGATGAGCACGCCGCCCAGCACCGTTCCGAGAATGATGGAGGCCACCGTCAGCCCTTCGATCCAGCCGTTGGCAATCACCAGCCGCGTGGGCGGAAGGTATTCGGTCAGGATCCCGTATTTGGCCGGCGAGTAGGCCGCAGCGCCCAACCCCACCATCGCGTACGCGATCAGCGGATTCACGTTGAACAGCATCATCGCGCAGCCGACGATCTTGACGCTGTTGCTCACGAGCATGACCTGGCCTTTCGGCAGGCGGTCGGCGAAGGCGCCGACAAACGGCGCGAGCACGACGTACGAGATAACAAAGAAAAATTTCAGGTACGGCGTCAGCCAACCGGGCGAATCCGACTGGATGAGCAGCGCAATTGCGGCGACGAGCAGGGCGTTGTCGGCCAGCGACGAGAAAAACTGCGCCGCCATGATGATGTAAAAGCCTAGGCTCATCGGGGAAGATGGGTGCCGGCACGCGTCATGGCGGGGCCGGTCGTTCTCCTGGAAAGGCAGGCGGCTTTATAGCACGACCCGACTCAAAATCTGCTGTTTATCAAAGCGATGCGCACATAAGATAGGCTTAAATCTCGATTTATGCTTGAATAAGCGAGTGCAAAAGGGAGAGGGGCGTGACAGATGGCGGACCGGCGTCTCCAGGTGTTTCATGCGGTGGCGAGGCAGTTGTCTTTCACCAAGGCAGCCGAAACGCTCTGCATGACCCAGCCGGCAGTCACTTTCCAAGTCAAGCAGCTGGAAGAGCACTTCAACACACGCCTGTTCGACCGCGGTCACGGGCGCATTGCGCTGACTCCGGCAGGCGACATCGTGATGGATTACGCCGAGCGGATCCTCGGGCTCTCGGCCGAACTCGACACGCGCCTGAAGGAATTGACCGGCGAGATTGCGGGCGCACTATTCATCGGCGCAAGCATGACGATCGCCGAGTTCCTGTTGCCACAGGTCCTCGGCGAATTCCGCGCCCGCCATCCCAAGGTCTTGCCGCGCCTGATCGTGGCAAACTCGGAAACCGTGGAAAGCAGGGTCGATGAGCACACGCTGGATCTCGGCTTCATCGAGGCACCCTCGCATTTGCCCGGACTGGTCTCTGATGTCTGCGCGGACGATGAACTGCTGGTCCTGTGCGCGCCTTCCCATCCGCTTGCGAAATTCGCCTCGATTACGCCTAAGCAGTTGCTCAACCACTCCTTCATCAGCCGAGAACCGGGATCAGGTACGCGCGAAGTGACCGACCGTTACCTCCAGGACGCAGGCATCCGGCCGGACAGCATCGACACGGTGATGGAACTCGGCAGCCCTGAAGCCATCAAGGGATTGCTCAGCACGGGCCTTGGGTTCGCCATCATGTCGCGTTCGACCGTTTCGAAGGAAACCCGGCTGGGCCAGCTTGCCGCGGTCCCGCTTTCGCCGAGGCTCATGCGAACGCTGTCGGTGGTGTACCCGAAAGAGAAATTCCGCTCGCGCCTGGCCAACACCTTCATCGACTTCGCCAAGGACAGGCTGCGCTCAGGGGCGCCGCTCTAGCCATGCCGCGTCCCATCCAGGCGACCATCAAAGCCTCGGCCCTCGCGCACAACCTTTCGGTCGCGCGCAAGGCGGCGCCCGACGCCAAGGTCTGGGCGGTCGTCAAGGCCAACGCTTACGGTCATGGACTGGTGGCCGCAGCGCGTGCGCTCGAGCAGGCCGACGGCTATGCGATGCTCGACTTCGAAGAGGCGATCCGCCTGCGCCTGCAGGGCGTGAAAAAGCCCATCCTGTTGCTTGAAGGCTTTTTCAAGGCGCAGGACGTTCCGCTCCTGGTTGAATACGACCTTACGCCTGTGGTCCACACGCTCGAGCAGATCGAGATCCTCGAGAAGGCAACCCTCGCAAAGCCGATCGACGCATACCTGAAGGTCAACAGCGGCATGAACCGCTTGGGATTCACGGTCGATAACGTGCGCATCGGATGGAATGCACTGCATGGGCACGAGAAGATTCGCGAAGTGACCCTGATGACGCATTTTGCGGATGCCGATGGCGTCTCGGGCGTGGCCGACCAGCTGGAGTGGTTCAACAGCCTCACCCAACCGATGCAAGGCCCGCGCAGCCTGGCCAACTCGGCTGCGCTGCTGCGCTTTCCGCAGACTCATGCGGACTGGGTGCGCCCCGGCATCATGCTGTATGGCTGCTCGCCGTTCGCCGACCAGGATGCCGACGACCTCGGCCTGAAACCGGTCATGACCCTCACCACCGAAATCATTGCGCTCCAGAACCTGCAGGCCGGCGAGCGGGTCGGCTACGGGTTCGGGTTTGAAGCGACGGAGGAGATGACCATAGCCGTCATCGCGTGCGGCTATGCGGACGGGTATCCGCGGCTTGCGCCGACGGGCACGCCCGTGCTGGTGCGCGGCGAACGCACGCGTACGATCGGCCGCGTCTCGATGGACATGATTTGCATCGACGTCACTGCGCTGCCCGAGGCCTACATCGGCACGCCGGTGACCTTGTGGGGCGAAGGACTTTCGGCCGATGAGGTCGCAGCCTCGGCCGGCACGCTGTCCTACGAACTGCTGTGCGGCCTTGCGGCCCGGGTGCCGGTCGTCGAGGTTCCCTGATGGCGAAGGCACGGTCGATCTACGTCTGCACCGAGTGTGGGGCAAGCGCGCTGCAGTGGTTCGGCATCTGCCCGTCCTGCGGCGCGGGCGACACGCTGCAGGAGACGGCGGCGGAGGGCAAGGCTTCGACGCACCGGTATTCGTCCGTGATCGGCGCGGTTCCCGATCGTGCGCAAGCGCCCGTGAAGCCCGTGCGACTGAGCCGCATTGAAACGCGCGAAATCGAGCGCCTCCCGACTGGCCTGGGCGAATTGGATCGCGTGCTCGGCGGTGGGCTGGTATCGGGACAGGTCGTGTTGATCGGTGGGGACCCCGGCATCGGCAAGTCGACCCTGTTCCTCCAGGCGCTGGCCGAAATCGCGCCGCGCCACAAGACGCTCTACGTTTCGGGTGAGGAATCAGCCGAGCAGGTGGCGCTGCGCGCGGCCCGGCTTGCGCTCGATGCAGGCGATGTCGAGCTGATCGCCGAGATTCAACTCGAGCGCATCGCCGCGGTCCTCGAAGCGTCGAAGCCGCAGGTTGCGGTGATCGATTCGATCCAGACGTTGTATTCGGAAGCCCTGACCTCCGCGCCGGGCTCCGTTGCGCAGGTGCGCGAGTGCGCAGCGCAGCTCACGCGGCATGCCAAGTCGAGCGGAACGGCGCTCATCATCATCGGGCACGTAACGAAGGAAGGCGCCATCGCCGGCCCGCGCGTGCTCGAGCACATCGTCGACACGGTCCTTTACTTCGAGGGAGATCCGCACTCGAGCTTTCGCCTGATCCGCGCAATCAAGAATCGCTTCGGCGCCGTCAACGAGCTCGGCGTGTTCGCAATGACCGAGAAGGGGCTGCGCGGCGTCTCCAACCCTTCGGCCCTCTTCCTTTCGCATCACGAGAAGGAGGTGGCCGGTTCATGTGTGCTCGCGACGCTCGAAGGCACACGGCCGCTGCTGGTCGAGATCCAGGCGCTGGTGGATGCATCGCATGCGCCGAACCCTCGACGCCTGTCCGTCGGGCTGGAGCAGAACCGCCTCGCCATGCTGCTGGCAGTGCTCCATCGTCACGCTGGAATCGCGTGCTACGACCAGGACGTTTTCGTGAACGCGGTGGGCGGTGTGAGAATCGGCGAGCCGGCCGCCGATCTCGCGGTCATGCTTGCGATCGTGTCCTCGCTCACCGATCGCCCAATAGAAGGCAAGGTGATCACGTTCGGCGAAGTGGGCTTGGCCGGGGAGGTGCGCCCTGCGCCGCGCGGCCAGGATCGGCTGAAGGAAGCGGCGAAGCTCGGCTTCACGCGTGCCATCGTCCCGAAGGCGAACATGCCGAAGTCGAAGATCCCCGGCCTCGAGGTCATTGCCGTCGATCGCGTCGACCAGGCGGTCGCAAAGCTGCGCGAGCTTTAGTCCAATTCTCGTGAAATTTGTTTTGCGGAATGAACGGCGGTGCGGCTCTCAGGCCAATTCGTGCCCCGGAACCGGTACAGGTGAAGCGCGGGTCTGATCGCTCAGGCGATCTGCGCGGCGGCCCTGATGCCGCTCAGCACCGCCGCTTCGAGCGTCGGCGGGTATTCGGGATGCGTGTAGTCGCCGGCGAGGTAAACGTTCGGTAGGGAAGTGCGGGGGCCAGGGCGCTCGAGGCCGGGCGAACAGGTAATCGTCGCGCGCTTTTCGGCGATGACCTGGGTCCACTCGGGTTTGGGCAGCAGCCCAAGTGCAAGGGACAGCTCGGCGCGGCATGTCGTAACCAGCTCGCTTTGCTCCATCTGCTGGTGATCGCCCTGCGCGCTGATGACGCAGGCCAGGAGGCCGGCCTCGCCCTCGAGCTGTCCCCGGTCGAAGACCCATTGCACGATCCCGTCGGCCAGGCCCAGCATCGCAAGCGGCAGCCTCACGGAGGCCGGGTACTTGAGGTACACGGTGTAAATCGGCTGATAGGTGTAGTGCTCCGCGATACCTGGCATCAGCGGCCCGAGTTGGTGCGGGCCGACCGCGACGATCACGTCGCTGTACTCGCTCCTGAGGGCGGCAAGGTCGCGGATTGGTGAACCGCAGCGCACTTCGCCACCATGTGCGTCGAGCCACGCGGCGGCCGGTTCGGGAAAGAGCCGCGTCAGATCGACGCGCGGGATCAGCAACTCGCTGGCCGCCCGCGAGCCCGCAAGGCTGTCGCGCAGGACTGCGAGGAAAGCGTTAGCCGACGCGGCCTGTGGCAATGTGTTGAGCGCGGAAATGCAGAGCGGATGCCAGAGATAGCGAGCGATTGCGCCGCGCTGCCCGTGCGCCTCCAGAAGCGCGGCAACACTGACCTGCGTGTCTACGCGAAAGGTTTTGCGCTTCATCGCCTGCATGAATGCGACGGCACCAAATCGCTCGGACCACGTAAGACCCGTCGCCGAAAAAAGCGCGACCGCGAGATGGAGTGGGGCGGGCAGGGCCGGAGCGCGCAGGCTGAATTCAGTGGCATATCGCAGCTCGAGCGGCAGGCGCAGCAACAGGGCGTCCGGATCCGCGCCGACGGTGCGCATCATCCCAAGCAGCGTGGTGTACGCGCCGATGAGGATGTGCTGGCCGTTGTCGAGCGTGCGGCCGGCCGTCGTCACTCGCCGCGCACGTCCGCCGGGCACAGGCCCGCTTTCGTACACGACGACCGGAATGCCGCGTTGCCCAAGCGAGACTGCGGCCGTCAGGCCCGCGTATCCCGCGCCGACGACGGCAACGCGTTTGGACCTCAGGTTCTGAGCCACGTGCGCACCGCGATCCACAACTTTCGCATGGGCGTGAGCGATGTGCGCTGGTTCAGCACTTTGAACCCATCGGCCGCGATTTCATCGAGAACGGTGCGGTAAATCGCCGCCATGATAAGGCCGGCACGCTGGGACCGGCGATCTTCCGCAGGCAGCATTTCGAGAGCTTCCGTGTAATAAGCCTGGGCGCGCTCTGTCTGGAATTGCATGAGCCGCGTGAAGTTGTCGCTGTATCGCGCGTTCAGCACGTCGGAGGCCGGCACCTCGAACCGCTTGAGCTCATCCATCGGCAGGTAGATCCGGTTGCGGCGGGCATCGTCGCCGACATCGCGGATGATGTTCGTGAGTTGGAACGCGAGCCCGAGGTTCTTCGCATACTCGAGGGTGCGCGGATCCTTGTAGCCGAAGATGCCGGCAGCGAGAAGTCCAACGACTCCGGCGACGTGATAACAGTACTTTTCGAGTCCCTTGAAATCGAGATAGCGCGACTGGTCGAGATCCATCTGCATGCCGTCGATGATTTCGTTCAGCCGCAGGGCGGTGATGCCGAAACGCGCGAGCGCAGGCTCCAGCGCGCGAGTCACTGGATGCTGGGGCTTTCCCTCGAACAGGTGACCGATCTCGACGCGCCACCAGGCGAGCTTGGTGCGCGCAACCTGCGGGTCCGCGGTTTCATCAACGACATCGTCGACTTCCCGGCAGAAGGCGTACAGGGCGGTGATTGCGCGACGGCGCTCCGGCGGCAGGAACAGGAACGAGTAGTAAAAGGAGGAGCCGCTCGACGCGGCTTTGTTCTGGCAATACTCGTCGGGCGTCATAGCGCTCGGATGAAGAGGAGGGGCCAATCGTGCCACCTGAGCACCGGCCGGTGGCGAAACATATCGCAGTTCGCCGCTTCGAGCTTGTCGAGGATGGCAAGGCCGCCGCGGATCGTGAGGCGGATCTCGAGGCCGAAGCGACCGGGCAGCGTGCGGCCGAGCGGCGCGCCGCTTTCCATCATCGACCGCGACCGGTCGACCTGGAACGTCACGAGATCGCGCCAGGCCGCATCGACACGGCCTTCTGCGATCTGGTCTTCGCTCACGCCGAAGTGCGCGAGCTCATCGAGTGGGAGGTAAACGCGGTCCTTTCGCCAGTCGATTGCAACGTCCTGCCAGAAATTGATGAGCTGGAGAGAAGTGCAGATCGAATCCGACCGGGCGACACTGGTCGGATCCGACGCGCCGAAAAGGTGGAGCATGAGCCGTCCCACGGGGTTGGCCGAACGGCGGCAGTAATCGGCAAGCTCGTCGAAATCCGCGTAACGGGTTTTCACCACGTCTTGCGAAAACGCGGAGAGCAAGTCGTAGAACGGCTCGATCGGCAAGCGATGGCTGAGCATGATCCGAGCGATATCGCGAAAGAGGGCGGTCTTTGGCGGCTTGTCTTCAGCTATGCGATCGAGTTCATCGCGGTAGGCCTGAAGGCTTGCAAGGCGCGCTTCGGGCGGCTCGTCGCCTTCGTCGGCGAAGTCGTCGGCCGTACGAGCGAAGCGGTAAATGACGCCGACGGCTTCGCGCAGCTTGGCTGGCACAAGCAGCGAAGCGACCGGGAAGTTTTCGTAATGTCCTGCTGGCACGGGCGTGATTATTAAGGGTTTTATGACCGCTCGCAGAGGAGGAAGGCGCCTTTGCTGGGTTATAATTATGTGTGCTACCAACGGTATTTGTCTTGAGGTCGATCCCTGCGAGGGTGGCGGAATTGGTAGACGCACTGGATTTAGGTTCCAGCGCCTCACGGCGTGGGGGTTCGAGTCCCTTCCTTCGCACCAGAATTAACTGCGGCGAACATTCGTAAGGAACAAGCATGGCAGCAAATGTGGAAACCCTGGGCTCCCTCGAGCGGCGCTTGTCGATGTCGGTGCCGATCAACGAGGTGGAGCAGCAATTCGGCGAGCGTCTCAAGAAGATCGCGCGCGGCATGAAGATGTCCGGCTTCCGGCCGGGCAAGGTGCCGCTCAAGCTGGTGGCCCAGCAATACGGCCCCCAGGTCCGCTCGGAAGTTATTGGCGACGCGTTGCAAAAACGTTTCAGCGATGCCGTCAAGGAGGCGAACCTCAAGGTCGCCGGCAATCCGCGCATCGAGCCGGTCCAGAAGGAAGAAGGTGAGGCCGGCGGCAGCGAAACCGCGTTCGAATTCAAGGCGACTTTCGAGGTGTACCCCGAAGTCAAGACCGGCGACCTCGCCTCGACGACGATCGAGCGCCCGACCGTGACCGTAGGCGATGAGGAGATCGCGAAGACCCTCGAGATCCTGCGCAAGCAACGGACGACCTTCAGCGTCTCGGCGGAGCGCGCGGCGCAAAAGGGCGATCGGCTCACGATCGACTTCGAAGGCAAGATCGACGGCGAGACGTTCCAGGGGGGGGGCGCAAAGGGATTCGCGTTCACGCTGGGCGAAGGGCGCATGCTGCCCGAGTTCGAGGCGGCCGCCGAAGGCCTCAAGGCCGGCCAGTCGAAGAGTTTCGAACTGAAATTCCCGGACGACTATCACGGCAAGGATGTCGCCGGCAAAACGGCCACCTTCGAGATCACGGTCAACCAGGTCGAGGAAGCGAAACTTCCCACGCTGGACGAAGAGTTCGCAAAGGCGCTCGGCGTAGCCGACGGCAATCTGGAAAGGATGCGCGCCGACATCAAGTCGAACGTCGAGCGCGAAGTCGCCAAGCGGATCAAGACGCGCACCAAGGCAAAGGCGCTGCAGGCTTTGCACGATGCTTCGCCTATCGAGCTGCCCAAAGCGCTGGTGGAAATGGAAACGCAGAACATGGTGCAGCAGGCTCGCACTGACCTAGAGGCGCGCGGCCTCAAGATGGAGCAGATGCCGTTCGAGCCGAGCGCTTTCGAGTCGGGTGCCAAGCGCCGTGTTGCGCTCGGCCTCATCATCGGCGAGTTGGCGAAGACAGAGGGCCTGCAACCCAAGCCCGACCAGATCAGGAAGCTCATCGAAGATCAGGCGCAATCGTATGAGAGCCCGGCCGAGGTGGTAAAATGGTTCTACATGCAGCCGCAACGCCTGACTGAGATGGAAGGCCTCGCTCTCGAGGACAACGTCGTCAACTGGGTGCTGTCGAAAGCCAAGGTTGTCGACAAGACCATTCCCTTCGACGAGTTGATGGGGAGCGCCACATGATCGACACCCGCTGGCAGTCTCCTTCCCTGCTTACCGAAGCGTCGGCTTCGGGCCACGAACCGATGGGCCTGGGCTTGGTGCCGATGGTCATCGAGCAGTCCGGCCGCGGTGAGCGCGCCTACGACATCTATTCGCGGCTGCTGAAAGAGCGGGTCGTCTTTCTTGTCGGCCCCGTGAACGAAGTCACAGCGAACCTGATCGTCGCCCAGTTACTCTTCCTTGAGTCCGAGAACCCGGACAAGGACATCTCTTTTTACATCAACTCACCGGGCGGATCGGTTTCGGCCGGTCTGGCGATCTACGACACGATGCAGTTCGTGAAGCCGAACGTTTCCACTCTTTGCGTAGGCCAGGCGGCCAGCATGGGCGCGCTGCTGCTCGCGGCCGGCGAGAAGGGCAAGCGCTTCTGCCTGCCGAACTCGCGCGTGATGATCCACCAGCCGATGGGCGGCTTCCAGGGCCAAGCCTCGGACATCGAGATCCACGCCAAGGAAATTCTCTTCCTGCGCCACCGGCTGAACGAGATCCTCGCGAAGCACACGGGCCAGAACGTTGATAGGATTGCGAAGGACACGGACCGCGATAACTTTCACTCGGCCGAAGAGGCGGTAAAGTACGGCCTCGTCGACAAGGTGCTGACTTCGCGGGCACAAGGTGCAGTTTAAGAACCGGACAGGATAGCGGGAGCTAAAACGCATGTCGGAAAAGACGTCCTCGGGCGAAAAACTGCTGTACTGCTCGTTCTGCGGCAAAAGCCAGCACGAGGTCAGGAAACTGATCGCAGGTCCTTCGGTGTTCATCTGCGACGAGTGCATCGAACTGTGCAACGACATCATCCGCGAGGAAACGGCGACCGACAAAGGCGGCAAGGGCGCCAAGTCCGACCTGCCGACGCCGCGTGAGATCCGCGAGATCCTCGACCAGTACGTAATCGGGCAGAACCAGGCCAAGAAGATCCTGTCCGTTGCGGTCTACAACCACTACAAGCGGCTGAAGCACCTCTCGAAGAACGACGAGGTCGAGCTCGCCAAGTCGAACATCCTGCTGATCGGGCCGACGGGCTCAGGAAAAACGCTGCTCGCGCAAACGCTCGCGCGCCTCTTGAACGTGCCTTTCGTCATTGCAGATGCGACGACGCTGACCGAAGCCGGTTACGTCGGCGAAGACGTCGAGAACATCATTCAGAAGTTGCTCCAGAACTGCGACTACGACGTCGACAAGGCCAAGCGCGGCATCGTCTACATCGATGAGATCGACAAGATCTCGCGCAAATCCGACAACCCTTCGATCACACGCGACGTATCGGGCGAGGGCGTGCAGCAGGCGCTGCTCAAGCTCATCGAAGGCACGATCGCTTCCGTGCCTCCGCAGGGCGGCCGCAAGCACCCGAATCAGGATTTCGTGCAGGTCGATACGACCAACATCCTGTTCATCTGCGGCGGCGCTTTTGATGGACTCGACAAGATCATCCGCGCCCGCTCGGAGAAATCCGGCATCGGATTCGGCGCCGAGGTGAGGAGCACGCGCAGCGGCAAGGACATCAGCGAAGTCCTGCGTGGGACCGAACCGGAAGACCTCATCAAGTACGGCCTCATTCCCGAATTCGTCGGCCGGCTGCCCGTGGCGGCCATGCTCGAGGAGCTCGACGAAGCCGCCCTGATCCAGATCCTGACCGAGCCGAAGAACGCGTTGCTCAAGCAATACCAGAAACTATTCCTCATGGAAGGCGTCGAACTCGAAGTCCGGATCCCGGCTCTGGCGGCGGTTTCCAAGAAAGCGCTGGCCCGCAGGACCGGGGCGAGGGGGCTTCGGTCGATTCTCGAGCAGATCCTGCTCGACACCATGTACGAATTACCGACCATGGAGAATGTCAGCAAGGTCGTCGTCGACGAGGCGATGGTGACCGCGGACGGCAAGCCGATCCTGATTTATTCCGACCAGCAAAAAGTCGCCGGCAGCTCTGCGTAAGTGTTTAATAGAGGCTTAGCGGCCAATAACCAGATCACCGCCGCTTCGCCATAACGTATCCAGGCCCGAGGACCATAATGTCCGATCTGCAAGCAAGCGATAACAACCAAGCCACCCAATACCCGCTCCTGCCCCTGCGCGACGTCGTCGTGTTCCCGCACATGGTGATCCCGCTGTTCGTGGGGCGGCCCAAGTCCATTAAGGCGATGGAAACGGCGATGGAAGCGGGCAAGTCGATCCTCCTCGTGGCGCAGAAGTCCGCTGCCAAGGACGATCCCGGCCCCGAGGACATGTACGAGATCGGGTGCATCTCCAACATCCTCCAGATGCTCAAGTTGCCCGACGGCACGGTCAAGGTGCTCGTCGAAGGCGGCAGCCGGGCGCGTATCGGCGAGATAGCCGATCTAAAGAGCCACTGGGTCGCGGAAGCGGCCGTGATCCCGCCCGAGAGCGCCGTCCAGCATGAGGTCGAAGCGATGCGTCGCGCGTTGCTTTCGGCGTTCGACCAGTACGTAAAGCTCAACAAGAAAATCCCGCCCGAGATCCTGACTTCGCTTTCGGGCATCGACGAGGCTGGGCGCCTGGCCGACACGGTCGCTGCGCACTTGCCGCTCAAGCTCGAGCAAAAGCAGCAGGTTCTCGAGATGTTCGATGTCAAGGCGCGGCTCGAGCACCTTCTCTCGCAACTCGAAACCGAAATCGACATCCTCCAGGTCGAGAAGCGCATCCGCGGACGCGTGAAGCGCCAGATGGAAAAGAGCCAGCGCGAGTACTACCTCAACGAGCAGGTCAAGGCGATCCAGAAAGAGCTCGGCGAGGGCGAGGAGGGCGCGGACCTCGAAGAGATGGACAAGCGCATCCGCAAGGCGCACATGCCGAAGGAAGCGCGCAAGAAAGTCGATGCGGAGTTGAAGAAGCTCAAACTCATGTCGCCGATGTCGGCCGAAGCCACCGTCGTGCGCAACTACATCGAGACGCTGGTTAACCTGCCCTGGAAGAAGAAGACAAAGATCTCCAAGGACATCAAGGCGGCCCAGAAGGTTCTCGACGAAGACCATTTCGGCCTCGAAAAAGTGAAGGAACGCATCCTCGAGTACCTGGCCGTGCAAAGCCGCGTCGACCGCATGAAGGCGCCGATCCTGTGCCTCGTCGGGCCGCCCGGCGTCGGCAAGACGTCGCTTGGTCAGTCGATAGCAAAAGCCACCAATCGCAAGTTCGTGCGCATGGCGCTCGGCGGTGTGCGGGATGAGGCGGAGATCCGCGGCCATCGCCGCACGTACATCGGCTCGATGCCCGGCAAGATCCTGCAGAGCATGACCAAGGTGTCGGTGCGCAACCCGCTCTTCCTGCTCGACGAAGTCGACAAGATGGGCATGGACTTCCGCGGCGATCCCTCGTCGGCGCTGCTCGAGGTGCTCGACCCGGAGCAGAACCACACGTTCGTCGACCACTACATCGAAGTGGAGTACGACCTGTCCGAGGTCATGTTCATTGCGACCTCGAACACGTTGAACATTCCGCCGGCGCTGCTCGACCGCATGGAGGTAATCCGCCTCTCCGGTTACACGGAAGACGAGAAAGTCTCGATTGCGCTCAAATACCTGCTGCCCAAGCAGATGAAGAACAACGGCCTTAGGGACGGCGAGCTCGCGGTAAACGAGCCGGCCCTGCGCGATATCGTGCGCTACTACACGCGTGAAGCAGGCGTGCGGGGGGTCGAGCGCGAGATTTCCAAGATCTGCCGCAAGGCGGTCAAGCAGATCATGACCGAGGGCAAGCAGAAGAAGATCGCGGTGACGCCGCGCAACCTCGACAAGTACCTGGGCGTTCGGCGCTTCACGTTCGGCATGGCCGAGAAGGACAATCAGGTCGGCCAGGTCACGGGATTGGCCTGGACCGAAGTCGGCGGCGAATTGCTCACGATCGAGACCGCGCTCATGCCGGGTAAGGGCAACATCATTCGCACCGGTTCGCTTGGCGACGTCATGAAAGAGTCTGTCGAAGCGGCACGTTCGGTGGTCCGCAGCCGCTCGCGCAAGCTCGGCATCAAGGACGAGTCGTTCGAGAAAAGCGACATCCACGTGCACTTCCCAGAGGGCGCGACGCCCAAGGACGGCCCGAGCGCCGGTGCGGCGATCACTACCGCGCTGGTTTCGTCGCTTACAGGGATTCCAGTGCGGGCCGACGTGGCCATGACAGGCGAAATCACACTGCGTGGCGAGGTCCTCGCGATTGGCGGGCTGAAGGAGAAGCTCCTGGCCGCGGTGCGAGGGGGCATCAAGACCGTGATGATCCCGGAAGAGAACGTAAAGGACCTGCAGGAGATCGCCGACAACATCAAGAACAAGCTCGAGATCGTGCCGGTGAAGTGGATCGACAAAGTGCTCGAAGTGGCACTCGAACGCCAGCCCTCACCGCTGTCCGAAGTGGACGTGGCGGCGCTGCCGGAGGTAAAAGACCCGGCGGCGGCAGGGGACGCCAAGCCGGGTGTAATCACGCATTGAGCCACGTCACAGGGGGAGAGAATGAACAAAGCAGAGATGATCGAGCAGATCGCGCAGGCCGCTGAAATCTCGAAGTCGGCCGCCGAGCGGGCGATCGACGCGATGGTTGTTGCCGTCAAGTCGAACCTCAAGAAGGGCAACATGGTGACGCTGGTCGGGTTCGGCACCTTTTATGTCGGCAAGCGCGCGGCGCGCTCGGGCCGCAACCCGCGTACGGGAGCGGAAATCAAGATCAAGGCGGCGCGCGTGCCGAAGTTCCGCGCTGGAAAAGCCCTCAAGGATGCTGTAAACTAGCGGGCTCTTTTGGAAGGCCGCTGTTATTCCGGTCCCGCTGTTATTCCGGTCCATGTACAGATGGGACGGTAGTGGGACTGAAAGCCGGAACTTTGGGTGCTTAGCTCAGCGGTAGAGCGCTGCCCTTACAAGGCAGATGTCGTTGGTTCGACCCCAACAGTACCCACCAGGAGAACAACGCAGTACAAGTAGTGTCGCGGTATCGGCGTGGAGTGGTAGTTCAGTTGGTTAGAATGCTGCCCTGTCACGGCAGAGGTCGCGGGTTCGAGTCCCGTCCACTCCGCCAACACCCCTGAAAGGCGAACCCCCGGTTCGCCTTTTTCATATCGGGACCCATTTACACCATGTTCGATTTCGTCCACAAGAACAAGCGCCTCATCCAGGTCATCCTGGGCCTGATGATCGTCCCGTTCGCCTTTTTCGGGCTCGACTCCTATACCCGCTCGATGAGCGGCGCGAACGACGTGGCGAGTGTCGACGGCCAGAGCGTGAGCGTGCGGGAATTCAACGAGGAGCTTCGTCAGCAGCTGGACCGCATTCGCGGAATCATCGGCCGCGGCGCGGACGTGAGCACCTTCGACACGCCGGACGCGCGGGTCAACCTGCTGGACAACCTCATTGACCGGCGTGTACTCGCAGCCGCAGCCGTCAAGTCCCGGCTCACGATAAGCGACGAGCAATTGCGCGAGCTCATATCGACCATGCCCCCTTTCCAGGTGGACGGGAAATTTTCGAAGCAGACATACGAGGCGCTCCTGCAGGAGCAGAACATGACGCCCGCCGCGTTCGAATCGCGGATGCGCTTTGACCTGGCGATGTCTCAACTCAACCGGGCGGTGGCAGGCAGCGTGATCCAGTCGCGCGCGGTGTCTACCCGCTTGGCGGCGCTCGAGGGCCAGCAGCGCGAAGTGCAGGAGTTCGTGATCCCGGCCGACTCTTTCGTTGCGCAGGTGAAGGTCGACGAGGCGGCGGTAAAGGCCTTTTATGACGCGAACCAGAACGAGTTCCGCACCCCGGAGATGGTGAAGGCCGAGTACCTCGTGCTGTCCTCAGAGCAATTGGGCGCCCTCGACCCGCCGACGGAAGAAGAGATCAAGGCGGCGTACGCGTCGCGCTCGAGCCAGTACCGCCAGGAAGAGCAGCGTCACGTGAGCCACATCCTCATTGCCGCCGGGGCCGAAGCCAAGCCGGCGGACAAGGAAGCAGCGAAGAAAAAGGCTGAGGCGCTCGAGGCGGAGCTGAGAAAATCCCCCGAAAAATTCGCCGATCTCGCAAAGAAGAATTCGCAGGATCCCGGCTCGGCTGAAAAAGGTGGTGATTTGGGCGTCGTTGGACCAGGGATGATGGTCAAGCCATTCGAGGAAGCCGCCTTCAGGCTGAAGGAAGGCGAGATCTCGTCGGTCGTGCAGACGGAGTTCGGGTATCACGTCATTCGCGTGACCGGCATCCAGCCGGCGAAGATCAAGGGGCTCGAAGAGGTGCGCGCCGAAATCACCAAGGACCTGGCAAAACAGAAAGGCACTCGCAAATTTGCCGAGGCTGCGGAAGTTTTCAGCAACCTGGTGTACGAGCAATCGGACAGCCTCAAGCCCGCGGCCGAGCGGTTCAAGCTTCAGGTGCAGAAAACCGACTGGATTCCAAAGACCGGGTCGCCAGCGGCCGGCAAGCTTGCGAATCCGCGGATGCTTTCGGCACTGTTCTCGCCCGATTCCATCCAGTCCAAGCGCAATACCGATGCGATCGAAGTGGCGGCAGGAACGCTCGCATCCGCGCGCGTTGCCGAACACCGTCCGGCGGCACAGCTCAAATACGAGGAAGTGAAGCCGGCGATCGAAAAGCGCCTGCGCATGCAGGAAGCTGCCAAGCTCGCCCGCCAGGACGGCGAGGCAAAACTGGCCGAGCTTAAAGGCGGCAAGGATCCGGGCATCAAGTGGTCCGACCCCCATCCCGTGAGCCGCTCGAAGGCCGAAGGTCTTCCGCCTGACGCGCTTCGGCAGATCCTGTCAGCCAATGCGGCCAAGCTTCCTGCCTTTACCGGGTTTGGCGCAGACGGCGGCTACGTCTTGTATCGGGTCTCGAAAGTCATCGACGGCCCGGCGAGTGACGACAAGGATGGCAAGTCGACCATCGCGCGCCAGGAAAGCCAAGCGGGCAACGACCAGCTCGCCGCCTACGCCTCGAGCTTGCGCTCGCGCGCCAAGGTGGAAGTCAACAAGGCGAACCTCGATAAGAAGCAACAGTAGGAGCAGGGGAACCTTAAGGCGGTTCCCCCGCACCCCCTCCCTACGCTAAGTAGGGGGGGGATCTTCTGTGGGGGCGGCGATGCCGCCGACGGTGGTGTTGAAGCCGCCGTCGACGTACAGGACTTCCGCCGTGATTCCACCGGCAAGGTCCGAGAGCAGGAAGGCAGCTGCGTTGCCCACGTCATCGATCGTTACATTTCGGCGCAGGGGCGCGTTCTGCTCCACGAACTTCAGGATCTTCCCGAACCCGGCAATGCCGCTCGCGGCCAGGGTCTTGATCGGGCCGGCGGAGATCGCATTCACCCGTACGCCGCGCTTGCCAAGGCTTTCGGCCAGGTAGCGTACGCTCGCCTCGAGGCTGGCCTTCGCGAGCCCCATGGTGTTGTAGTTGGGGATTACGCGCTCGGCCCCGAGGTAAGTGAGCGTGACGAGCGAAGCGCCTGGGCTCAGCATTGGCAGCGCCGCTTTTGCAAGGGCCGGAAAGCTGTAAGCCGAAATGTCGAGCGCCTGCCGGAATGATTCGCGCGAAAGCCCTTCCAGGAAATCGCCCATGATCGCTTCCTTCGATGCGAAGGCGATCGAATGCACGAGCCCGTCGAGTTTGTCCCAGCGCTGCCCCAATTGCTCGAAGAGGAGCGCAATCGAAGCGTCATCGGTCACCTCGCAGGGCAGCGCAATGTCGGAGCCGAGCTCCTTCGCCATATCGGTTACTCGATCCTTGAATCGATCGGTCTGGTAGGTCAGCGCGAGTTCGGCGCCTTCGCGCTGCGCGGCCTTTGCGATGCCCCAGGCGATCGAGCGATTGCTGATGAGCCCCGTGACGAGGATGCGTTTGCCGGCGAGAAATCCCATGCTGTTCCCTGTGTAAAGTGCGCCTGCGATTATACTTACCCGGCCGCCCGCCATGGGCCTGCATGGCTCGCATCGATTCCGCAAACGAATGGTCTTTGAATGAACGTCGCAGGATGAGCGGGTTGTTGCGCAAAGCCGGTATCGCGACCTTGGGAGTGCTGTTTTGCGCATTGGCCTGCGCTGCCGGCAGCGGCAAGACGCTCAGGGTGACTTTCCAGGCGGCGGAAACCGGCTTCGATCCCGTCAGGATTTCGGACTACTACTCCGGCACAGTCATCGAAGCGATCTTCGACCCGCTGCTGACTTACGATTACCTCGCGCGCCCGGCGAAGATCGTGCCGAACGTGGCCACTGCGTTGCCCGTGATTTCAGACAACGGCCGCACTTATACAGTGACACTGAGGCCCGGCATCCATTTCGCCGATGATCCGGCCTTCAAGGGGCGGAAGCGCGAACTCACCGCGGCCGACTACGCCTATTCGTTCAAGCGCTTCATGGACCCGGCGAACCGTTCGCCGTACGCCTTCCTGTTCGCGGGCAAGATTGCGGGGCTCGACGAGTTGGCTGAGCGCGCCAAAAAATCCGGCCGGTTCGACTACGCCTCGCCGATGGCGGGCCTGGAGATCGTGGACCGCTATACGTTGCGCATCCGGCTGAACCAAACCGATTTCAACTTTTCGCATGTCCTCGCGTTTCCGCTTGCGGGCGCGGTAGCAAGGGAGGCGATCGAAGCCTACGGTGACGACACGAACGCGCATCCCGTCGGAACCGGCCCGTTCAAGCTCGCGAGTTACGTTCGTTCGTCGAAGATCATCCTGGAGGCCAATCCAGGCTTCAGGGAAAAGACCTGGCAGGCCGAGGCTGGGGATAACCCGGAGGACAAGGAGATCGTTGCCCTGATGAGCGGCCGAAAGCTCCCCGCCATCGGCAGGGTGGAGATCAGCATCATGGAGGAAACGCAGAGCCGCTGGCTCGCTTTTCTTGGAGGGCAGACCGATCTCGAATACCAGCTGTCCGAGCTGGCCGGCATCTTCCTGAACGCCGACGGCACGCTCAAGCCTGATCTCGCCAATCGAGGCATCAAGCTCGATCGAAGCGTCGATCCGGAAATTACCTATACCTACTTCAACATGCAGGAGTCGATCGGCGGGAAGCCCAATCCTGTCGGTGGGTTTTCGAAGGAAAAGGTGGCCTTGCGTCGCGCCATTGCCATGGCCTACAAGCTCGATGACCAGATCAGGATCATCCGCAATGGCCAGGCGGTTGCCGCGCAGTACCCGATTCCACCGGGCGTCGCAGGCCACGACCCGGGATACAAAAGGGCGACGCCTTACGATCCGCGTCTCGCGAACGCGCTGCTCGATAAGTTCGGTTACCGGCGAGGCGCAGACGGATATCGAACGCTTCCCGATGGCAAGCCGCTCGTGATTCGCTATTCATCGGTGCCCACCGAAGTCGCCCGGCAATTCGACGAGCTCATGAAAAGGTCGCTCGACGCGATCGGAGTGCGAATCGAATTCCACAAGGACCGCTTTCCGGAACTGATAAAGCTCGAGAACGAATGCCGGCTGATGATGCGCGGCTCGGCCTGGATTGCGGACTACCCGGACGGCGATAACTTCATGCAGCTGCTGTACGGCCAGAACTCCAAGCAGAGCAACAACGCCTGTTACGGCTCCGCCGAGTTCGATCGACGCTATGAGAAGTCCCGCGCCTTGCCGGACGGACCCGCGCGCAATCGCCTTTACCGCGAGATGACGCGCATCATGGAGATGCACACCGCCTGGATCCTCGCCGACAGCCGGTACCGGAACGTCCTCCAGCAGCCTTACGTGATCGGCTACAGGAAGCATCCGGTCCTGCATGCGGAGTGGCTGTACATCGATCTCGAACCGCGGCCCGGCAGTTGATGGCTGCGTACATTGCCCGCCGCCTGGCGCAGTTCGTCCCGACCTTGCTGGGCGTCATCCTTCTCGTATTCTTCCTTTTCAATATGGTCGGGGGGGATCCTGCGTACATCCTGGTGGGCAAGATCTCCGACCCGGCGCAGATCGAGAACATCCGCAGGCAGCTCGGGATCGACCAGCCGTATTACGTCCAGCTGTGGATTTTCATCAAGCAGGTCCTGACCGGCGACTTCGGCACGAGCTGGTCGACCAACGAGAAGATCTCCGCGATCTTCGCTACGCGCCTCGGGCCTTCGCTGACCGTGCTGGTTCCGATGCTGGTCATCAGCACCGTCCTGTCCATGGCGGCTGCGCTCGTGGTCGCTTACCTGCGCGGCTCGCTGACTGACCGGGGGATCATGATCGCCTGCACCGTCGGGCAATCGATCAGCATCCTCGTCTACATCATCGTGCTCCAGTATTTCGTCGGGTATCGGCTCGGCTGGTTCCCGGTGCAGGGATGGGGGAATGGGTTCGCAGAGAATCTCCTGCGCTACAGCGCGTTGCCGGTGCTGGTCGGGGTGCTCGTCATGCTTGCGCCGGATATCCGCCTGTACCGCAGCTTTTTCCTTGAAGAGGTCGGGCAGGATTACGTGCGCACCGCCCGGGCCAAGGGCATGAGCGAAGCCAGGACCATGTGCGTGCACGTCCTGCGCAATGCCTCCATCCCGATCCTGACCAACGTGATGATCCAGCTGCCGGGCCTGCTTGCCGGCGCCTTCCTCATCGAGAGATTCTTTTCCATCCCCGGCATCGGCCGGGAGGTGATCCTCGCGGTCGAGCGCAGCGACTTCCCTCTGATCAAGGCGGTAACGGTTTACGTGGCCATTGCGACGATGGGCGTCAATCTCGTGACGGACCTCCTGTACAAAGCGCTCGATCCCAGGGTGCAGCTCAAATGAGCGCGCCGGCTTCGACCCTGCCGGGATTGGAAGAGGGGGCTTCCAGCTTGTGGTCGCTGGCCTGGCAGAGATTCATTGCGGATCGCCTTGGAGTGGCCTGTGCGGTGATCGTTGCGCTCTATCTAGCACTTGCAGTTGCTTCCGGCCTCGGCCTGATCGCTTCGACCTGGTCACTGGAAACCGGCATCAGTTACGCGCCGCCAGGGCGGCCGGGCGCTGCCGTGCCCAATCCGTCGCATCCTCCGGCGCCCGAGACTCAAGCGGCTGAGACGTCGGCAGAAGACCTGGGCGTCCCAGACCCCATCGGGGCGGAACTCGCAGAGGTGAAGCGAAGCCTCGCAGCTGCGCCGCCACCGCCTGCGCGGGCAACTTCGCTACCGCTCGGGGGCGATAAATGGGGGCGCGATGTCCTGCAGAAGACCATCAAGGGGACGCAGACGTCGGTGCTCGTCGGGTTGTCCGCAGCGCTCGTAGCTGCGCTGATCGGCACGCTGTTCGGCGCGCAGGCGGGGTATTACGGCGGACGGACCGATGCGTTCTTCAACTGGCTCTACAGCGTATTCACGTCAATCCCCTACCTGCTGTTGATCCTTGCCATCGCCGCGGTGCTGAACCAGAAGGGCACGACGACAGTCGTCATGATCCTCGGCCTTACCGGCTGGACCGGGATCTTCCGGCTGGTGCGCGCAGAGTACATCAAGCACAAGCAGCGTGAGTACGTTCTTGCCGCCAGTGCGATCGGTGCTTCCGATCTCAGCCGAATGTATGTTCACATCCTGCCGAACGTGAGTCACGTGGTGCTCGTCCAGCTTTCGCTGCACGTGGTGCTGTTCATCAAGTCCGAAGTCATCCTCAGCTTCCTCGGCTTCGGGGTGGGCGTCGACACCGTTTCATGGGGCAGCATGATCAACGAGGCGCAGAGCGAGCTCCTCAACGGCCGGTGGTGGCAACTGGCGGCGGCCACGGGGGCGATGGCCGTGCTAGTGACGGCCTTCAGCCTGCTCACGGATTCGCTGCGCGATGCCCTAGACCCAAGGCTCGGATGAGCGACACACGCGACGCGCAATGCCTGGTCCAGGTGCGTGACCTGCACGTCGACTTCCGGTCCGGGCGGGGCCAGAGCATTTCGGCGGTGAGTGGCGTGAGCTTCGATATCCCTGCGAACAGCACAGTCGCGCTCGTCGGTGAGTCGGGGAGCGGAAAGTCGGTGACGGCGCTGGCCATCCTCGGGCTCCTCGCGGAAAACGCAGAGCCGCCCAGGGGGCGCATTGAATACCAGGGCCGCGATCTGCTCACCATGCCTCGAAAGGAAATGAGGTCTCTTCGCGGCTCCCGGATCGCGATGATTTTCCAGGAGCCGATGACATCGCTGAATCCCGTGTTCTCTGTGGGATTCCAGCTCTGCGAGGTGCTCGAAGCGCATTTGCATCTTTCGACCCGCGCGGCCCGAGGGAGGGCGATCGAGCTGCTCGCCGAAGTTGGCATCGCTGACCCCGGCAAGCGCGTCGACTCGTATCCATTCCAGCTCTCCGGAGGCCAGCAGCAGCGCGTCATGATTGCCATGGCCATGGCATCGGAGCCCGACCTGCTGATCGCAGATGAGCCGACGACCGCGCTGGATGTGACCGTGCAGCGGCAGATTCTGGAGCTCATCGCGAAGCTGCAGGCCAGGCGCCGCATGGCGGTGTTGTTCATCACGCACGACCTGGCGGTCGTCGGCGAAATCGCCGATATGGTCGTGGTGATGCGTGAAGGCCTTATTCGTGAGCAGGGAACGGCCAAACAAGTCTTCGAGTCGCCGCTCGACCCCTATACGAAGGCGCTCCTGGCTTGCCGGCCGGACCTGCACAGCCGGCCGGTAAGGCTGCCGGTGATTGCCGACTTCATGGGCCGGGAATCCGGAAATCCTGCCGACATTCCACAACGGGAGCGGGGCCTCTCCGGCAAAGAGGAGATCATTCTCGAAGCCAAGCATGTCGCAAAGAGCTTTTACCTCAAAGAGGGCTTGTTCAGGCAGCGCGAAATCCAAGCCGTCAAGGATGTGTCCTTCCGGCTGCCACGCGGCAAGACGCTGGGCTTGGTAGGCGAGTCGGGCTCGGGTAAATCGACGCTTGCGTTCACGCTCATGCGCTTGCACGAGGCGACCGCGGGCGAAGTTCGCTTCGAGGGGAACGATTTGCTGGCGATGCCGCCGGCCAGGTTCAGGCAATTCAAGCGACGGATCCAGATCGTGTTCCAGAATCCGTACGCATCCCTGAATCCGCGGTTCACCGCCGGGCAGATCCTGATGGAGCCAATGCGCATCCACGGCATCGCTCACAGCGAACCTGAGCGACGCGCGCTCGCCTTGGCGCTCCTCGAAAAAGTGGGCCTGCCCGCGGCCGCGTTCTTCAAGTATCCTCACCAATTCTCAGGGGGCCAGCGACAAAGGATAGCGATCGCGCGCTGCCTCACGATGAAGCCCGACGTCCTCATTTGCGACGAATCGGTTTCCGCCCTGGATGTCTCGATCCAGGCCCAACTGCTTAACCTTTTGCAGGAATTGCAGGACGAATACAGAATGAGTTACCTGTTCATCTCCCATGACCTCGCGGTTGTCCGGTACATGGCCGATGAAGTCCTGGTAATGAGCCGGGGCGAGATCGTGGAGCGGGCCGGTCCGGATGAGCTCTATGCCGATGCGCAGCATCCGTACACCCGGCAACTGCTCGCTTCGATGCCGCGCGGGTGGCAAGCCAGGCCCGCGACATGAGTCTCGCGCGACGCCTTGCCTGGCTGGGCCTCGCGTTCTTCGCGGCGGATGCCTGGTCGGCTCATGGCTACGGGCAGTTCGGTGACCTCAAGTACCCAGCGGGCTTTGCCAATTTCGAGTGGGCCAACCCGAGCGCGCCGAAAGGAGGCGCCATCGATCTCGTTCCACCGCTGCGCATCTCGAACTTCGACAAGTACAACCCGTTCACGCTGAAAGGGACGGCGCCCCCCGGCCTGAGCGCACTCGTTTTCGAGTCGCTGCTTACTGGAACGATGGATGAGCCCACGACGGCATACGGCCTGCTGGCTGAGGACGTCGAGGTGGCTGCCGACGGCCTCTCGGTGACCTTTCGCCTCAACCCCGCGGCGCGCTTCCACGACGGCAAGCAGGTCATGGCCTCAGACGTGAAGCACAGCTTCGATGCCCTGATGAGCAAGCAGGCGGCGCCGCAATATCGGGTCGTATTTGGCGATGTGAAGCAGGCCGTGGTTACCGGGCCCATGACCATTCGTTTCGAGTTCAGCCGCGCCAACGCGGAGCTTCCGTTGATGGTGGGCGGCCTGCCGGTGTTCAGCCGGGCGTGGGGCGGCGGAAAGCCGTTCGACCAGATCATCCTGGATTTTCCGGTCGCGAGCGGCCCTTACAGGATCGGCCGCCTCAACTTCGGCCGGGATATCACTTACGAGCGCGATCCGAAGTACTGGGCCCGCGACCTCAACGTGCGCCGCGGCCTGTTCAATTTCGACCGGATCACCTACAAGATCTACCAGGACAACACCGCGCAAACCGAAGCCTTCAAGGCGGGAGAGTTCGATTACGTGCGCAGCTTCTCCGCGCGCGAATGGGCTCGGACCTATACCGGCAAGAAGTTCGACTCCGGCGAACTCATCAAGTCCGAGTTGCGCTCGAAGAACGCGGGCGATTTCCAGGGCTACCTGATCAACACGCGGCGGGAGAAGTTCAAGGACCCGCGCGTGCGCGAAGCGCTGGGACTTGCCTTCGACTTCGAATGGATGAACCGCAAGCTTTTCTACGGCGCATACATCCGCGTTCGCGGGTATTTCAATGGCAGCGATTTCGAAGCTAAAGGCCTGCCTGGGCCTGAGGAACTGGCAGTGCTTGAGCCCCTGAGGTCCAAACTGCCCGACAAGGTCTTCAGCGCGGAAGTGCCGCAGCCGCCGTCGACCGATCTGCCGGGCAGCCTTCGGTCCAACTTAAGGAAGGCGAAGGACCTGCTGGCGGCCGCCGGGTGGACTTACCGCGACGGCGCGCTGAGGAATGCACGCGGAGAAGCCATGACCGTGGAGTTTCTCGACAACTCATCGCGCAGCGGGCCGGTCAATACACCGTTTATCCAGGCCTTGCGGAAGCTGGGCATTGCAGCCGAAGTGCGCGTCGTCGATTTCGCGTTGCTGCAAAAGCGCATGGACGTGTTCGATTTCGACCTGTTCGTGGTCCGCACACCGGGAAGCGAAGCACCGGGAAATGAACTGCTGGACCGCTTCGGCTCGGAGTCGGCCGGCACCGAAGGCTCGAGCAATCTCATCGGCATCAAGGATCCCGCGGTGGACATCCTCCTTGGCGAGGTCGTTTCCGCAAAGACGCGGCCCCAACTCATCGCCCGCCTGCGCGCGCTGGACCGGATCCTGCGCCACGGCCACTATTCGATTCCCCAGTATTACTCGAACACTTACCGCATAGCCTACCGGTCGGGAAAGTTCGAGCAGCCGAAAGTCATGCCGCTCTATTACCAGCCGGAAACCTGGGTGCTCGAAACCTGGTGGAAGAAGCCGTAGGGATCTCAACATGTGGTCGTACATCCTCAAGCGTCTCCTCCTGATGATCCCGACCCTGATCGGGATCCTCACCATCACGTTCGTCGTCGTCCAGTTCGTGCCGGGCGGGCCGGTCGAGCAGTTGGTTTCGCAGTTGCAAGGAAGGGATTCAGGCGGCGAGGGCCCGGCCGCGGCCGGTAGCGGGTATCGGGGGCGGCAGGGCGTGGACGCCAAGCGAGTCGAGGAAATCAAGAAGCTCTACGGTTTCGACAAGCCGCCGCTCGAAAGGTACGTGCAGATGATGTCGCAGTTCGTCCGCTTCGACCTTGGCAAGAGCTTCTATCACAACAAGGATGTGTGGCGCCTGATCCTCGAGAAGCTGCCGGTGTCGATCAGCCTGGGCCTCTGGACGTTCCTGCTCGTATACCTGATCTCCGTTCCCCTGGGGATCGCCAAAGCGGTTCGTGCCGGCACGCGGTTCGATACGGTCACGACTTTCATCGTGCTCCTGGGGTACGCCATCCCGAGCTTTGTCATGGGCGTGGTATTGCTGGTGCTCTTGGGCGGCGGCTCGTTCGTGCAGTGGTTTCCGCTTCGGGGCCTCACGTCGATCAACTGGGCGGAGATGAGCCTGGGCGGCAAGATCGCGGACTATTTCTGGCACATCGCATTGCCGGTGGCTGCAATGGTTCTTGGCGGATTCGCAGTCATCACCGTGCTGACCAAGAACTCGGTGCTCGAGGAAATCCGCAAGCAATACGTGCTGACGGCCCGCGCCAAGGGCGTGGGAGAGCGCCAGGTGCTGTGGCGGCATGTGTTCCGGAACGCGATGATCCCGATCATGACCGGTTTCCCGGCCGCTTTCGTCGGCGCCTTCTTCTCCGGGTCCTTGCTGATCGAAACGCTGTTCTCGCTCGACGGCTTGGGGCTTCTCTCTTACGAATCGGTCATCAGGCGGGATTACCCGGTAGTGCTCGGGAGCCTTTTCCTCTTCACGATCATCGGGCTGCTCACGACGCTGCTGCGAGACCTGAGCTACATCTGGGTCGATCCAAGGGTGACCTACTTTGACTGAGCTCGCCCAGGCAGGCCTCGCCGTGCACGCCTCGATTGCCTTACGCGAAAGCCCGCGCCGGCGTGCATGGCGGCGTTTCCGCAGCAACCGGCTGGGCTATTACAGCCTATGCCTCTTCCTTGCGCTGTTCGGCCTCAGCCTGTTCGCCGAACTCCTGTCGAACGATAAGCCGCTGGTCGTGCGCTATGAAGGTCAGTGGTATTTCCCACTGGCGCAAACGTTGCCCGAGACGACGTTCGGGGGCGACTTTCCTTCGCCGACGGACTACCTCGACCCGCTCATCGAGGAGAACCTCGCAAAGCCCGGGAACATCGCGCTTTATCCGCCCAATCCCTACCACTACGGGACGCTCAATTATTTCTCTACCGAGCCGAACCCGGCGCCGCCGGACAGGCAGAACATCCTCGGGACAGATGACAGCGGTCGCGACCTGCTGGCAAGGCTGATCTACGGCTTTCGCATTTCCGTCCTGTTCGCCCTCATCGTCGCAAGCATCTGCGCGGTCGTAGGCGTGCTGGTCGGCGCGATACAGGGCTATTTCGCAGGCTGGACGGACATCGTCATGGAGCGCTTCAACGAGATGTGGAGTTCGATGCCGACGCTTTACATGCTCATCATCCTTTCATCGATGTTCGCCCCGAACTTCTGGCTGCTTGTGCTGCTGCTTTCGATCTTTGGATGGCTTGGGATAGCGGCTTACGTGCGCGCCGAGTTCCTCAAAAATCGCACGCTCGACTATGTGCGCGCCGCAAGGGCGCTGGGGCAGAGCAATTTGCGCATCATGGTCCGGCACATCCTGCCGAACAGCCTGACGCCGGTGGTCACGCTGGTGCCCTTCGAAATGGCCGGCGCCGTGGGGGCGCTCACCAGTCTCGATTTCCTCGGCCTGGGCATGCCGCCCGGCACGCCGAGCCTGGGCGAGCTCCTGAGCCAGGGCAAGAACAACCTCGACTGCTGGTGGATCTCGCTGTCGACGTTTGTCGTACTGGTCGTAACGTTGCTGCTGCTGATCCTCATCGGCGACGCGCTGCGCGATGCGCTCGATCCCCGCAAGGTGCTTGAAGGCGACGCGCCGTGAACCGCCTCGAAGTTCGCAACCTGAGCATCCGGTTCGGACGCCGAAAGGTGGTCGACCAAGTTTCGTTTTCCCTTGGGGAGGGCGAGCGCCTGGCGCTGGTCGGTGAGTCGGGGTCGGGGAAAACGGTCACGGCGCTTTCGCTGATGCGGTTACTCGAGTCGGCCCGGGTGGAGGGCGAGATCCTGTTCGACGGCGAGGATGTGCTCAAGATGCCGCCTGCCCGGCTGCGTGACCTGCGCGGACGCGATATCGCGATGGTCTTCCAGGAGCCGATGACCGCGCTCAATCCGGTGCATCGCGTGGGGGAGCAAATCGCAGAGTCCCTGCGGCTTCATGAAGCAGTCACCCCGCAACAAGCAAGGGCGGGCGCCATCGAAGCGCTCCGACGAGTCGGCATCGACGATCCTGAGCGCCGCGCCGGCAGCTATCCGCACCAGCTCTCGGGCGGCCAGCGCCAGCGGGCCATGATTGCAATGGCGCTCGCATGTAACCCGAAAGTGTTGATCGCCGACGAGCCGACGACGGCGCTGGATGCGACGATCCGCATGCAGATCCTTGAGCTCCTCGACCGTTTGCGGACCGAGACCGGCATGAGCCTTTTGCTCATCACTCATGACCTGAATCTCGTGCGCCGGTACGCAGACCGCGTTGCGGTCATGGAGCGCGGGCTGCTGGTGGAGCAGGGGACCACTTCGCAGGTCATGGACTCGCCGCAGCACGCGTACACGAAGAAGCTGATCGACAGCCGTCCTGAGCGAACTGTTCTTGCGCCCGGGGAAGGTCGAATCCTGGAAGCGCATGGCCTGTCGGTCGAATATCCGACCCAGTTGCCGGGCGTGCGCGGCTGGTTCCGCAAGGGACGCTTCGTCGCAGTCCGGGACGCAGATTTCGAGCTTGCGAAAGGCGAGACGCTCGGCGTGATCGGGGAATCCGGCTCGGGCAAGACCACGCTTGCACTTGCGTTGCTCAATCTCGTTCGGGCCGGAGGCGACATCCGGATTGGCGGCGTGCCGTGGCAGGGCGCCGATTCCGCGCATCGCAAGGCACTGCGGCGCAGGATCCAGGTGGTCTTTCAGGATCCGCTTTCCTCGCTCTCGCCCCGGCTGACGATCGAAGCCATAGTCGGCGAGGGCCTCGAGATTCATGAGCCTGCGCTCGCCGCGGCTGACCGGCGCGAGCGGATCGTCCAGGCGCTCACCGAAGTCGGGCTCGCCGAGGACGGCTCGGTCGAACCCCTGCTGCAGCGCTATCCGCATGAATTCTCCGGCGGACAAAGGCAAAGGATCGCGATCGCGAGGGCGCTGATCGTCTGGCCCGAGGTCGTCGTGCTCGACGAGCCGACCAGTGCGCTGGACGTGACCATCCAGAAGCAGGTCCTGACGCTGTTGGCGGAGCTGCAGGCAAAGCGAGGCCTGAGCTACGTCCTGGTCACGCACGACATCGACGTCGTGCGGGCGATGGCGCACCGCGTGATGGTCATGAAAGACGGCGAGGTCATTGAAAGCGGGCCGATCGACCGGGTGTTGAAGGATCCGCAATCGGAGTACACCCGCAAGCTTGTCGCGGCGGGCTACGCCTGAACGTTGATATTACAAATACAAGGAAACTCCATGGGGCAGGGCAAGGGCATCAGCGAGGTGGCGTATTTCGAGTGTTCGGGCGGCGGGCAGGTCGTTGTCGACCGGAACGTCGCCTATGTAGGCAACATGCGCAGCCCAGATGGCACGACGCTGGTCGACGTGTCTGACCCTAAAAATCCGCGCGAAATCTCGCGACTGGGCATGGTGCCCGGCACCCACTCCCACAAGGTGCGCGTGGCCAAGGACCTCATGGTCATCAACCGCGAGTTCGTTTCCCCGCAGCTTGCGCCGCAAGACTTCAAGGCGGGGCTCGGGATCTACGACGTATCGGATCCTAAGAAGCCAAAGAAGATCACCGACTGGGTGACCCCGGGCAAGGGCTGCCACCGCTTCGACTTCGACGGCGACTACGCCTACACCTCCGCGACGGAAGATGGTTACGTCGGCACGATCATGAAGATCATCGACCTGCGCAACCCGGCGAAGCCCGAGGAAGTAGGGCGCTGGCATATGCCGGGTCAATGGCTTGCGGGCGGCGAGACGCCGACATGGGTCGGCACCGAGCATCGCTGCCACCACCCTTTGCGCATGGGAAACCGGCTGTACACGAGCTACTGGCTCGGCGGACTCGTCATCCTGGATATAGAGGACATGTCGAAGCCGAAATTCGTCTCCGGCCTTGACTGGAGCCCGCCCTATCCATGGCCGACGCATACCGCGCTCCCGGTGCCTTTCCTCGTGCGCGGCCGAAAGATGATGATCGTCGCGGACGAGGACGTCACGCGCGAAGAAAACGCGCCCCCGTCCTTCCTGTGGATCGTCGACATAACCGACGAAAAGCACCCGGTGCCCATCGGCACTTACCAGGTGGAAGCGGAAGATGGTCGTCCTGCGCCCACCTTCACCGGTTGCCACCAACCCTGTGAGAAAGTGACCGGCACCGAAATACCGGTTGCATGGTTCGCGCACGGCCTTCGCATCATCGACTTCTCGAACCCGCACGCGATGAAGGAAACCGCTTGGTACATGCCTACGCCGGCACAGGGCCCGCGGGTACAGAGCAACGACGTGACGGTTGATGACCGTGGGCTGATTTACCTTCTCGACCGTGTGCGCGGCCTCCACATCCTCGAGCGGGTCTAGGGTCGGGTTTAGTTCGGCTTTGCGCCGGTCGCCTTGACGATCTTCGCCCACTTGGCGACATCCGCCCGCACGATGGCTGCGAATTCTTCCGGTGTATCAGTAACTGGTTCCGCCCCCTGGTTGGACAGGGCATCCCGGATGTCCGGCGAGGCGACGATTTTGCGGATCGATGCATTCAGCCGGTCGACGATCGGCCGCGGCGTGCCGGCCGTGGCGAAGATGCCGTACCAGGAAACCGCTTCGTAACCCGGCAGGCCGGATTCCCCCACGGTCGGGTACTCGGGCGCGGTCGGGCTGCGCTTCGCGCTCGTAATTGCAATGGCGCGCGCCTTGCCAGATTTGACAATTGGCAGCGAACTGAACACCGGCATGACGGTCATTTGGACGTCGTTATTGCTGATCGCGGTGATCGCCGGTCCGGCCCCGCTGTAGGGCACATTCAGCATTTCGACCCCGGCCATGCTCGTGAAGAGCGCGGCCGAAAGCTGCAGCAAACTGCCGGTCGAGGCATTTGCGAGCTTGCCCGGTTGCGCCTTGGCCAGCGCAATGAGCTCGGTGACGTTTTTTGCGGGGACCGACGGGTGAAGTAGGATGAGGTTGGGGAAAACGGCAACCCTGGAGATGGCTGCAAAGTCCTTGACCGGGTCGGAAGTCGGCTTGTCGTAGAGGCTGAAGTTGATGGCATGCGTGCCCGTGGTGCCCATGACCAGCGTGTATCCGTCCCCAAGCGCCCGGGCGGCCACTTCGGCTCCGATCGAGCCGTTTGCCCCACCGCGATTCTCGACGTAGAACTGCTTGCCGTATTCTTCGCTCAGCTTTTGCGTGACCAGGCGCGCCGCGATGTCGGTCGCGCCACCGGGCGCGAACGGCACCACCATGCGGACCTGTTTTGTCGGCCACGGCTCCTGGGCGGGGGACGCCGTGGAGAAAACGAATGCGGCTGCGACCAGGAAATTTGCCAGTTCTTTCATTGCCGGTCCCCTTGCTTCCCCGTAACGGCGGGTGGATAGTGACGGCCATGTTCGCACCCACGAGGAAAATTGGGAACTCCTTTGCCGCGCTGATCCTTGTTTCTATGGCGTTCGCTTCTGCGACTTCCCTTGCTGCCGAACCCGTCGAGTCCTTGCTCGACCAGGCGATCGCAGGCAGCCAACGGTCCGAAAAGAACCGCGCCCGCGACCAGTACCGCCATCCTCGTGAAACGCTGCTCTTCTTCGGCCTGAAGTCGGACATGGCGGTCGTGGAGATTTCACCCGGCGCCGGTTGGTACACAGAAATTCTCGCCCCCGTCCTCAAGGCAAGCGGCGCCTACTTTGCCGCCGGCGCGGCGATCGAGGATCCGGCGACCGAGCGCTGGCAGCGCCAGTTGCATCAAGAGTTCGTGGAACGGTTCACGAAGCAACCTGCCTTGTTCGGCAAAATTACCATCACTTCGTTCAAGGCACCGCGATACGTGCACGTCGCACCAAAAGGAAGCGCCGACCTGGTGCTTACATTCCGGAACGTGCACAACTGGGCTGCGGAAGGGAGTGACGAAGCGTCTTTCCGGGCTTTCTTCGACGCGCTGAAACCGGGCGGAACGCTCGGCGTGGTCGAGCACCGGGCCAAACCTGGGACGTCGATCGAGCAGATGATCAAGACGGGCTACATGACCGAGGACTACGTCATCGGGCTAGCCACCAAGGCCGGCTTTCGGCTGAGTGCAAGGTCGGAGATCAACGCAAACCCCCGCGACACGAAGGATCACGCCGACGGCGTCTGGTCGCTTCCGCCGACCAGGCGTGGCTTCTTTGGCGGCGACAAGTATCTTGCAATCGGCGAAAGCGATCGCATGACCCTCAGGTTCGCGAAGCCGTAGCCGCGATCCCGCGCACGGGATCGCCTGGCCAGATCACCTACCTGCGGTTTGCGTACGGGTATTCGTTCGAGATGCGGCGTCCCGACGAAACACGATTGTCGAGTTCCGGTGGCAACTGGTCGTAGCGGCCCGGCCCGAAAGTCCTGCACTCCCCGCCGAAACCCGGTTCGCCGCAGAAGATCCAATAGCCCCGGTCCACCACGAGCGAGGAGGCCCGCTCGTTGAACCCTTGCAAGTTCGGCGCGCCCTGACCGCCCAGTGTGAACGAGCGGCCGGTCATGTTCGGGCCCGCAAACAGCGTTGCACTCGCATACCGTCCGTCGCCGCCGCGCCGCTCGCCCCGGTCATATGAACCTCGGTCGTCCATGCGTCCGAGCGGTCTCACGGAGCTGATCTGCTGGCGTAATTCGCCGAGGGTCGGATATCGCCCGGGATTCAGAATGGTGCAGCCGCCGTTGAAATTGATGTCGATGCAAACTTCGACCGGGGCGCCTTCGACAATTGCCGACATTGCACGGTCGTTGAAGCCTCGTTCCACGAAGTTCGGGACGGCGCCCTCGGTTACCAACTGGCGGCCGCCAAAATTTTCGAATTCGAAGAACGTGACTGCGGCATGGGCCTGCGAGACCGCACACGCGGTGGCGCTGAATAAAAATGCTTTGAGAATGCGATGCATGATGGTTGCCTCGTGGGACGAGATTCAGTCCTGAATGATGCCGTGTCAGCGGCGGGTACTCTGTGCGCTTGCGCACTTGGCGGGTGTCGTATTGGCTTAAGATGGCGGCCGATCCAACCCGAAAAGGAACCAGCCATGAAGAGTCTCTTGAGTGCCCTTGTAGTCACGATCGCTTTCCTGGCGTCACCGTTGCAAGCTGCGGACAAGGACGCGAAGGTCTCCGTCAAGCCAGCCGCGGAGGCCAAGAAGGCGCCGGCCGAGTCGGGAAAGATCGACCTTAATACGGCGAGCGCAGAAGAACTCGACAAATTGCCCGGGATCGGCGAAGCCCGCGCCAAAGCGATCGTGAAAGGCCGGCCTTACAAGGCCAAGGACGACTTGGTGGAGCGAAAGATCATTCCGCAAGGCGTGTACGACAAGATCAAGGACCGGGTGATCGCCAAGCACGGGAAGTAGCGCCCGGACGGAGCCTCCGAGCGCGTCAGACGTAAGGCCGGGGCTCGTTCCTCGAGTGCTTGCGTCTGGTGCGCCGGTGGTAGTCCCAAGAAACATTCATGAGCCTGTAGGCGAGGTCCCGGCGATCCCGGAGATGGACGGTGATGTCGGCCGTTGAGCGACCTCTCGCGAACGCCCTGCGGGCAAGGTGATCAGCCGGCAGGCCGGCAAGAATGGCCGCCACTTCGCCGTCGGCCTGCTCATCACGATGCCCAGTATCGAGGCTTCCAAAAGAATGCATGGTGTCGCGGGTCATGGCGTGCGTTCGCTTCAGTTGGAAAGGCCTTGGCCGGTGGTGACGCCCGGATGCGGAAGGAAGCCAGCATTCCAGCGTGACCGGCCCTCGTCCGGCATGCAGGTGAGAAAGGTGTTGCACAGAAGGCAACGGTAAAAAACCGCGCTGCCCGACTTCGAGCGGCCGGCCGGAACCAGATATTCATGCGGGTCTTCGAGCGAGGCGAGACCCGCCTGGAGGTCAAGGCAACCCGGGCACGTTCTGCTCAATTTCGTTCTCCAATCGGCTGTAGCGCGCGCATGTGTTCCGCGCATGTTGCGCTTGGCAACGAACCGCGAGATTAGCCGAGGGGGCGGCGATGCGCTGTAGGCGCGCGATTCAACGAATCGTAGGACGATGCCTTACTCCAAGCGGCTAGTGCCCGAAGGCCTGGCCCCCGACTTGCCCCGGTTTGTCGACTGGCCCGTAAGGGTAGCGCTTACAACCGTCGGCCGATTACGCCGGGCCCGGATGCCCTATCGACGCAGGTTGGCGACCTCTCCATCGTGTCCCAAGGCATGGGGACGGCGGCGCGCGACTTGAGGAGGAATTGTGGATAAGGAAAGTGGACGTGGACGAAAGGACGCTCAAGGCGTCCGTGCGCAGGGTCGATCCGTCGGGGCCGCATACCCGGCGCTTTTTGAAAAGTTGCTGAAAGGACCCTTTACCCCGGCTGACCTGGCGTTGCCGGAGTCGGCAGGCCATCCTTTCACCGATCGCGCCTGGGTCTTCGAGATCCAGTACGACGGGCATCGCTGCATGGTCAGCCGGTTCGATACGCCGCAGATGGTCACGCGCGATGGCTGGGAGATGTCCCATGTGTTTCCCGGCCTGATTGCAGAGCTCGATCGCCTCCCCGCGAGGACAGTGTTGGACGGCGAACTGCTCATGGTGGACACCGACGGATTTCCCGATCACGACCGTCTGCTTGGGCGCCAGGCCCTCGCGCCGGGTCATGCCGTCGCTTGTGGCTACTCCCGGCAACCGGCCGCACTGGTCTGCTGGGACCTCCTGATGCTTGCAGGCCAGGACTTGCGGCCACTCCCCCTCTTGGAGCGAAAGGCGGCGCTCAAGGATGTCCTGCGCGGCATGGAGCGCATCTGGTATGCCGGACACCTCGAAGAGCATGGCGAGCGCATGTACGCCGAGGCGCGTTTCCTGGAACTGGAGGGCATCGTGGCCAAGCGAGCTCAATCTTCCTATCCCTCGGGTCGCACGTCGGACTGGGTGCAGGTCAAGACGCCGATCGGCGTCGCGTACCAAAGCCGCCGCGGCGGGAAATTCAAGGAGTAGCGGGCGCGACGAAATTCCGGCGGAACCTGAGGAGCCGGGTCTGCGGGCACTAGGCAGGCAGTAGTGGCAAGCCGATACAATCGACCGTCTCCTTTCGGCGCCTTGCACCATGACTTACCGTATCGGCATCGACCTTGGCGGAACGAAAATCGAGATTGCGGCGCTCGACGGCCAGGACCGCATCGTGGAGCGCAAGCGCGTCCCCACGCCGGCCGGCGACTACGCGGCGACGATCCGTGTCCTTGTCGACCTTGTACGCTCGACTGAGCGCACCCTCGGGCTCAATGCGGGCTTCGCGGGGAAGGGCAGGCCAACGATCGGCATCGGGACGCCCGGCACTATTTCACCGACGACCGGCCTGCTCCGAAATGCCAATTCGGTTTGCCTCAACGGCCATCCGTTCAAGCAGGACTTCGAGAAGGCGCTCGGCCAGGAAATCCGGATCGAAAACGATGCGAACTGCTTTGCGCTGTCCGAGGCCGTGGATGGAGCCGGCCGGGGCGCGCGCGTCGTGTTCGGCGTCATTCTTGGAACCGGGGTGGGCGGTGGCATCGTCATCGATGGCGCAGTGCTCAATGGCGCCAATGCTATCGGTTGTGAATGGGGACACAATTCGCTGCCCTGGCCACGGCCCGAGGAGATGCCGGGACCTTTGTGCTTCTGCGGGCGGCACGCATGCATCGAGACGTTCCTTTCCGGACCATCGTTTGCGGCGGACCACGAGCGCAACGGGGGACAGGAAATGCGCGCGGAACAGATCGTAACCAATGCAACCGGCGGCGATTCGGCTTCGATCGCAACGCTCGAGCGCTATGAAGAGCGGCTCGCCCGGGCGCTTGCTTCCATCATCAATGTCGTCGATCCAGACGTGATCGTCCTCGGCGGCGGGCTGTCGAACGTCAAGCGTTGGTATCGCACGGTCCCGTCGATATGGGGCCGGTTCGTATTCGCGGACGCGGTGGACACCAGGCTCGTCCAGAACATGCATGGCGACTCGAGCGGCGTACGGGGCGCGGCCTGGCTGTGGGGGAAGGCTGGTCCGGATGCGCACGTCGCTAGTACCTGAGGGCGGGGCAAGAAGGAGGCGCAAACCTCTATAATCCCAGTCCTCGCCCTGCAAAAAGAACAGCCGAGCCCATGGCCGAAATAAATTACACGGCAGTCGTCGCAAAGGACCTCGAGGATCTCATCCCGGTCTTCATCAAGAACCGCGCTAAGGAAGTGGACTTGCTCGCGGCCGCCGTCAAGGCCGGTGACTACGACCAGCTCAAGCAGCTCGGGCACCGCATGAAAGGCGTCGGCAATTCCTACGGGTTTGCGCCCATTTCCGAATTCGGAAAAACCATCGAGAACGGCGCCAGGGCTTCCGATGTCGCCGCAATCGAAAGCTGCATTGCGGCCTACGGGGACTATCTCGCCAAAGTCACCATCGTCTATGAGTGAGCGCTGATGGGCGGTCCGCAGTCCCCGTTCCGGGTCCTGGTCGTCGATGACGACCCCGACATGGGCGCGTTCCTCGCCCTGATCCTGAAAAAAGAAGGGCTGCATGCGGACGTGGTCGAGGAAGGCGATGCCGCGCTCATGCGCGTGATGACCGAGCCGCCGGACCTGATCCTCCTCGACGTGATGATGCCCGGGTTGTCGGGCTTCGAGATCTGCCAGCGTCTCAAGTCCGAAGAAGGCACGGCGCTCATCCCGATCGTGCTGATCACCGGCCTGGAAGACCAGGAAAGCCGGGTCCGCGGCATCGAGGCCGGCGCTGACGACTTCCTTTCCAAACCCGTGAAGCGCGAGGAACTGCTCGCGAGGGTGAAGACGCTCAGGCGCCTGCACGAGACGCGCAAGGAACTCGAAAGCCGCCGCCTTGCAGCTGAGGTCCAAAGCAAGGAAGCGATCCGAAAGACGTTTTCGAGGTACGTCTCCCCACGCCTGGCCGACCGCATCATCGGCGATCTGGGCAAACCAGACGACATCTTCTCCAAGGCCCAGCGCTCGGATGTTGTAGCGCTCTTCGCGGACCTCCGCGGCTTCACGCGCCTGACTGACCAGACCGAAGTGGGCCGGGTGGTGGAAATGCTGAATGAATATTTTTCCATCCTCGCCGAGGCTGCCTACCGGCACGAAGCCACCATTTTCAACATGGCGGGCGATGCGCTTCTGGTGGGGTTCAACGTTCCGTTTCCGCAAAAGGATCCTGCGGTTCGAGCGTGGCTTTGCGCGCAGGACATGCTGACCCGCTTTGCACCCGTCGCCGATGCCTGGGAAAAGGAGCAGGGCCTCGGCACGGGTGTGGGCATCGGGATCTGCATGGGCGAGGCGGTCATCGGCAATGTCGGCTCGCCGCATTACATGAGCTACACAATCATCGGGAACCCGGTGAACAGCGCTGCCCGTCTCATGCAGCTCGCGCAGCCTTACGAAGTTCTCATCTGCGACCGCGTATACGAGGCGCTTCGCGGAACGCTGCGGCCAGAGCAGGTCGAGTCGCGAGGCGACGTCACCCTGCGGGGGCGCGCCGAGCCGATCAAGGTGTATTGCCTTAACGTGCCCCTCCCCGGCGTTTCACGGGCTGCCTGACATGCGCGTGCTCATCATCGATGACGACGAGGACCTGCGAAACCTCCTGTCCCATTACATAATGAAGCAGTGGCCGCAGGCCCAGGTGGAGGAGTTCGACCCGCTCGCGCAGGATCTGCCCGGCGACGATTTCCCGCTCGGCAAATACGACGTCATGATCCTCGACTACATGCTCGGCCGGGGCGACGGGCTCGAATGGCTGCGTGAATTCAAGGCCCGCAATGACTGCCCGCCGATAATTTTCCTCACAGGTGCGGGCAACGAAGTGATTGCGGTCCGCGCGATGAAGTTCGGCGCAGACGATTACCTGAGAAAGCAGGAGCTAACGCGCGAGCGCCTGCTGAACTCGATTCGCGACGTTACCCAGAAGAAGATCGAGCAGACGGTCACGCCCGAAGTCGCGGCCCGGCTTGAAGGCCAGACGCTAGGCACGAGGATTTCGGTTCCCGGCATCCGCATCCTGCACATGATCGGCGAGGGCGGCATGTCCCGCGTCTACCTTGCCTCACGCGAGAAGGACGACGAGCCGCTCGTCGTCAAGATCCTCAGAAACGAGGTGACGGACGACCCGACGTCGCTCGAGCGGTTCCTCGCGGAGTATTCGCTGATCGAGCGCATCCGCAGCCCGCACGTCGCCCGCATCCACGGGCACGGCGTTTCTGAAGGCCATGCCTACCTGGTCATGGAGTTCTTCGATGGCGGGGACTTGAGCCAGCGCCTAGACGGCAAGCCAATGGACCCCGCGGCCGCGCTGAACATTTTTCGGGAGCTCATGTTCGCGCTCGGCGACATCCACGAAACCGGCGTCCTGCACCGGGACCTCAAGCCGCAGAACCTGATGTTCAGAAACGACGGCAGCCTTGCCATCGTCGACTTCGGCATCGCCAAGCACGTCGATGCCGCGGACCTGACGAACCACGGCGAGATTCTCGGGACGCCGCGCTACATGAGCCCCGAACAGGTGCAGGGGCGGGCGCTGGACCTGCGAACGGACATCTACAGCGCCGGCGTGCTGCTATACCAGATGCTCAGCGGCGAACACCTTTTCAGCGGCGCGTCGGCCGTCGAGGTTGCGCTTCATCACCTGAACACCCCGCCACCGGCGCTCCCGGCGCACCTCGAAGCGTACCAGCGCCTTGTGGACAAGCTCGTGGAGAAGGACCGCGATGCGCGGTTCAGGAACGCCGACGAAGTGCTCGGGTTCCTCTCGAGAAAGTTCTACCAGGCCGAAGCGCAACGATAGGGCCTAAGGAAGGCTCGCCCAGATCGCCTTCAGTTGTTCGGGCAGGTCCTTCGGCGAGAAAGGCTTGGAAACGATTCCCGCCGCCCCGAGCGCGGTCAACTCCGCGTGGTCTTTCTGGGTAGCCCTGGCCGTTATGAATACGACGGGGTACAAGGCAGTGTCCGGCTGCATCCGCATCGTCTTGAGCAAGGTCGGGCCATCCATTCCCGGCATCATCCAGTCGAGCATCACCAGGTCCGGCTTGAAGGCCTTGATGCCTTCGATGGCCTTCAACGGATCGCTCTCGATCATAACCGTCATCTTTCCCAGGCGCTCGAGCGACATGCGCACGATGCGCTGGATATCCTCGTCGTCCTCTGCATAGAAAATTCGGTTCAGCGGGGTGGCAGGCATGGAAGTCCTTAAGTGGAGGCCGCGACCGCAGGCGCGACGGCCGGGACGTGAACCGGCAGCTCGAACCAGAATGTCGTGCCGCCGCCTTCACGGTTGTCGAAGCCGATCGTGCCGTCCATCATCTCGATCAGGCGCTTGCAGATCGCAAGGCCAAGGCCCGTCCCGCCTTTGGCACGGGTGTCGGCGGAATCGGCCTGCGCGAATCGGCCGAAAATGCGATTGCGAAAATTCTCCGGGATGCCGGTGCCACGGTCCCCCACCGAGACCGTTACACGGCCGGCCTTCTGGCGCATCTCGATGTCGACCGTGCCGTCGGTGGGCGAAAACTTCGCGGCGTTCGAGATGAGGTTCGTCATTACCTGCAGCAGGCGCTTTCTGTCGGCGTTGACGACGATGTCCGGCTGGACGCCCCTGGTCGCAAGCTTCACCTTGTAGCGGTCGGCGAACCCCTGGTTCAGCTTGACCGACTCGCTCAGCAGCTCGTCCATGGGCATGGGCTCGGAGAAGAGTGTCAGCTTGCCCGATTCGATCTTCTCGATGTCGAGGATGTCGTTGATGAGGTCGAGCAGGCGCTGGCCGTTGCGCTCGGCCACCTCGGTCAGCTCGGCCTGGTCCGCATTCAGGTCGCCCAGAACGCCCGCGTTCACCAGCTGCAGGGACCCGATGATGGAGGTGAGCGGCGTGCGCAGTTCATGCGAGAGCGTGGAAGTGAACTCCTGCTTCAGCCTGTCTGCCTCGAGCTGCTGGGTGATGTCCCGGCCTTGCGCGATGACGGAGATGATGCTGCCGTCCGGGTTGACCAGTGGGGTGACCGTCCACTCGCAGACGACCTCGATGCCGTCTCGCCGCGGGTTGCTGATCTTGAGCCCGGCCACGGATTCGCGTTTTTCGAGCAGGTTCTGCCAGCGGGCGTCGAATTCATGGTGGTTTGAAGGGCGCACCAGAATCTTGATCGACGCGCCTTGCTCGATGAGCTCTCCTGCCGGGTAGCCGAAGAGATTTTCAGCTTCGCGGTTGACCTCCTTGATGCGGCCCTCGGTGTCGAGCTCCAGCACCGCAATCGGCGCGCGTTCGGCAAACAGGGCGAGCTTGCGCCCGGACGCCTCCACCTGACGGCGCACTTCCTCGAGTTCCACGAGTTGGTGCTCGAGGCGCTGGTTGAGCTGGGTGTAATCCTCAGTCAGTCGGCCGTAGGACACGCGCAGTCGGTATCCGGAGACGAATACCTGGTTCAGGCGGTATGCGACCGATACGTTGATCGCGAAGAAAATCGGCATCATGAACGACAGTTCTGTGAATAACCGCGACCCGAAGGTCAGCAGCACCACCTCGAACGGCACCATTACGCCGGCTACGAACAGGGCGTATACCCACCAGACGGCGGAGAAGAGCGGCAATCCCCCGGCGGACATGCCGGCCAGCACAAAAGCGAGGAAGACCTGCTGCTCGTCGGTGTGGCCCGGGAAAAACACGGCCCCGGCAAAGCCCCAGGTGACGCCGGCGCCCAGCGCGCCGATGGCAAACCGCCTCAGCCAAATCTCGGGTGCGGTGTTGCGGTTTTGCGCCTTGCGGTAACCGACGACCAGGGCGAACCGGCTCGCCGACACCACCAACATGAGCATCGCCCAGAAAATGACCAGTTCGCCGATCTTGGCCGATGAGTAGAGCTCGAAGGCGAGGATGCTGCCGATGATGACCGTGACGAGGATGCCGAGCGGGGCTTGGCGATAGAGCAGCTCGACCTGGTCGGCGAGGACGCGCGTGCGGTCCCCGCGGTCGCGGGCGCTGTCTGCGGATCTGGTTATTTGAATTGCGGCCATGCTGGGCGCAATTATAGGGGGAAAGGCCTTCGCTCCGTCCCCGGCGGACGGACGAATCGATTAAATGCCGGACCGGCTGTGGTGCTAGAAGCTGCGCCCGTTGCGAATGACGCCCACCGCTATGCCTTCGATTGCGAGTTCGTCCGTACGCAGGTCGAGCTCGATCGGCTCGAACTCCGGGTTCTCGGCCACGAGCTGGACGGCGTGGCCACGTCGGCGAAGGCGCTTCACCGTCACTTCGTCGGCGATGCGGGCGACAACGACTTGCCCGGTGCGCGCCTCCGAAGTCTTGTGGACCGCCAGCAGGTCCCCGTCGAGGATGCCGATGTCGCGCATGGACAGGCCCTTGACCTTGAGCAGGTAGTCGGCCCTCGGCGTGAACATGTTCGGGTCGACCTGGTAATGCGCCTGCACGTTCTCTTCGGCCAGGATGGGCGCGCCAGCGGCTACACGCCCGACCACGGGAAGTTCCATGAGCCGCATGGGCCGCGCGCCTGACTTTGGGTCGTTCACGCGGATCCCGCGCGAAGCGCCTGAGAGGATGTCGATCGCGCCTTTCTTCTCGAGCGCGCGCAAGTGCTGCTCGGCGGCGTTTACGGAGCGAAAACCCATGCGCTCGGCGATTTCTGCGCGCGTCGGGGGGAAACCGGAAATCTCCGTGAGTTCCCTGATCAGTTGCAGGATCTCGGACTGGCGGTCGGTGAGCGCTTCCATGACACGGCCTCTACTGTGGCTTATAACAGTGTAATTATATCCAGTATAGGTAAAAACGCAAGTTCGCCCGCCTGGCGGCGTCGACGCGGTAAGCGACGGTTTACAATCGGCCGCCGAGGAGAAGCTTTTGATAATTCAGTCGCTGCTGGACACCGACCTCTACAAGTTCACCATGATGCAGGTCGTCCTGCATCACTTCCCGGGTGCCCAGGTCGAGTACAAGTTCAAGTGCA